>CALCXO010000001.1:0-37001 GCA_937905925.1 uncultured Atopobium sp.
CACCCTAGTTAGAACGTGCCTGATTTCTGCAAAGAATCTGTAACTTCTGCCTAAATAAGTAAAAGAATCGGTGGATTTGCCTGATTTTGTCAAAGAATCGGTGTCGCAAATACAGATTCTTTGCACTTTTCAGGCGCGCATAATGAAGAGTTAGGCTCGCAATAGCAGAAGGACTTGTGCGACGAGAAACCCGTGCGCCCGCACGCGCACCTGGCGAGAAACCCGCGTGCTCGTACCGCACAACGCTGCGCAGAAAAGCCGTATACTTATGACGATATAGTCTACGAAAGGATTGATATGTCTGACGCTCTGATTCCACAAAATTCCTGCGTACTTGTCACCGGCGGCGCGGGCTTTATTGGCAGCCACACCGTTGTTGAACTGCTCAATTCCGGCTACGAGGCTGTTATTGTTGATAACCTCTCCAATACTTCGGCAAAGGTTATCGATCGCATCAAAACCATTGTGGGAGAAGAAAACGCTAAGCGCCTTTCGTTCTACGAGGCAGACGTCAACGATGCAGATGCACTCAACCGCATCTTTGATGAGCACGCCATTAACTTTGTCATTCACTTCGCTGGCTTCAAGGCTGTCGGTGAGTCCGTTGCCAAGCCTATCGAATACTACACGAACAACCTGGGCAATACCCTCACCCTTCTTAATGTCATGAGAAACCACGGCTGCAAGTCAATTATTTTCTCGAGCTCTGCGACCGTTTATGGAGACCCAGATAGCCTTCCTCTAACCGAGCAAAGCCCCAAGAAAAACGCAACCAACCCTTATGGTTGGACCAAGTGGATGATTGAGCAGATTTTGACCGATGTTCACACCTCTGACCCAGAGTGGAATGTTGTCCTACTTAGATACTTCAATCCTATTGGCGCTCACCAGTCTGGACTTATCGGAGAAGACCCTGCAGGTATTCCAAACAACCTGGTGCCTTACGTAGCTCAGGTTGCTGTAGGCAAACGCGAAGCCGTTCACGTCTTTGGTAACGACTACAACACCCCAGATGGCACGGGCGTTCGCGACTACATTCACGTCTGCGATCTTGCTTCTGGTCATGCAGCTGCACTTAAGTGGATGGCTGGTCGCACGGGAGTTGAGATCTTCAACCTAGGAACCGGTACTGGTAGCTCTGTACTTGACGTTATTAAGGCATTCTCAAAGGCTTGTGGCAAAGAGATTCCTTACGTTATTGAGCCTCGTCGTGCTGGAGACGTTGCTACTAACTACGCCGATTGCCAGAAAGCTGCCGACATGCTTGGCTGGAAGGCTCAGTACAACCTTGCTGACATGTGCCGCGATTCCTGGAAGTGGCAGTCGATGAACCCAGACGGCTATCGCGGCTAGGACTTCCGTGAACTTCGCCGACTACCTCACACAAAAGCTTCCTGCCGTCGAGGCAGAGATCATGCGCGGACTCCCCGCGGCATCTGCAGCGCCCGCGGCAGCAACATCCACGCCCTCGGAGCGTACCCGCGCGGACCTGAACACCTACCTCTACCAGCCACTTTCTCACTTCAGTGCAGGCGGCGGCAAGCGCGTGCGTCCGGTCCTCTGCTGCCTGGGCGCCGAGGCGGTTGGAGGCTCGGCAGAAGCCGCCCTTCCGATGGCTTGCGCCATCGAGGACTTCCAGTCGGCTGCTCTGATCCACGATGACATCGCAGATAAATCAGAGCTACGCCGTGGCGAGAAGTGCCTCTACAAGACACTTGGCACTGGACTTGCCATCAATGTCGGTGATTCTGCGCTGGTCAATGTTGTCAGACGCGTTACCGTAGCCGACCACCTCTCTGACCAGCTTAAAGTTCGCGTTATCGACGCCCTTCTCGCCATGCAGGAGCACACCCTTGAGGGTCAGGCGCTCGACCTTGGTTGGGCTCAGAACGAGCGCTGGGATGTTACTTCTGACCAATACCTTTTTATGGCGCTCTCCAAAACCGCCTATTACTCTGCTGCATATCCCCTGGTACTGGGTGCGCTCATCGGTGGTGCTGACCAGAAAACGCTTGACGCACTCAAAGAGTTTGGCCTCAAGGTAGGTCTTGCCTTCCAGCTGCAAGACGATCTTCTTAACCTGGTTGGAAACGCCCAGGTACAGGGCAAAGATTTTAGGTCAGACATCACTGAAGGCAAGCGCACGCTCGCCGTGGTCTACGCACTTGAGCATCTTGGCCCAGCAGAAAAGACAGAGCTTGTCTCCATACTTTCTGCGCATACAGGCGATACTTTGAAGCTTCAGCGCGCTGTGGAGCTTATGGAAAGCGCTAATGCGATAAAATTTGTCCGCACGCACGCTCTTGCCTTAGTTGATGAGGCAAAGCACGTGCTTGAAAACGTGATACTTACTGAAGACGCTCGCGACACACTTTTGTCTATGGCAGACTTCTTTGTGAACCGAGAAAGGTAATTATGGATCCTATTACTCCTGGTAGCACTGGTGCTGCCGTTGAAGACATTCAGGAACGCCTCGTAAAGCTTGGCTACACCATCGAAGACGATGAGCGCCAGAGCCACACATTTGGCAAGTCAACTGCTCGCGCCGTTGCGCGCTTTAGGCTTGACCATGACCTTTCTCTTGGAGAAGAAGTAGATGCCTCTACCTGGGCAATCATGGTCGATGAGGGCTATGAGCTAGGAGACAGAACTCTCTACCTTCGTCTTCCTAACTTCCACGGCAATGACGTGCGTCAGCTGCAAGAGCGTCTCAACATCTTGGGTTTCTCGTGCGGAAAAGTTGATGGCCATTACGGTGTTCACACCGAGGCTGCCGTTAAGCTCTTCCAGGAAAGCGTCGGCGAACTTGCTGATGGCATGGCGTTTCAGGATACCCTCGACGCTATTGAGCGTCTGCGTCACGTTTGGTCTGGTAAGCAGGCAAAAGGCCCTCACCCACAGGGTCCTATGGGCTTTGCGCGAGCTGCCAACGTTCTTGAGACCACCTGCATTGCTATTACGGGAGAAGATCCTATCTCTAGAAACGTAGCTGCTCGCGTCTATAACCTTTCTAAGGCAACTACTGAGGCAAGCGGCATGACCATGATTGATCGCGCCGATTCCCCTACTGATGCAGCCACTATTTTGGTTCTGACCACAGCTTATGCCCCAAGCATGCCCGCCCGCGGACAGGTTGGTATTGGCTCTGTTTCTATGGAAGAAAACGAGACGCTGCCAGCAAGACTGCGCACTGCCATTGAGTCTGCTGATGCAACGGGCTCCCCTATCAAGATTGTGCTGCCAGAAGGAACAAACGTAGACGGCTCATTTACTACCGCAGACGCGCAGACTTTAGCAGTTCTTGTTCTTGATGCAATTTGTGGAGCATTTGCCTCGCTAAGCTGATACACTTAATAGAGTTGCGGACAAAACCAACGTAGTGATTACATTGGGGTATCGTCCAACGGTTAGGACACGGGTTTTTGGTGCCTGGAATGTGGGTTCGAATCCTACTACCCCAGCCATTTTTACGCAACTTTTGTGTAGGGACGCACTCGTATCGAGTAATACGAAGTACTTTGGAGGCTTACGTATGCCACTTACTGCGATTGTCCTCGCTGCAGGCGAGGGAACGCGCATGAAGTCCCACCACCCTAAGATTGTGCACAAATTACTAGATAAACCACTTGTTTGGTGGAGTGTCAACGCTGCAATTACTGCTGGCGCTGACCGCGTCATTGTGGTTGTTGGTAACCATGCTGACGAGGTTAAATCTGCACTTTCTTGCTTCCCTAACCTTGAGTATGTTGCCCAGACCGAGCGTCTTGGCACCGGCCACGCCGTCAAGGTTGTTAAGGATGCTCTTGGTGGCTTCAAGGGACCCGTTGTTGTTATCAACGGTGACGCATCTCTGTTGCGCGCACAGTCTATTCTCGACCTTGTTGCAGAAACTAAAGCTCATCACAACGCATGTACGGTACTCACAATGACGCCCCCAGATCCAACCGGATATGGTCGCGTCATTTCTTCTAACGGCCAGGTAACTGCCATTGTTGAGCACAAAGACGCTACGTCAGAGCAGCGCGAGCAAGAGCGTGAATGCAACGTTGGCGTGTACTGCTTCTGTGGCGGAAGACTGACCGCAAACATCGATCTTCTCGGCAATGATAACGTTCAGGGCGAGTACTACCTCACTGACATGGTGGGCCTTTACGTCAGCCAGGGCGAGCCTGTTGCTGCCGTCCACGTTGACGACTACAAAGAGGCGCTGGGCGTTAACTCCCGCTCCGAGCTTGCCGTTGCTACCCGCATCATGCAGGAGCGCATCAACGAGCACTGGATGAGCCAGGGTGTCACCATGCTGGACCCAACCTCCGTCTGGATTGGCCCCGAGGTCACGCTTGGTATGGACACCGATGTTCTCCCGCAGACTATGCTCTACGGCAAGACCTCAATTGGCGAGAATTGCGTGGTAGGTCCTAACACTCGTCTGACCGATACGCTTGTTGGCAACGACGCTGTTGTTGACGAGACTGTAGCTATCAACGCACAGGTGGACGACTTTGCTACCTGCGGTCCTCGCGCTTACCTGCGCCCAGGGACACACCTCATGCCTCACGCCAAGGCAGGCACCCACGTTGAGATTAAGAATTCAACTATCGGCGAGGGTTCCAAGGTTCCTCACCTCTCCTACATTGGTGACACTACCATGGGCTCTGGCGTCAATATTGGCGCAGGTTCAATTACATGCAATTATGACGGTTACCACAAGTTCAAGACACACATTGGCAACAACGTCTTTGTTGGATCCGATACCATGATGGTAGCACCCGTCTCAATTGGTGATGGCGCACTTGTGGGGGCAAGTTCGTGCATCACAAAGGATGTACCAGCAGATGCGCTTGCACTCGAGCGCTCTGAGCAGAAAATTGTTGAGGGATACGCCGCCCAGAGGCGTCACAAGCTTGAGAAAGAGGACTAGATGTTCGAGAACCTGAGTGAACCACTGTTAGTTGCTAGAAATATCAAGCTCTACACCGGTACAGGTAACCCTGAACTGGCTCGTAAGGTTGCAGACATTCTTCACCTAGAGCTACAAGGTCTTCTCCTCGAGAAGTTTGCTAACGGAGAAATCTACGCTCGCTTTGACGAGTCTGTCCGCGGCGACGAGGTCTTCTTCATTCAGTCTTTGGCAGGTGTCAACGTCAACGACCTGGTTATGGAAACGCTGATTGTTGCTGACGCTGCAAAGCGCGCATCTGCTAACAGCTTTACTGTGGTTATCCCTCACTACGCATATGCTCGTCAGGACCGCAAAGCCGCTGCTCGCGAGCCTATTACTGCTCGTCTGATGGCAAACCTGCTTGAGAACGCTGGCGTTGACCGCGTCATCACACTTGACTTGCACCAAGGCCAAATCCAGGGCTTCTTTGACATTCCTGTTTCTCACCTGACTGCTCTCTACCTTCTGGGCGATTACTTTAAGAACAAGCCATTTGACTGGGAGAATACCGTTGTTGTCTCCCCTGATATGGGTCGCGCAAAGGCTGCTAAGAAGCTCTCTGACTACCTGGACTGCGGCCTTGCTATTGCTCACAAGAGCCGTCCTCGCCACAACGAGAGTGCTGTTATGGGCATCATCGGCGATATCAAGGGCAAGACCTGTATTGTTAACGACGACATGATTGATACCGCAGGTACCCTCTGTGCTTCCGTTGTTAAGCTGAAGGAAATGGGTGCAGGCGATATCTACGTCTGCGCAACCCACGGCATCTTCTCTGGTCCTGCAATTGAGCGCCTCAATAGCGCCCCAATTGAGGAGTGCGTGGTTACTGACGCAATTCCTTGCCCAGCAGCAAACCAGGAAGGCTCCAAAATTAAGACGATTACCATTGCAAACGAGATTGCCGAGGCAATTTACGCTGTCTACACCGACCGCCCTGTCTCCGACATCTTCGGCGGTGACTTCAACCTGTAACGCCGCAGGTCAGCCGTGCGTGCGACGACGGCAACGCCGCAGGTCAAACGCGCGCGGGCGACGACGGCAATACTGCAGGTCAAACGTGCGTGCGAGCGCGAGTCGCAAGTGATTTCAACCCGGTATCCATTTCGTGTGGATACCGGGTTTTTTGTGCGGAAACGATGCTAGTGGACGGGTTTCTCGCCAGGTAGCGGTGTGAGCTGGCGCGCAATCAGCGCACGCCTGGAGCGAGCCTAATGCGCGCCTGGAGCGAGCCTGATTTTCTCGCCATGTCTGAACGATTTGCCGGAAAACACGCCAAGTCTGAGTGGTTTTGCCGGTTTTTCTCGCCATGTCTGAGCTGTTTTACTCAGACATGATGTAGTTTTCAGGCTCAAAATTTAGGATCACGTAGTCTATCTTTCACGCGCCTGATTTCATCAAAGATTCTGTAAATTTTGCCTAAAAATGTAAAAGAGTCGGTGGATTTGCCTGATTTTGTCAAAGAATCTGTACCTCAAATACAGATTCTTTGCACTTTTCAGGCGCGCGATGGCGAGAAGCGCACCCGGCGAGAAACCCGTGCGCTCGCAAACCGCCCTCAGCAGCGCGCGTTCTAGCAGGTCGTTCCGCTTTCGGAATCCGCGAGGTCAACGTCGTTTGCAAGCGCCGCTTCCAGCGCAATCTGCAGTCCGCGAGTCATCATTTCCAGCGACATGCTTGGAACCTGGTGGGTCGTCTCACCCGCAGTGTCCTTTTCACCTGCGGCGTTCTTCTCGGCAGCTGCAGCGTTTTTCTCGACAACCTGCTCCGTTGCGAACGGTACGTGCAGAAACGTGCTGCGAGTCTCCGGAAATCTTGTGGCCAGCGCATGAAGGACCTGGTACATGACGTCGTTGCAGACGTACGTTCCCGCAGTGTACGAGACCGCCGCGGGGATCTCCGACTGGTTCATGGCGGCCACCATGGCATTTACCGGCAGCGATGCAAAATACGCGTCGGGAGCGCTGTTGATGATGCGCTGCGAGAGCGGCTGCTTGCCCGCGTTGTCGGGAATGCGCGCATGAGCCCAGTTGATGCCCACAAACTCGGGCGTAATCTTGCTTCTTCCACCCGCTTGGCCCACGCAAAGCACAATCTCGGGACGCTCCGCTTCAAGCGCGTCGATAACCTTTTGAGCACCAGCGCCAAACTCAACAGGTACGTGCAGTTTTATCACCTGAGCACCGCCAATAGTCTCGGGCAGCGCCTTCACGGCCTCCCAAGCTGGATTGATTTTCTCGCCACCAAAAGGCTCAAATCCGGTAACCAGAATCTTCTTCATTTTGCCTCCGCACCTCAGTTGAACGCCGCATGCCCCGCACGCTGCTCACCGCACGCTGCTCACCGCGCGCCGATCGCTGCACGCCGCGCACATCGCCACTAGGCTACCAACCGCGAGCTCAGTTCACGCTGGTGGAACCTGTCGTTTTCCCTTACCATCATAAACGTACACATCTCAAACGGAAGGAAATTCGATGCACGGTAACAAAATTGTGCTTGTAGCGGGCCTGGGAAATCCTGGCGAGAAATACGCGCGCACCAGGCACAATGCTGGTTTTGCCGTCGTTGATGCCCTTGCCGAGCGCCACGGCGTTTCGTACTGGAAAAGCGAGGCAGGCTGCCAGGTCGCGGAGATCACCCTTCCCGCAGCTCAGACCGCAGCTCCCGGCACCGCATCTGGCGAGAAACGCCATGTACTCCTGGCCAAACCCCAGGACTTCATGAACACCAGCGGTGGTCCCCTCTCTAAACTTGCTCGTGCACACCACCTTCAACCTGCGCAAATCCTGGTCATTCATGACGAAGTTGACCTCGCGGAAGGCCAACTCAACTTCAAGGAAGGCGGCGGACTCAACTCGCATAACGGGCTGCGCTCCATCGTCGACAAACTCCAGACCAGGGATTTTATGCGCCTGCAGTTTGGCATCGGTCGCCCTCCTGGAAAGATGCCGGTGGCAGACTATGTTCTGCGCGAGCTCAAGGGAAACAACCTGGAAGACTTTCTGGTCACCGCCCAGACAGCAGCCGATCAGGTGGAGCAACTCCTCTGCAGCTAGCCATCCTCGCGCATCACAACTCCTCCGCAGCTAGCGGTCACCGCGCTCCTCCGCGTGTCGTCGCGCCGCAAGCCCACCGGGTTTCTCGCCCTCCGCAGCTAGCAGGCAAAACATTCTACGAAATATTTATGCTCATTCATGAATTACTCATGACTTGAATCATGCGCAAATAGTACAATAGATATGTTGTTTGCGAATACGGGTTACCCAGACTCGTATGCGTGAGATACATGCGTCACCTGCTACTGTTCTTCTCGCCAGAAGGCACGCTGTAGTGCGGCGCGTCAACTCACTCGCAGTTTTGTTGTGTTAGGAGAGGAGTACCGCTGAATGTATAAGATCCTCGAAAAGACTCAGTTCTCCGAGAAGGTCTTCAAGTTCCGCATCGAGGCACCACAGATGGCCAAGCATGCACATGCTGGTCAGTTCCTGATGGTCCGCGCAAATGAGTGTGGCGAGCGCGTTCCATTTACCTTTGCGGATTGGAATCCTGAGGAGGGTTGGGTCGAGTTTATCTTCATGGTAATCGGCAAGACCACTAGGATGCTTTCTACCTACGAGGTTGGTGATTTCCTGCAGGACGTCACTGGTCCTCTGGGCGAGCCTACCGAGATGGGCGAGGGCAAATGGGCAGTTATTGGCGGCGGCGTTGGCCTGGCTATCGCCTTCCCTGTTGCTCGTCAGCTCGTAGCAGCTGGCCGCGAGGTCCACGCAATCATGGGCGCTCGTACCAAAGAGCTGCTGCTGCTTGAGGATCAGTTCCGTTCCATTCTGGACGACGATCACATCCACATCACCACAGACGACGGTTCTCTTGGCGAGAAGGGCGTTGTAACTGCACCTCTCGAGCGTCTTCTGCAGGACAAGCAGGTCGATCGTGTATTCTGCGTTGGCCCAGTTCCAATGATGAAGTTCTCCACTCTCACTGCCGAGAAGTACGACACACCTATCATCGCTTCCCTGAACCCAATCATGGTCGACGGCACTGGTATGTGCGGTTGCTGCCGTGTTGAGGTTGGCGGCGAGACCAAGTTTGCTTGTGTTGACGGTCCTGACTTTGACGCAACCAAGGTTGACTGGAACGACCTTCGCGCACGTCAGGCAGCCTACCTCACCGAGGAAGGACAGTCCATCAAGGCTTACGAGGAGACGAGGTGCGCATGCCACAAGTAAACGGTCGCTACATTCCAAACGTCAAGGCACCTCGTACAGCTGACAACGAAGAGCCAGCTGCAGAGCGCGCACAAGACTTCCGCCCTGTCGACAAGGGTTTCACTAAAGAGATGGCAATTGCAGAGGCAAACCGCTGCCTGGATTGTAAGAATCCACTGTGCGTTCAGGGCTGCCCTGTAAACATCAACATTCCTCGCTTCATCGAGGCAATCCGTGCAGAGGAGTTTGGTCGCGGTCTTGACATCATCCGCGAGTCCTCCATGCTTCCTGCAGTTTGTGGTCGTGTTTGCCCACAGGAGAACCAGTGCGAGGGCGTCTGCATCATGGGTAAGCGCAGCGAACCAGTTGCTATTGGTCAGCTCGAGCGCTTCCTTGGCGACCAGCCTGAGCTTGCTTCCAAGCCAGCAATCGCTCCAAAGAACGGTAAGAAGGTTGCAGTTGTAGGCTCCGGTCCTTCCGGTATTGCTTGCGCTGGCGAGCTTGCTCGTAACGGCTTTGACGTTACCGTCTTTGAGGCATTCTTCACCGGCGGCGGCGTTCTGGTTTACGGTATTCCTGAGTTCCGTCTTCCAAAGGCTGTTGTTAAGCGCGAGATCGACGGCCTTCAGGAGCTGGGCGTTAAGTTTGAGTTCAACTCTGTTGTCGGTCGTATTACTGATGCAGAAGAGCTCTTTGAGCAGGGCTTTGACGCAATCTACATTGCAACCGGCGCTGGCCTTCCAAAGCTTCTCAACATCCCTGGCGAGAACCTGCCAAACGTCTTCTTTGCAAACGAGTACCTCACCCGCGTTAACCTCATGAAGGCTAACAACTTCCCTGAGTATGACACTCCAACCAAGCACGGCAAGAACGTCGTTGTCTTTGGTGGCGGCAACGTTGCTATGGATGCTGTTCGTACTGCTAAGCGCCTTGGTGCTGAGCGTGCAATCATCGCTTACCGTCGTACCGAGGACGAGATGCCTGCTCGTCGTGCAGAGCTGCACCACGCAAAGGCTGAGGGCGTTGAGGTTCTTCCTCTCGTCTCCCCTCTCGAGTTTGTCGCTGGCGAGGACGGCGCAGTTTGCGCAGTTCGCGTCCAGAAGATGGAGCTCGGCGAGCCTGACGCTGACGGACGTCGTCGTCCAGTTGCTATCGAGGGCGCTATCGAGGACATTCCTTGCGACGTTGCAATTTCTGCAATCGGCACTAACGCTAACCCATTCGCAAAGATGATCGGCGACATCAAGCTCAACAAATGGGGCTACATTGAGGCCGACGAAGAGGGCCGTACTTCCGATCCTCGCATCTGGGCTGGTGGCGACATCGTAACCGGTGCTGCAACCGTCATTCTTGCAATGGGCGCTGGTAAGGTAGCAGCTGCTTCCATCACCAAGCACCTCGGCTAGTCCGCCGGTTTCATCTGGCGTAGCTTTGGCTCGCAGTTCAGTTACAGCTGACACAGCAAGCTAACATGTAATCACAAAAGACCTGGTACCATACGGTGCCAGGTCTTTTTCATGCCGAGAAGTGCCGCGAATCCACACCCAAGCGCACGAGTTTCTCGCCAAGCGCTCTTCTCACCATCGCGCGCCTGAAAAGTGCAAAGAATCTGTAATTACAGCACCGATTCTTTGCAGAAATCAGGCAAATCCACCGATTCTTTTATGCTTTTAGGCAAAATTTACAGATTCTTTGCAGAAATCAGGCGCGTAAAAGATAGACTGCGTGGCCCTGAATTTTTGAGCCAGAAAGCTGCATCATGTCTGAGTAAATTTACTCAGACATGACGAGAAAAACCGGCAAATGGCTCAGATATGGTGTACTTTTCCGGCAAATCGTTCAGACATGGCGAGAAAATCAGGCGCGCATCAGGCGCGCAGCAGGCTCACTCCGGGCTCGCACCGCCCACCTGGCGAGAAACCCGTCCACTAGCAGCGTATCCGCACAAGAAACCCGGCATCCACACGAAATGGATACCGGGTAGAAATCACTTGCAACCTGCGAACCGCACATGCCACTGACCTGCAGCGTTGCCGTTGCAGCTCTCGCACGCGTGGCTACGAGAGCAAAAACTCCCTGACGCGAGCAGCAATGCCTTCGGCGTCCAGGCCAAAGTGCGAAAGCAGCACGTCACCAGGAGCAGAAGTGCCAAAGGTACGCATACCAGCAAAGCGCATTGGCGTGGGTAGCTGCTCGGCCAGAAGCTCAGCAACTGCAGCTCCAAGGCCTGTTGCCACGTTGTGCTCCTCAACGGTTACCACATGACGGGTCTTCTCGGCAGATGCCAAAATGACTTCCTCGTCCAATGGCTTAATGGAGAACACGTCAATAACCTCGGCAGAGATCTTCTCTTCTGCCAGCAAATCTGCAGCTGCAAGTGCCTGAGCAACCTCAACACCACAGGCAGCAATGGTAACGTCGGTGCCCTCACGCAGGACGTTTGCAAAAGGCAGGCCGCCCTTGAAGGACTCGTCGTAGATGTCGGCAACCTTGTGACGACCCATACGCACGTAGAAGGGGCCGTCTGCCTCGGCAGCAAGCCTGAGAGCCGCCTTGGTTGAGTTGTAATCTGCAGGAACAAGCACGCGCATCTGAGGGAGGGCGCGCATCATACCAATATCCTCAAGGGACTGGTGAGTGGCGCCGTCCTCTCCTACCGTAATACCTGCGTGCGTAGGACAAATCTTCACGTTGAGGCCGGAATCGCAGACGGTGTTTCTAATCTGATCGTAAGCACGGCCGGTTGCAAACACGGCAAACGAGCCGGTAAACACGGTACGTCCGGTGAGCGCCAGTCCTGATGCAACGCCTACCATGTTTTGCTCGGCAATTCCCACGTCAACCATACGCTGTGGGAAGGCCTTCTGGAGGTCGGCAAGCTTGGTGGAGCCAGCAAGGTCTGCGTCAACAGCAACGATGTCGTGACCCTCGTTTACCAGCTCAACAAGAGTCTGACCATATGCCTCACGAGTTGCTCTAGACATTGGCAACCTCCTTACCTTCACCTTGAAGATCAATCAAAAGAAGCTCTCTTGCTGCATCAAGTTCTTCTCGCGCAAGGTCAGCCTGCTCGGCCGAAGGAGCGTTTCCGTGCCAGGAAGCTTTGTCCTCCATAAACGAGACGCCCTTGCCTTTGACGGTCTGGCAAATGACCACGGTAGGAGCAGTGTTTCCTGCCTCGCGACCATCTCGTGCGGCGAGAAGAGCCTGGCGCACCTCGGTGACCTCGTGACCGTTAACGCGCAGTACGTTCCAGCCAAAAGAACGGAACTTCTCGTCAATATCGCCAAGAGAGCACACGTCGGTGACGTGGCCGTCAATCTGCAGGTTATTGAGGTCCACAATGGCAATAAGGTTATCCAGTTTTTGGTGAGCAGCAAACATGCATGCCTCCCAGTTAGAGCCCTCCTGCAGCTCGCCGTCGCCCAGAAGGACAAATACCTTCTTGGCGCGCTCGCCGCTTGCCAGAGCGTCCATAGAAAGGCCTAGAGCGCATCCTGCAGCTACCGAGAGACCCTGACCAAGAGAGCCGGAGCAAACTTCAATGCCAGGACATGCGTGGCAATCTGGGTGACCCTGCAGGCGACTGCCAAGCTGACGGAGGGTAACCATATCCTCGTCGTGGAGCCAGTCAAGCAGATGGTACGCAGCATACAGCACAGGAGCCACGTGACCCTTGGACAGGAAAAACCTATCCTCGGTGTGGTCCTCTGGGTTGTTGTGGTTGTACTTCATCACTCCCGAGAAGAACAGTGTGGCCACAATATCTGCCGCACTCAGTGAGCCGCCGGGATGACCTGACTTGCTCTTCTCGAGCATGTCAATGACATCGCGCCTCAGCGTATTAGCTGCAAGCTTGAGCTCATCATCAGTGAGGTTGCGCTCGGGTAATGCAGTTGTTCCCATTCTCATCCTCTCAAAAACAGGTGCTTAAACGATGCCTAAACGGTGCTTAAACGCCGCCTAAACGGCGCACAGACAGGCACGTAAAACAAGTACGCCCAACCTAAGCTGGGCGTACCACAATCACTATTTATTGCTGAGCCTTAACCTTTTCCCAGTCTGCCTCAAAAGACTTAAGACCGGCGTCGGTCAGAGGGTGCTTCAGACACTTCTTCAAAGCTCCAAATGGAACGGTTGCAATGTCAGCACCAAGCAGAGCTGCCTGAGTCACGTGGTTAGGCGTACGGACAGAAGCCGTAATAATCTCTACGGTGTGATCAACGTTTTTATCCCATGCATAGTTCTCAATGCACGAAACTACAGTTCCCAGCTGCTCAATGCCGTCCTCGCCGATGTCATCAAAACGACCAACAAATGGCGAAATGTAGCGAGCACCAGCATTTGCCGCAAGAAGAGCCTGAGGTGCCGAGAAGATCAGCGTCATGTTGACGCGAATCCCCTCAGAAGCAAGCTGATGAGTGGCAGCAAGGCTCTCAGCGCAGATAGGAAGCTTAACAACAATATTTGGAGCAAGAGAAGCCAGGTGACGGCCCTCTTCAATCATACCCTCAGTTGTTGTTGCCGTTGACTCAGCAGAAACAGGAAGTCCCTCGCAAAGCTGAGCAATCTTGACCATATGAGACTCAAAGTCGGCTAACTTGCCGCCAATCTTTGCATACAGCGATGGGTTGGTAGTAACACCTGCTAAACAGCCCCAGCTTAAAGCCTCAGAAATCTCATCGATATCTGCCGTGTCAATAAAGAACTTCATGTGTAATCCTTTCCTGTACAAACCTAAACGAGTTTGGAAACGTACGTCGTACTAAGAAAGAGCTCATCCACATTGTACAGATTCTTATGTACCGTCTGTGGCGAGAAACCCAAAACAAGTGCAAAAAGGCCGTTTACCCCTCAAACGCCTTATCAATTTTGCTGCGAACGTAGGTGGAAGCAAAGACAAGATCTTCTTTCCAGTTCTCGTTGCCGGTGTACCACATCTCTGCAACAAAGCGTCTGACACCCTGAGGAACAAGCTGCGACAGAGCTCCCTCGTAGTCAGTGGTGCCGGTAGAGAATGGAATCTCGCGATATGCACCAGCAACAGTCTCCTTGAGGTGAGCTGCAAAAATATGACCCGCGCCAAGAGCAATATCGTCAGCAACGGTGTTGCCGTACATAAACGATGCATTGGTGAGGTTACCAGCGTCGGGATACACACCAAGATACGGGCTGTTAATAAGGTTGACATAGTGCATGGCCTTCTCGACCGTATCCATAAAAGGAGTCTCCATGGTCTCAAAACCCATAACAATGCCCGCCTTAGCAGCCATTTCTACAGCCTTTGCCAGGTTTTCCTCAAAGTACTTGCGCGTATCCTCTGCGCCGTCCTCATAGTACACGTCATAGCCAGCAAGCTGGATGGTATGAAGTCCCAGGTCACCTGCAAGGTCAAGTGCCTTCTGCATAATCTCAAGGCCACGCTCACGAGTAGCCTGATCGCGAGAACCAAAAGGATACTTACGGTGACCAGAAAGGCACATAGAGCCCAGGCGAACGCCAGAGTTTACCATCGCCTGACGAACTGCTGCACGCTCCTCACCAGTCCACTCAAGGCGAGAAAGACGAGCGTCAGACTCATCAACGGAGATCTCAACATAATCAAAGCCAGACTCCCCTGCTACGCTGAGGCGCTCTTCCCAAGAAAGATCAGTTGGAGTGGCCTTCTCGTAAAGTCCTAGCTGATACTTGGACATATCTTCTCCTTTTAAAAACAGGCGGCCTTATACAAGACCGCCTGACTGAAACAGATTCTACTCACTGAACAGGCTTTAGTGATTACCCTGTCCATAGTAGGCATTTGGACCATGCTTGCGCATGTAGTGCTTGTCCTGAAGGTACTGTGGTGCCTCCTGAACCTTAGGGTTATTGAGCTCGGTGAGCGTTGCCATCTTAGCAACCTCCTCGATGACCACAGCGTGATACACAGCAGCCATTGCGTCTTTACCCCAAGAGAAAGGACCGTGATTGTGAAGGAGCGTTCCTGGAACCGCAATTGGGTCCAGATGAGCAAAGCCCTCAACAATAACGTTTCCGGTCTCAAGCTCATAGGCGCTTTCTACCTCGTCCTTGGTAAGGCTGCGCACGCAAGGAATATCTCCGTAGAAATAGTCTGCGTGTGTAGTTCCATAGCAAGGAATAGAGCGTCCTGCCTGTGCCCAAGAAACAGCGTGGGTTGAGTGAGTGTGAACAATTCCGCCGATCTTATCGCCCCATGCACGATACAAGCATGCATGAGTTGGAGTATCGGAAGATGGGTTCATCTCACCCTCAACAACGTTGCCGTCTAGGTCGCAGATAACCAGATTCTCTGGGCTGAGCTCCTCATAGGAGACGCCCGATGGCTTGATAACAAACAAGCCGCGCTCACGGTCAAGTCCAGAAGCATTTCCCCAGGTAAATACTACCAGGCCATGCTTTGGCAGGTCCATATTTGCTTCATACACTTCATCGCGAAGCTCTTTAAGCATCATAGAGACTGCTCCTTAGAGAACGCTACGGAATGGAACGTTTGGCTCGTGATCGAAGCAATCATGGAAGCCACGGTCGTGATGGTAAGCAAAGCGATCCTTATCCTGTGGATAGATGTAGTGGCCGCCGACCTCCCAGAAGAATGGGTGGAACTTGTAGTCAAGGCGATCCTTACGCATATCCCAAAGAACCTTGATCTCCTGGACGTCTGCCTGGAAGTTAGTCCAAACATCGTGGTGAATTGGGATAACAACCTTGGACTGAAGAGCCTCAGCCATGCGGAGCATATCGGTTGCTTCCATCTTGTCCTGGATACCAATTGGGTTGCAGCCAAAAGCGCCAAAGCAGACGTCTACGCCGCCAAACTCCTGAGCGATGTCTTTGCCGTGCTTAGCAAAGTAAATGGAGTAGTGAGAGTCACCGGAGTGATAGATGTTTCCACCAGGGGTGACAAAGAGGTAGTTAACTGCCTTCTCATCCATGTCCATTGGGCACTTACCCCAGAGGTCTGGACGGTTCTCAGAAGTATCAGTAGTGGTAACGATGATGGTGCGGTCAAAGGAATCGTATGCAACGATCTCCATGTCCTTAACCTTGATACGGTCGCCAGGCTTAACAACAATGCACTGCTCGCGTGGAACGCCCCAGCCAACCCAAATGTCAACTGCATCCTTAGGACCAATAAAGGGAACTGGGATCTCATTGCCATTCTCGTCAGTAGTGGTCATGTTGTTGTTAACAACGTGAGCTGCAAGCTCCTTGGACATATGGTCCTGGTGAATGTGAGTTACCACAACAGCGTCAAGGTTCTTGATAGCAAATGGATCAATAACAAAGGGGATGTTACGCAGATTTGGCTGCATCTTACGAACGCCAGCCATGTTTGCCATCTGGTGACCAGACTTCATAAGGCCGTCACCGTGGGTGCGCTTACCATTGCCTGCCCAGAAGTCGACAGCAACGTTTGCTCCACCAGGAGTCTTAAACCAAATACCAACGCAGCCGAGCCACCACATCTCAACCTGGCCTGGCTCTACTACGGCATTGTCAATCTCTTCGTTGAGCCAAGTTCCCCACTCAGGGAAGGTGCTCATAATCCAACTGTCGCGTGTGACGTCTTTCAAACCTGCCATTACGCGCTCCTTTCATAAAACATAGGACTAGTACTTTGATGAATATGCAGGTAAATTGAACGGCGCTCAGGACCTTGCCTGCATGCTCAGAAGCTCATCCTGAGCGCTCGCTACAAAACGCAGCCCTACTCCACTACTTTGTAGAGAGCCAGCTGGTCTGTCTCACGATATGCAGCAACAATGTAATCGCTGCCGTCATGCCTATACACCATGCAGTTTGCTGGTCCGAGGTCGTGGTCGATAACGTCTACGGTGTACTCACCGTCAACGTATCTAACAAGCAACAAATCGCGACCATCTTTACGGTTGCCAATGACTGCGCACTTCTCGCCATTAAGGTCTGCTGCCCAAAGCGCGTGAAGGAAGCTGCGCTTCTGTGGGTCGCACCAAATCTGCTCATAGCGATCGCGAGTCTGGCCCTCATGCCAAATTGCCAGCGTGTCACCATGGAACTTGGAGAAGGTAAGGATCTCCAGCTTGCCATCGCCGTCAAAGTCTGTAGCAACAATATCGCTTGTTGGCTGGACCAGAAGGCAGGTGACATCCCAAGCACCTTGAGGGGTGGTTGGTGGCACATATCTAAACACGCCTGCGGCGGTTGAGATCAAAGCATACGATTTATCAGGTGCAGTCCAGAAACCGTGATTCTGAACCTGATAGTTAGCAACACACGTCAGTTTAAGCTGGTTGTCTGCGGTGTACTGCTCAAGGTTATCGCTCAGAGGAGCAGCCCAAACAGCACCTGGAGTGCGCCAATCATCCTTGACGCCGGTCTCAGCTCCACCCTTGATAGTGCAAGCAATAATCCAAAGCTGACCGTTAGCAGCCTTCAAGATGCCAAAACGGTGAACATACGGAAGATCACAGAGAATCTGCTCAGACCAAGAACCGTCTGCCTGCTTGGTATAGGATGCGATTGCCGCGTCGTCTCCACCAAAGTTTGGCGAGAAGAACTTGCGGGTTGCAAGGAACTGGTCTTTCCTGCCAGGGACCTGAGTAATGGTCATGACGCCGCCAGGGCCTGGAGCAACAGTCTCCAGAGGCTCGCCATCAAGCGTAAAGCGACGGATTGGACCGTCCTTCTCGACAGCAGCTAAAAAGCTTGGTGTGTCTTCTCCCTCAAACATGCCAAGTGCATAGCACTTAGGCATCTCGGCAAGAATTTTCTTTTCAAAAGTCATTAAAGTGCTCGATTCTTTAGAAACCTAAACTATGCGGAATACTTCTCTGCAGCGCCGGTTTCCTTGAGCTTCTCTTCCATCTCTGCGTCAGAAAGAACGTTACGCAAACCAATGACGGTAACGCCAGCCTTAGCAGCATCCTCGTACATATTCAGGAAGTTAAGTGGTGCAAAAACAATGTCATACTGACGAGCAGAGCTTACGCCCTCGGAAAGTGCACAGTGGTGAATCTTATCGACGCCCATGTTGAGCTTCTGAGTGACGCGCTCAGCGGTCATCTTCATCATCAGAGAGGTACCTGCACCGTTTGCACATGCGACCAAAATCTTTGCGTTCATGTTGACTCCTTCGATCAAACAAACTGATTACGGACACATTGTGTTTGTACCCATTTGGGCGCTATGATGCTCGCATTTAAAGCAAATACCGCATCAAACAATGTGCCGAGTATTACTAATAACCCTGAGCAGATGGGGGTCTGCTCAGGGTAGGAAGAAAGAGGGCTACTTGCTTTCCGCACTAGCTGCGGCGGCCTTCTGTGCACGGATTTCCTTGCACTTCTGGTAATCCTCAACCTCCATGAAGTACGTGTCTTTGTTTGCACGGTACTGGAGCTGTGGGATTGCGATAAGACCGATGACAACAATTGCGAGACCTGCGTAGGACAGGAACTTCATGAGGCCGGTCATGATTGGCCAGACAACTGCCCAGTCCCACATACCAAGGTATCCACCGTATGCAGCCATGCCAACCCAGCCAGCGATAAGAGCTGAACCGAAGACCTGGAGAAGACCAGAGATGAAAGGCATGATAAGAACTGCGCGGAGGCCGCCCTTGTTGTTTGCGTAAACGCCGATGGTAGCGTTATCGAAGAACAGTGGAACAAAGCCTGCGATAACAATAACTGGGGACTTCAAAAGCAACAGAGTTGCGATTGCCAGGAACTGGCCAGCAGCACCCATGAGGAAGCCGAGGGTAACTGCGTTTGGAGAACCAAAGCCGTAGGTAACTGCACAGTCAACGCCTGGGACGGAACCCTTGAGGAGCTTGTTGGAAATACCCTGGAAGGAGTTGGTGAGCTCAGTAACGAAGGTACGAACACCAAGCTGCAGGATGGAGAGGTAAACAGCAAACTGGAAGGAAGTGGTCATGATGTAGAAGAAGAAATCCTGACCTGGCTTCATGAACTTGTTCTCAAGCAGGAAGTCCTGGCCAAGAACAGCAAGGATGACACCAAAGAATGCTGTCATGAGAATTGCAGTTGCAACGAGGTTCTCGTTGAAGATCTTAAGGAAGCCTGGAAGCTCGATATCCTCAATACGCTTGGACTCCTTCTTGGAGTGCTTGGCGAGCCACTCAGAAGCCTTGGATGCGCAATAGACGCCAAACATCTGCTGGTGAGCAACGGTAAGACCAGCGCCATCAGTGAGGTCCTGGGTAGGTCCAATACAAAGGTTAGAGCCAACTGCCCAGTAAAGGCCGAGAAGAACAGTCATAACTGCAAGGATGGTAACGTCGTTAAGCTGTGGGAAGCAGAAGAGGATAAGCCAAAATGCAGTTGCTGCCTGCTGAACCTGAACGTGACCAGTAGTAAAGATTGCGCGAAGCTTAGTCTGCTTCTTAAAAGCAACCAGAACAATGTTCAGAATGAAAGCGAAGAGCAGAAGAAGCATAACGGAGGAGAAGGAACGACCTGCGATAAACTCAGGAGCGTTAGATGCCTCCATGCCTGCCTGTACTGCGTTCTGGCCAAAGTATGGGTCAATGACCATTGCAGAAAGGTTGAAGCGAGCCTCAAGTCCAACAAGGACTGGACGGAATGCAGTTACCAGGCCGCCGGAACCAACCAAGAGAATCTGATAACCAATGACTGCCTTAAGGAAGCCAGCGAGTACGTCGTACCACTTCTTCTTGAGAAGAATGTAGCCGATAGCAACAATCAAACCGATGAAATAGGCTGGCTGAGTCAAGAAGTTGCTCGCAAACCATTTCCAAATACCAAGAACAATATCCATTGATACCCCTTTCAAAGGGTCCTACATACGTACCTTCTGCAGCCCACACTACAAAAGGAAATCCTCAATTACGTGCCCAAACGGGCGTGCGCGAACCGTGCGAACGATACAAACGGGCGCCACAAACGGACGCGAACGGACGACGCGCGAGAAAACGAGCCTACTCGGAGATAAGCTCGTCGATCTCCAAGAGCTCTTCTGGAGACTGAATGTTCTTAAGGCGCTCAAGAACCTCCTCGTTCATAAGAACCTGAACGAGCATCTGCATATTCTTAAGGTGTGCTTCCTGATCGGTTGCGCTCAGAGTGAAGAAAGTCTTAACCTGCTTCTCATCGTCGCCATCCTCAAAATTGACAGGAACATCAGAGTGCATAAAGCCAATAGCAGTCTTTCCATTAGAGCCAATGCGAGCAGTTGAGTGTGGCATTGCAACGTTTGGAACGATAACAATGTAAGGACCAAACTTGTTTACGCACTCGATAATATCGTCTGCATACTCTGGATTGACTGTTCCGTCAGCCTCCAGTGGTTTGCAGCACTCTCTAATAGACTCTTCCCAAGTCATGGGAGTCTTCACGAAAGCATAGTGATTCTGCTCGTAGATATCGCGAAGTAGCATGCGATTCACTCCTCTCCAGTAGACTACTGTGAATCTTTTCCTTGTGTTGGACTATAGCAAGAGCACACAAGAACACATCGCTTAACGACAAAAACTTGAATCTTCTGAACGCTTCAACAATTAGATAAATAACTTATATGACATTTGTCTTGTCGTATAACAAATTTCCCTATTTGTTGAATATTTTGAATGTTTTAACAATCGAATCGATAATGTTAGTATAGCTAAAGTTGAGAGTTAAGCAATACTTATCTATGCTCACTTTAGAGATTTACGTCATAAAAACCGTTGACCGCTAAATAATATCCGTTTAAGTATTCAAAACGTTCATTGAATAGGGTAAGATACACTCAGTTCTACTGAAAAGCGTCTACACAATTGTTCGACAACCGTTCAAAAGGTGTTATCAATTTGTACGTTGTTTTTCACAGAACTGAATTAGTTAAATGTAATTCTACAGGTTTATCAGCAGTTGAGCTCTATTGGGGGATTTATGGCCACAAGTCGTTCATTTGTAGCATCACGCAGAAGCTCAATCATGAGCCTTCTTGAACAATATCGCCAGGTTTCCGTTAGCGATCTTGCCGATAGATTTGAAGTTTCTTCGCTTACCATCCGCCGCGATCTTGACGAACTCGAAGCTCAAGGCCTCATTTCCCGAAGCTATGGCATGGCCACGCTGCTTGACCCGCTCTCGACAGGACTCAGTTCTAACCAGGTAACCGCAAAGTTCAAGCTTGCCCAAGCAGCTGCCAAGTTGATTAAAGACGGTGACACGGTCTTCATTAACACCAGCTCAACTGCTATAAAAGTCCTGGAATTCATCACCGCCAAGAACATCACGGTTGTTACCAATAACGGTAGCGTTCTGGCCGCCGACTATCCCCCATCGATGACCGTTTTAGTCACGGGCGGAGAAGTTCGACCAGCTAAGAAGTCACTGACCGGCGATTTTGCACTTGCTTCAATCAACCAGATTCGCGCCGCGAAGTGCATCTTGGGATGCTCGGGAATTTCCGCTGAGCGTGGCCTTACCACGCTGGTTTCAAACGAGATGCGCGTGAACTCGCTGATGCTTAAGCACTCTGAGCAGCACATTGTCTTGGCCGACGCAAGCAAGCTGGGCGTCAACTCCAGCTTCCAATATGGATTGCCTGCTGATATCGACGTGCTTATGACGGACGAATCCGCATCGATTTCGCAGGTAGCAGCCCTCGAAGCCGCTGGCGTTCGTAAGGTTGTTCGCGTGGGCCTGTAGAACTGCTACGGCTACGTGCGTTTGACGACGAGATTCAGCTTCAATCGAATGCTTCCACTGCTGTAGTCCATCGGTTCTCTCGCCCAGCATAGAAGACATCAAAATTTTAACTACCATGATACGAAAATATTCACCCTCATGAATATTCATGAAGGTGAATTCATCTGTATGCATAAATTTTTTAGAGGCCTATTTTTAGCGTTTTGAAAACACAGCAAAGTCACTTATTCTGCAAAATTGACCCTCGAAAGTCCTATTTTTCTCAGAATATCGTCATTTGCTGTGTTTTTTAGGGCTGTAAGTTATGTTTTTGGCTCTGTATATACAGATTATCTGACATAGGTGTGTTCGGGCTTCTAAAAACGTGCAGATTATCTGACTTAGGTGTGTTCTGACAGCCTCAAGGCTATCCAAACAAAAAGCCCCACCAACTGGCGGGGCTTTGAAGTGCAGTTTTGTCGCCGGTCGCGATTTCGCGCTCGTCGCGCGGCGCGGCGCACGTCGCGCGGCACGGACCAGAGAGCTTACTCCTCGTCGAGAGCAGCAGCAATCTCGTCGGTGATGTTCATGGTGCTGTAGACGTTCTGAACGTCATCGAGCTCGTCGAGCTTATCAATAAGACGCTGAACCTTCTTTGCATCAGAAACAGAGACGTCAGTTGGGGTGGTTGGAACCATAGTAAGCTCGGAACCCTTAACCTCAATGCCCTGAGCCTCGAGGCCCTTCTGGACATCCTGCATCTTGTCGTATGCAGTCCAAACAATCCACTGATCGCCAGCGTCCTCGTAATCGTTTCCGCCAGCCTCGGCAACTGCCATCATGAACTCGTCCTCGTCGACAGCATTCTCGCGGTCAGCAACCTTCTTCTCCTCGGAGACAATAATCTTGTCAACTGCGATGGAGCCCTTGCGCTCAAACTGGAACGCAACGGAACCAGCGGTACCAAGATTGCCGCCAGAGTGGGTAAATGCGGAGCGAACATCTGCTGCGGTACGGTTCTTGTTATCGGTCAGGCAGTCAACGTAAACTGCGACACCTGCAGGACCGTATCCCTCGTAAACGATCTCCTCGTAAATGGCAGCATCAGCGCCAGCGCCAAATGCCTTATCGATAGCGGCCTGAATCTTTGCGTTAGGCATGGAAACCATGCGAGCACGGGCAACAGCGGCAGACAAGCTAGCGTTGTTGTCCGGATTTGGATCGCCACCCATCTTTGCGGCAACAGTAATGTTGCGGGAAAGCTTAGAGAACAGCGAAGAACGCTTAGCGTCGATAGCTGCTTTCTTGTGCTTGGTTGTGGCCCACTTAGAGTGTCCGGACATTGCACTCTCCTTCTTTAGAGGTTTGAAAACCTAATTATCACATTAGCCCTTATACGTTACACGAAATCAAGAAGCGAGAAAAGACTTATTTTGCAGATATGGAGACTTGCGCACGCCATACGCCGAGAAACCCGTGGGCTCGCAAGCCTGTGCACCTCCACGCAAGTCCGCGCACCATCGCACACCTCCACGCGCAACACGTCCGCTCCTACTCCACCAGTTCAACGTGAATGGACTCCGCGATCTTCTCGACCAGCGCAAAGTCGCCCAAGCCAGCGCTCATCGCAACGTTTCCGCCGGTAGCCATCGCGCGCGTCAGAGCCTTCTCGACAGCCGACGGATCCTCAAGCCAAACCGACATGAAGCTTGCCAGCGTCGAATCGCCCGCGCATGCCGTCGAAAGCACCTCTACCTGCGCAGCATTTGCGTGCCAGACGTGCTCACCGTTGAAGAAGTACGCGCCTTCGCCGCCAAGCGTGAGCAGGATGTTCTTTGCTCCGCGTTCGTGAATCTTGTGGAGGGCGAGAAGAACGTCGGCCTCGTTATGGACGTCGACACCAAAGATCTCTGCCACTTCTTCGTCGTTTGGCTTAATGAGCAGCGGTTTTTTCTCGACAAGTTCTGCGAGGTGTTTATGAGAGATGTCCAAGACCAGCTCAGCGCCGCGCTCATGGCAAAGATCAAAGAGCTCGTCGTAGAAGGTTGGATCCATCTCAGGGGAAAGCGAACCAGAGACCACCAGAACGTCCAGGTCGGGGGCAGTACGCAGCAGCTCAAGCATCTCGTCTTGCTTGGAGCGAATAACAGGAGCACCTGCATTAGGGAACTTGAGCTCACCTTCTGGCGTGGTAACAAAAATGTTTACGCGGGTGATGCCATCAATCCACACAGGCTTGACCGGGCAAATCTTGGATGCTTCTTCAACAATATAGTTGCCCGAGAAGCCGCCAAAAAATCCCAGGATAGTGGACTCAACGCCGTAGTGAGCAAGCGTAAATGAAACGTTCAGACCCTTGCCGTTTGGTGTGTAAACGGCATCAGTTGTGCGGTTGACGTGCGTATAAGAAGGAACTCCCGAATTGACGTTCATGTCGATTGCAGGATTAGTGGTAAGTGTGTAAATCATCAAAGCTCCCTCTGAAACAAATATGGACCCGACGAAATCGCCGAGTCCATATTTTACTTCGATTATCTGAGTCTGCACCCAAACTGTACGTAAATTCTGGGCAAAACTCAAACGCCGCCGAGTGTGCTAAGCGTAACGCTTAGCCCTCGACAATCTGGTTGCCGTTCTTGCGGTACTCGTATGCCTTGAAAGCAACAAAGAGAATACCGCCAACAACAGCGCCGATGAGAATGGCGAGAACCCACTTGAGGCCGCCATCGACAACGGGAAGAACCAGGAAACCACCGTGAGGTGCTGGGTCGTGGACACCAAAGAGCAGCGTCAGGATGGAGCCGATGGAAGAACCGATCATCATGATAGGCATGACAGGCCAAATGTTCTTGGTCATGAATGGAATAGCGCCCTCGGTAATGTGGGTGCAGCCAAGAATGAAGTTGACCAGACCAGCGTTGAAGTCGGACTTGGTGAAGTACTTCTTACCAACGACAACAGCAAAGGTGGTAATCAGTGGAGGAACAATACAAGCAGCAGAAACTGCAGCCATAAAGTTGGTACCAAACTCATAAGTTGGGGTACCAACACCAGCAGCAAGAGCCTCGGTCAGAAGAGCAGTACCGGTGACGTAAGCTGCCTTGTTGACTGGGCCGCCCATGTCAAATGCGCACATGCAACCAATTGCAAGACCAAGGACAATTGGACCAGAAGCAGAAAGGCCGCGCAGGAAGTTCATCATGCCGGTGTTGATTGCTGCCATAGGACCAGAAATACCCAGCATAACCAGGCCAACAATGGTGGTGGAAAGCAGTGGGTACAGGAAGATTGCCTTCAGGCCATCAAGGTTCTTTGGAAGACCTGCAAGGAGCTTCTCAAGACCAACGATGACATAACCGGCAAGGAAGCCGCCAACAATACCACCCAAGAAGCCAAAACCAACGCCAGCGCCACCAGCATCAATCATGCCAGTGTTAGGGTTGATTGGAAGACCCTGGATAGCAATCATACCTGCAACAAAGCCAGGAACAAGAGCAGGACGCTTGCCAATAGACTCTGCAATGTAAGCAGAGAGAACTGGAACCATAAGGCCCATTGCAATGCCGCCGATGATCTTGAGCATGGCAGCAAAGCTGTTGTAGTCAGGTGCAGTGGAGCTGAAGGAAGTAATACCCCAGAGGAATGAAACAGCCGTCAGAACACCACCAGCAACAACAAAGACCAGCATGTGGCTAACGCCGTTCATGAGGTGCTTGTAGATGATGTGGCCTACAGACTCCTTCTCAATAGTGCTTGAGACTGGAGCGTCGTCTGCCTCTGCAAGCTCGCCCTCAGGCTGAGCAACAAGAGCGCGGTCGATAAGACCCTCTGCATCCTTAATAGCTGCAGTAACACCAACATTTACCATTGGTTTTCCGGCAAAACGCTCAGCCTGAACGTCCTTATCGGCAGCAACAACTACTGCCTTGGCGTTCCTGATTTCAGCTGCGGTGAGCTCGTTCTCTACACCGACCTGGCCGTGCGTCTCAACCTTAATGGTAAGACCTTTAGCTGCGGCGGCCTTCTCAAGGGCCTCCTTAGCCATAAAGGTGTGCGCAATACCGGTTGGGCAACCAGTAGCAGCAACGATGTCATACTTTGACTCGTCAGCCACAGCACTCCCCTTTCATCCTAGTGCTCGGAATTGTTCCAAACACAACCAAAAAAGCTGCTCAATGTTAGCACTGAGCAGCTTTGACAACTACGTTTTTACATAAATTGTAATCAGAAAATTATGTTATTGAACGTACTTTCATTACAGAGGATGTTTATGACAAAAACTTTGATGTTTTTCTCGCCAAGAGCCCTAACGTACGTACCCTTTTCCAGGCGAGAAGATCATGCGCCAGAAACTTGCTTCTACTCAGCGCTCTCCTTGCCAAAACGCTCTTGCCTCAGGCGCAGCGCCTCATACGCGCAACCATACATTGCAGCCTGATTGCCCAAGCTCGCAGCCTCAATACGAGCGCCCTTGCTTACCGGTAGAGCGTACTGCTCAAAACACTCGCGAAGCTCGGTAGCAAACGTTGCAAACGAACCCGCAACACCGCCTCCAATCAAGAACATGGCAGGATCAACTACGCACGACACCTGCGCCATAGCAAGGCCCAGGTAGTGGCACATCTTATGGATAGCAAGGGTTGCGCATTCATCGCCCTGAGCGTGAGCTCTAAACACGGACACCGTATCGGTCTCGTGCTCAATGTTCACAGGAACAACGCCTCGGGAAACGCATTCCTCCAGGTACAGGCGGACAACACCCTTAGCAGAAGCGTACTGCTCCAGGCAACCGTGACGACCACAGCCGCAGGTCAACGTCTCTTCTGGCTCAACAATGATGTGACCAATCTCGCCGCCCGCGCCAAAAGCGCCCGCAGCAAGCTTGCCGTCTACAACAACGCCTGCACCAACGCCGGTGCCCAGCGCAATCAGCACAAACGACGGCACACCCACGGCAACGCCAGCCCACGCTTCGCCCAGAGCAGCGGCGTTAGCATCGTTGACAAACGCGATAGTTGCGTTTGGCAGGCACATATTGATTGCCTGCACCAATCCTTCAGGATCAATATCTACATTGGCGAGAAGACCAACGGTTCCATCATCTGCAACAGGACCTGGAATATCCAAACCACACGCAATAACATCGTTGCGGCTTGCTTTTTGGCCATGAACAATCAGCTTAATAGCATCGGTTACCGTCTGATAACCGCCCTCGTTATCAAGTGCGGGTGTCTTGACCTTCTGCTCAGAAAGTAGCTCTCCCTCTGCAGAGAAGAGTCCCAGCTTGATGGTGGTGCCACCAACATCAATGCCCAATACGTATTCCATAAAACCCCCTAGTTACCGCGCTTAAGCGCACCCTCAACAAGTTGCGCAAGAACGTCTTCAACAGCGTATCCTGCAGCCTCAATAGCCATTGGAACAAGGGAGGTCTCAGTGAGTCCTGGGAATGTCTTCAGACCCATGACCATAACGTGATGTCCATCCCAAATAAAATCAATACGAGCAAGATCTCTGCAGCCATAAGCGGTGTACACCTCAAGAGCAGCGCGCTCAAGAGCCTCACGAGCAGCAGCTGGATCTGCGCCAAGTGCTGCCAAAGACTCAGGACGAACGGGGCAGAAGTGCTGAATACGCTCTGGATCAAGACGAGCATCCGTGTCGTAAATACCCTTGGTCACTGAAATCTCTACTGGTGGCAGGGTTTTCTCGCCATCTGCGTCAGAAAGCACGGTAACGCTTACTTCAACGCCATCAACCCACTGCTGGATAATGACGGAGTCGTCAAAACCAAGTGCGCCGAGAAGTGCTGGTCCAAGCTGGTCAGCGCTGTCAACCTTAGAAAGGCCCATAGCCGATCCACCGTGAACAGGCTTAACTGCTAGAGGGAAGCCAACGCCGCCGCCCAAGCGCTCGGGAACCAGGTCAAGAGCAGCTGCAGCGCCAAGGTCTTTGAATGCACTGGCAGTCAGCACAATCTGAGGAGGCCAGATGACCTCGGACTCCTCCTTTGACCAGGCCTGGCGCACAATAAATGGCATGTCAGCTTTGTTCCAGGCTGCCCTACAAGATGCAGGCCTTGAGCCCACATACGGAATCTTGAGGAACTCCAAAAGCGCAGGTACTGCACCATCTTCTCCGCCCGCGCCGTGAAGGCACACAAACGCAACATCGGGTTTCTCGGCACGAAGGGTGTCTACCAGGTGTGCGTCAGCATCAAGTGGTAATACCTCATACCCACGCTTCTCCAAAGCCTCAGAGACAAGAGCTCCACTTTTGAGCGAGAAGTTCCTCTCAAATGAGGCTCCACCCATAATGACAGCAACTTTTGTAGCCATACTTAACACTCCCTTGCAGAGGATTGAGATTCAGAATGAGAAGACTCAGGAAGAGCGCCCGCCTCTAGGAATGCGCGATACAACGCCATGCGATCTTGGACGCACAAAGACAGCCTGCGGATTGCCTCGTGGATGCGCTCTGGCGTCTCAAATGAGTAGCACAGGCGCATGCTTGAACTAATACGCTGGTCAGGATAGCAATAAACACCTGGAACAAAGGCAACTCCCTCTTCAATTGCACGAGGAAGCAACTGCTCAGTGTTGAGGTATGGCGGGAAGGTTACCCACAGGAACAAACCGCCCTCTGGCTTAGTCCAGGTAACGTCTTTGGGGAAGAACTCTGCAAGCGCTGCGAGCATGGCGTCTTTTCTCTCTTTATAGCGAGACTTAGACACCTCAAGTGCTGCCTGCCAATCAACCTCATTGAAATAGTGCTCAGCAAGAATCATGTTAAAGGGGCTGGTACACAGGTCAGAGCCAGACTTAGCAAGGTTGATGCGCTCAAGGAAATGACGAGGTGCAACCATCCATGCTAAGCGCAGTCCTGGGGCAAAAATCTTCGACGTGGTTCCCAAATAAATGACACTTGGATCAAGCGTCTTAAGGCGTGTTAGATCTTCTCCCTCAAAACGGATAAGACCATACGGGTCATCCTCAACAACAGGTATGTTGTACTGGCGCGCCAGCTCAAGAAGGCGCAGACGCCTTGGCATAGACATGGTGATGCCGGCAGGGTTATTAAAGTTAGGAATAACGTAGATGAACTTAGGCTTTCTGCCTTGGTCTGCAAGCTCTTTGAGCTTTGCCTCGAGAAGATCTGTCCTGATACCTTCTTCGTCCATATCAATGGTGTGAACAGTAGGCTCATACGCAGAAAACGCCTGGAAAGCGCCAAGGTAACTAGGACCCTCGCAAATAACGTCATCACCAGGGTTTAAGAAGACGCGTCCTAAGAAATCAAGCGCCTGTTGAGAACCAGAAGTCAAAATCATCTCGTCAGGATTAGCCTCGACGCCCTGAGCAGCTAAAATCTTGCAGATGGTCCTTCTGCACTCAATGCGGCCATCAGAGTTGCCATACTGAAGAGACCTAAGTCCCTCAACAGCAACGCAGCGTCGAGCGCACTCTGCAACCTGGTCAAGTGGCAGCGAAGAAATATCCGGCAGACCACCAGACAGCGCAATGACACCTGGACGAGACAGGGCCGCAAACAAATCTCGTACTTCGCTTTTTCGCATGGTTTGAACGCGATCTGCGTAAAGATCACTCCATACGTCAAACGAGATTCTGCTGTCATCCATAGAACTCTTACTCCTTACAAGCCATCTTTGGGCAAAATTGTGCCGAAAAGATGTGCTTATTGTTTTAGGACGTAGTCTTTTTAGTATCGCTCAAATAACAATAAATAACAGGGTAAAATATGACGCAATTGCTAAACGGTTACATATAACCGGCAAACATACTGGTCGCTCCTAAATTTTGTAGAGAGGATTTTTATGGACAGCGCACATAACACTGTTGAATTGAACGCAGCGCTTTCAAATCCCCGCGATGATATCGCCAAACTTGATGAACTAGAGAAGAAGCTCTTTGCCTTCAACTACGCAGCTAATGAGATTGGCTCTTTTGGACCATGCATCGATCCAAAAAAGGCTGCTGAAGAGCGCGGAGAAGCCCTGGCAATCCTTGGCGAGCAGGTCCAGGAGACCCTCTGTGATCCTGCTGTTGGCGCACTGCTTGACAGACTTCACGAGAATCGCGCTCTACTTGATGAGACTCATCGCGCACAAGTTAAAATTCTGCGCCGTGACAGAAGTCAGCTGGTAGATGTACCTGTTGAGCTTCAGAGCAACTTTGTTCGTCTTACCACAGAGGCTAATGAGGTCTGGGAGCAGGCAAAGAACAGCGATGACTGGTCACTCTTTGCTCCAAAGCTGGATAGCTTAATTGAGCTTCGCAAAGAGATGTGCCAGGCACGTGATGCTTCCAAAGACCCATATGATCTCTTACTCAGCGATTTTGAGCACGGCACCAACAGAGAGTTCTACAACACCTTCTTCAATAACGTTAAAGAAGTGGTAGTTCCTCTGGTTGCTGATTGCATGGCTTCTAAGCGCCAACCAAGCACCAAACCTCTTGAGGGTAAGTTTGATGTCAACCGTCAGTGGGACCTTGCAAAAGACCTGGTAAAGCTCCAGGGTCTTGACGAGGACGCTTATTGGCTTGGCAAAACTGAGCACCCTTACACCGGTGGCCCTGGTATCGGCTTTGTTATGGTTGCCAGCCACGCTTACGAGAATAACGTGCTCTCCAATGTCTATTCCATGCTGCACGAGAACGGTCACGCCCTCTACGAGCAGGGCATCAACTGGGAGTATCGCTTTACCTCTCTGAGCACCGGCACTTCTATGGGCATGCACGAGTCCCAATCTAGGTTCTTTGAGAACTACGTTGGCCTTTCTGAAGCTTTTGCTGAGCCTCTTATTCAGCTTATGCGCAAGCATTTCCCTGGCCAGCTTAATCGCGTCACTGCCTTCCAGCTCTTCTCGGCAGCTAATAAGGTACAGCCAAGTCTCATCCGCACTGAGGCGGACGAGCTCACCTATCCTCTGCACATCCTCATCCGTTACGAAATGGAGCAGGCACTTTTGTCTGGCGAGATTACTGCAAAGGACGTTCCAGCTCTTTGGGCCGAGAAGTACAAGCAGTACCTGGGCGTTACGGTTCCAAACAACACCGAAGGCGCTCTTCAGGATGTTCACTGGTCATGGGGTGAGTTTGGCTACTTCCCAACCTATGCTCTTGGCAGCGCTTATGGCGCACAGTACAAGCACGCCATGATTGCTGAGGGCATGGACTTTGACGCCGTCTGTGCATCAGGAGACCTAGCACCTATCAAAGAGTGGCTGGGCAGTCGCATTTGGACCTGGGGCCGAGCAAAGGACTCTAAGGAGCTTATCTTGGGTGCATGCGGTGAGCCTTTTGACGTCCACTACTACACCAAGTATCTAACTGATAAATACTCTCGCATCTATGGTCTGGCCAGCGCATAAGCGCACGCCGTAGGCGCGAGTAGAAATACCTGTCCTCTATTAACTACACGAAAGGGATGAAATGAAAAAGTTTGTCGAGGAGTTTAAAGAGTTTATCCAGCAGGGCAATGTTATGGACATGGCTATTGGTATCATCATTGGCGGCGCATTTACCGCTATTGTTACCTCCCTTGTCAATGACATCATCAACCCATTTATTAAGCTGATCTCTGGCGGTGGCACCGAGGTTTCTGGTCTTTCTATTCCAGTTCCTGGCACCCAGAACGGCATTGACTTTGGTGCGTTTATCAGTGCAATCATCAACTTCCTGATCATTGCATTTATTGTCTTCTGCATGGTTAAGGCCCTCAATAAGTTCATGAAGGCATCCAAGCTTAAGAAGGACGAAGAAGAGGCTGTTGAAGAGGTTGCAGCCCCACACTGCCCACATTGCCTTGAAGAGGTTAAAGAAGGCGCAACTCGCTGCCCACACTGCACTGGTGAGATTGAGGGCGGCGCACACGCTGCGTAACATCAGCATTCTGCTGAAAAGCACGCTTTTTACACGCGCAAAAGGTTAGCAAGAAAAAAGCAGGCATATCGTATGCCTGCTTTTTTGTTACTGAAAGAAACCAGAAAGGGCTGGGTTATTTCTTACCTGATCCGCCCTTGCCGCCGCCATTTCCTGAGGAGCTACCACCATTTCCAGATGAGCTGCCGCCATTACCAGAACCAGAAGAAGTAGGAGTTACTAGCTTATAGCCACCCTTACCATCTGGCTGCCAAGGGAACTCTGCCTTTGGTGGATACTCATATTTAGCCCAATCATCCTCACGGTGATTAAGGAGGGCAAACTTAAGAGTAAATCCAGGAGCATCAATACTGAGAAGCTTTTTATTTTCCGCAGTAGTGTATAGAACAGACTTAGATATCTGTTCAGTTTCTGAAAAGCCCTGAGCAAGAATGGGGAAAGAAAGACCATCTGCCGAAGGCTCTTCTGCAACAATCTGAATAGGAGAAACGCTACCGTCTGGATAGAACAGTGCAGCAGCTCCATCCTTATGAGCAGAGAAGGTATACGCTCCGCCAGAACCCTTATTCATAGACTCAATCTGATCACTGGTCAAATCTTCTTTAGAACCATCTGCATAGTGCAAGCCAAAGAGATAATACGTACCAGGAATGGTGGCAGCAAAATTGACTACCTGTCCTTCAATATAAGCTATCTGTGAAGTATCGTCTGGATTGTCAGAAAGTTTTTTGAAATTAAATGTAATTTCGCTCTTGGCATCACTGTACTTCAGATAGTTGTTGTCGTCCTTATCAAAAAGCATTGGCACACTATCGCCATCATCATACGTACATTGAATGGCAATAGTTCCTTTTGCTTCCCACTTACCATCATTCTTCACACCTTTAAAATTATGCATGAAGAAAGTGCCGTCTTCTTTGAATGAATAGTAAAGAACGGTTCCATCGTTATAGCCCTGATTAAGCATGCCACCATGGTCAAAGGTTTTGCCTTCCTTTGATCCACCTTTAGTTCCAACGCCATTGTCAACACACCAGACGCCAGTAATAATCTTAGAAAAATCTCCGGTTAGCGTTGGATGGTCTGGAATCTCTTCAAGCTTCACAAAATCTGACTGAGAAGGTGCATCACCAGTACCGCCTTGACCGCCATTCTGAGGATCTTGACCAGCTCCACCAAGAATAGAATCAGGGTTTAAGATTGCCTGCATCACGTCACTATTACAAGCAGCAAGCGTGCTGGCAGCACCGCCTGCAGCCAATCCAGCAAAAGCGCGACGAGTAATCATCTCTTTATTCATACGTTCCTCCTATAAACGTATAAAAGGCTCAACTTTTTATATTCTACTTGAAACGAGTCAAATGTTACACATTAAGCTGCATTCGACTTATGTATCATCCTACTTTGTATGAGGAAGATGAGAGGTAATCAACGTCATAGTGCCCGTAAAGCGCAGGCTACCAGAAGACGCAGGTGCAATAAAATGCGAGCCCTTGCAAATCCTATGCTCTTCTCCGTTGCCGCCGTCAGCGCAAACCGTACCTTCTCCCTCAATGACACTTACGCACATAAACGACCATGGCTGAGCAATAGTTTTTGCCTCATGAATCTCATATTTTTCTACCGAGAAGTACTTGCAGCTCATAAGCTCAGTTTTACCATCAATTTCTGGAGCAGTAATTTCTCCAGATGTTGGAGCTTCCTGTGCATAATCGATGACCTCAAGGCTCTGTGCCAAGTGCAAATCACGAGGCTTGCCATCGTCTCCCAAACGATCATAGTCGTACACACGATACGTGACATCTGAGCTCTGCTGCGTTTCTAAAATCAACGTGCCTGTTCTAATAGCGTGCACTGTACCGGGATCAATCCTAAAGAAGTCTCCAGCCTTAATGGGCACGTAATTGAGAAGTTGGCTCCACTTGCCCTGCTCAACCATAGCTGCAAACTCTTCTTTTGAGGAAGCGTTCTGACCAACAACAATATCGCCATTCTCTTTTGCATCAAGAATGTACCAGCATTCAGACTTACCAAGCGAGCCATTCTCGTGCTCTGCAGCATACTCATCATCTGGGTGAACCTGAACAGAAAGGTCATCTTTTGCATCAAGAATCTTAATAAGGAGTGGAAAGCGATCTCCCTCTGCATTACCAAAGAGCTCTCGATGAGTTGTCCAGAGCTCAGAAAGAGTTTTTCCAGCATATGGACCAGAAGCAACTTCACAGTCTCCATTAGAGTGCGCACTAATTGCCCAGCACTCTCCTACTGAGCCATCGGGAATGTCATAGCCATACTCTTCAGCAAGCCTTCTGCCGCCCCAAATCTTATTGTGAAAAAGAGGTTTTAAAAAGATAAGATCGTTATATGACCTGTCTGTGTTTTTATCTAAATCTAGCATCGTAGCTCCTTATATGCAGTGCATATATGCTTTTCTAATAGCTAACAACTCTATAGTCTAACGGATTCTAATAACTTAATACTGACTCATTTAACTGCTTTTGACAGGGTTTCTCGCTAACAAAAAAGGCTCAGCTAAAAGCTGAGCCTTTGCAGTCAACGAACTAAGTGAAACTTAGAACATAACGTTGAAGGAATCCATGCTGTAGTCAGAACCATAAAGAGCAAGGATGGTACCACGAACAGTTGCGGATGGATCCATCTTTACACCTGGGTCAAAGAATGCAAAGCCCTTGGTAGTTGCGTTAGGAGCTGCGTTAACAAACAAGCTCAGCTCATCCTTGCCAATAGCGGTGTCGGTGGTCTGAATGAAGATGTTGGTATCGGTCTTGTTAACAACCTCAACCAGATAGCCGTTGGAGTTCTCAAAGTCAACACCAATGCCGGTAACGGTAACGGTAATCTTATCGGTGTCGATAAGAACCTCAGTCTTATCGCCAGTCTTCTTAATATCATCAACGTACTTCTGAACGTTGGTAACCTGCTCTGAAGTGTTGTGCTTATCCATCAGAGTGTTATAGAGGTCCTTAGAGTCAGAGTCACCAGCACGAGTATCTGAAGGCTTGGTTGCGGTATTTGCATCAGGTGCAGTCTGCTGTTGCTGCTGTTGCTGCTGACCACCGCCAGTAGTGGTTCCTGGATCAGCAAGATTTGGAATAAGATTGCAGCCAGCAAGTGCAAGAACGGCAGAAGCGGATGCTGCTACGAGGCCGAGCTTATTAAACTTCATAAAGGTCTCCTTTGGGTGATTTATACCTTATAAGAGGATAACGGAAATAAGTAGATATTGTCAATTTTTATGCGCAGATGAGCATCTAATGTTCTTCAACTAGAGCTTTAATGCCACCTTGCGTAAACATTACTGCTGAATTTATGTGACCGTCAGCCTCTTCACGAGTCTCATCATTTTTAAGAATATTGACAATGGTGGTCATTTCAGTTTGAGCAAGCCAGGTAATAATAAACTCATCATAGGGTTTAACCTGTGCAATGTTAGGATAAAGAATGGCTCTGATGGTTGCAGAGATAACCTCAGTCAACTCTTCAAAGAAATGAACGACGTGTGGATTTTCTCGGTTATTCACAAGAATCTGCACTACGTACCTATTGCCGTACAGAAGGTCCAAGAATTTCTCGAGCGTTTCTTTATCACCCAAAGGAGTGTCTTCAAGATTTCTTTCGCCAGAGACCAGCAGATGATCTTTGTAATCCTCAAGAATCTGAATTGCGCCTTCAGTGACAGGAATCAAAACATTCCTAAAGAGGTCCTCTTTGTTATCAAAGAAGAAATAAAGAGCGCCCGTGGTAACGCCTGCATGTGCACAAATCTGTCGAAGTGAAGCTTTATCGTATCCCTGTAAAGCAAACTCTTGCTCTGCGGATTTAAGAAGCTTGTGACGTGTGTCACAACTTTCTGTTTGTGGTCGCCTCGACATTGCTGCCGCTCCTTTATAAATGTTTTAAATCCCCTTGTAATAAGGAGATTCCCCCAAATCAATACTACCTTGTTTTAAGAGGAACATATAACAGAAAGTTAACTAATTATGCAGAAATCTATAAGAGCTACATAACAACTTTTGTGATATTTACTTAATTCTTTGATATTGATTAGACGAGAAACACGTCAGAGGCATAATAAAACCCTGCTATGTTACATAACAGGGTTTTAAGACATACCGTTAACCCAAATTATCCTTACGCTTAATAAATTCTCCGCAGATATATGACTTCCTTAGATACTCGCGATTAAACGGATCTTTGACGGGAACAAAATCCTCTGGAGACTTAGCAAAGTGCATGGCGAAAAGCTCATGGATATGTGGATCAGCCAGCAAATAGCCGCGCGAGCAGTACGCCTGATACATCTGGGCGTCCTCGTTAAATTTGAACGAGCTAAAAGCGCAGTCTGAACAGTGTAGTCCAGCCATCTTGCACATCTCCTACTCTTCAGATAGCCCCATGCAATCTGAACAACGCTGAATCATACGCGTATACAGCAAGTATGGCATTGAAAACAATAAAAATAGTCAAAAATACTTATTCGACGCCAAGAATTTCCGGGAGCGTGTAATCTGAACCGTTCCCCGAGGAAACAACAGGTTGAAGGTATTCTCTATTGTCATTTCCGTCATGCATAACAGTAGGATTTGGAAGATTAACACCCTCGGCTAAATTCTTCTTCTGCATCTCTGTAAGCTCCACGCCAGCATCAACAAGATCTTTAAGATGCTCAACCCAGAGTTGATCAAGACTTAAGGAGAAAAAGTCAGCGATAACCTTTGCTTTATCAAATGAAGGCCACTTACGGCGCTCGGTGCAAATATAAGAGACATACGCACGTGACCAATGTGAGAATTCGCACAGGTCTACCTGGCGCTTGCCACTTTCTTGTAACAACCTTGCTACTGTCCTACCCAAACCTGGGTCGGTCTTTTTGGTAACACCTGCCTTAGCCATCTCACAGCCCCATCTGCTCAAACGATGCCTTAAAAACATGCGTATGTTTTATGCATAGTCTCGTGCTGTTACCGTATCATACTACACTAAAATATCTTCAGATACAATTTGTTATGTTGTTTTACAAGCGGAAATTTAAAGAAAATTGCATACCTGTTACGTAAATAAATCGTAAGTGACTTTTCTGTCTGGGATTAATTGGCTATACAAAAGATATGCAAAAATCAATTCCTCTATGCAAAATAATGTATTGGCATTTTTCTGCGATAACAAAGAGTCTCTATATGAACTGCCTCCCATTTCTTGGACACGAGAAATAGGAGGCAGTTCAAAACACACCTAAGTCGGATAATCTGTCAAAAAGACGTATACATGACGC
>CALCXO010000002.1:0-36729 GCA_937905925.1 uncultured Atopobium sp.
ACATGTCGATTCTTCGGCAGAACCTACCAAAGCTGCGCTATTTTGTGCGCCAGGCTTAAAAGCCGACGCTAACACGCTGCAGAATTATAATCACCTGCATATGAACTGCCTCCCATTTCTTATGTCCAAGAAATAGGAGGCAGTTCAGTACTGGCTCTCTTTTGATGTGTAGGTGTTTTGTAGTGGATTGAGCTGCTTACTTTCCGCTTGCCATCTTAGCTGGATACCACTTTTGGAACCACGCCGTAAACAGGCCCATTCCAATAGGAACCAGGTTATTCACAATAACCAAAATACCGCCCACACCATTTTGAACTGCAAACCAGCTCCAAATGGCCGTTAACACGTACATAGCACCCCAACATGCAGCCAAAATATAATTTGTCTTCATGAACAGCGGATTGTTGTAGGCATTATCTCCGCCGTAGCTGTACTTAACATATGCAGCGCAGAGAGGCTCCTTAGTAAGGCATGATGCAAGCCACATAAGACCAAAAGCCAGGTAACCCAAATTGACAATAAGATTCCCGTCGCCATTTCCGCTCATAAAAACGCCTGCAGACAATGCTCCAACCAGGGCAAACGAGATTCTGTCCCAGATGGTGAACTTGAAGTTCTTCATAATAAGCGGCATTAAAGCAGTAACAAGCAGCACAATCATGGCGCCAACCTGAGAATCAAACGATGTTGCAGTCCAGAAGGTAATCCAAGGGAGCAGCATTGTAATCATCTGAGGGTTTTTCTGCGTGTTGCCTGCTTCTTCAAGCGGCACGTTCTGCGCACCTACAGATGCGCTGCCAGGAGTGGGACCAAAGTACTTGTCCCAATCAATCATAAAGGAAAAATCGCCCTCAACGGTATACAGGTGCTTACCCAGCGCCTCTGGTCCGCTTATCTCGCCCCTAGAAATGGACTGCCAGACCTCAAACGGAGTGTTGAGCTTTGTGGTGGTAGTAAGACTGCCATCAGTAAAGACTTTACTGCCGTCTTTGCCCAGCAGAATCTGGTAGCTACGTCCAAGATCGGTGTAGTTCATCTCAAGAACGCGATCTTTGCCGTCGTAAGCTGTTTTGTCGTACAGAGCTGCCATCTGAGAGGTGAAGATATGGTCAAACGGCACCTGCTCAACGGGTTTCTCGCCAGCGTTTTTGCTGCCCTGAGCGCTTGTATCGCGAGAAATTCCCCAGCTTGCATCCGCCATCTGCTCAAACATCTCTTTTGGATACAGCAATACCTTAAGCTCGGCTTTTGTCTGCTCAGAAATGCCGCCTTGAGCGTATTCTGTGCCAGCCTTCTTGACAAGCTCGAGGTACTGGTTGGTGCGTGCGGAAAGCTCTTTTACGCGGAAGAGCTCGCCTTGACCGCAGAAAATGCTCTCGTAATTGCCCTGGCCAAGAATGTGGTCAAACATCTTGGTAACGCTATCGTAGTTGCCCTCTGACGAATAGAATCCGCAGGTAGAGATGAGAACGTGCTTCTTGCCTGTCATGTCATAGCGAGATTCATGAGCGCCACTTCCATATCCCCTATTTGCGTCGCTCATGAAGGGCAAACTCATGGGGAGCTGGCGATCAATCAGGTTCTTCAGCAGTCCAGGTACGTTGAAGTAGTAGAGCGGAAAACTCCAAATAACCAGGTCAGCCCAGAGCTGCTTTTGGATGACGGTTTCTTCATCGTCCGACATAATGCACTGGCCAGGCGTATTCTTCCAGCAGTGGAAGCATCCCTTGCATGGTTTGATGTCCATCGTGGCAACATTGAGCTGCTCAACAGTCACATCTTCATTGGCGTGCTGCTCGGAGACGCCCTCGATAAAACTCTTAGCAAGACGCAGAGAGTTGCTAGCTTTGCCCTTGGGGCTGCCATTAATGAGCAGAATGTTCATGGTGCGCCTCCAGTTCCTTCATGCACTTCTCGCTCCATGCTCTAAGCATTTCCTCGTGCATCTTTCCGTACTCGATAGTAAATTGCCAAAACAATGCCTTCTCTGGGTCGCCCATTTGCGCTGCGTAAGCGGCCACCGCGCCAGCCGCCAGCTCACTTCCACCAGGAAATGATGAGGCGTTATCTGCGATTCGTTTGAAGAATGCAAGGTTTTCCTCGTAGGAACACTCGCCCCTAAAGAACGTCTGCATCAAAAGCGGAATGCGCAGCACCGAGGACTGGGAGTCTTCCCTCAGCCACCTCTGCAGTTCTTCTTTACCGGCTTCAGTTATCGAGAAAACCTTTTTATCTGGCTTCCCTTTTTGAGCGACGAGCGTTGAAGTAACCCAGCCGTCCTTTTCTAGCGACTGAAGCTCTCTATAAATCTGGCTTGTCTGAGCAGTCCAGAAGTAATTAAGCGACTGTTGAAAGATCGTTTTAATCTCGTAGCCGGACATATCTCCATAATTCAAGAGACCAAGAATTCCCTGCTTGAGCAAATCTCTCATCTCCTTGTATTCCACTTGTTGAATATCTTATAACGATAGTAGTTCCACTTGTGGAATATGTCAACGAAAAATTCTAAAAACTTTGATTACTTTTTGTCTGAAATCACACCTACCCGCCACGGGCGTGAAGATCATGGTGTCAAAAGTAGCTCACATGCGATATACTTCTGCCATGGCAATTATCGACGACATATACGCGAACGTGGACGACTTCGGGCTCGTCACCTCCGCCGAGGCGAAGGAGTTCGGCATCCCCAACACCGAGCTCGTCCAGCAGGAGCGGCGCGGTAAGCTCGTGCGCGTCGCCCGGGGCGTCTACAGGATGCCCGTCTGGCCCCACCAAGAGGCCGCTCCCTACGCCATTGCGGTGAAGGCCGCGGGCGAGGGGGCCTACCTCTGGGGCGAGTCCGTCGTGGCGCTGCTGGGCCTCACCCCTACTGACCCCACACGCATCTGGGTCGCCTCCCCAAGGAGAGTCAGGCGCGACGTCGGCCAGGGCGTCACCGTGCTGGGCATGCGCCAGGGGGAGAGCACCACGCACTACGAGGGCGTGCGCTGCCAGCGCGCGGCCGATGCCATCCGCGCTGCCGCGCCGAGACTCGGGCGCGAGCGGGCGCACGAGGCCGCGGAGACGGCCCAGCGCGAGGGGTACATAACCAGCAGGGAGATGGACGACCTGAGGGAGGAGCTCTCATGACCGCGAAGAGGCCGAACAGCATGCGCCACCTCGACGACGCAATCCGCAGGGAGTGCGGGGGCAACCAGGCCGCCTACGTGAGGCTGCGCACACTCATGGCCAACGCCGTCGTCGCGGGGATGCTGCCCGACGGGGTTGTGAAGGGAGGGAGCGCCATCAAGATGCGCTACGGCAACGCCCGGACGCGCTACACCACCGACCTCGACACCGCGACCGCCACCGACCCCGCCGCCTACGCCGAACTCCTCGGGGCTGCGCTCGCCCGCGGCTGGGAGGGCTTCACAGGGCGGGTCGTCCCCAAGGAGCCCGCGCACCCGAGGGATGTGCCGGAGGAGTACGTCATGCAGCCTTTCGACGTAAGGCTCTCCTACCTCGGCAAGCCGTGGTGCACAGTCCCGCTCGAAGTGGGACACGACGAGATAGGCGACGCCGACGCAGCGGACTGGATCGACCTCGAAGACGCTGACGCGGCGTTCGCAGCGCTCGGCCTCCCCAGCCCGGGGAGGGCGCCACTCATGCCGCTGGAGCACCAGGTAGCCCAGAAGCTGCACGCCGTCACCGGGACGGGCGACAGGGTGCGCGACCTCGTCGACCTGCAGGTCATATTCTCGAACAGCGACATAGACCTCGCTGCAACAAAGCGCACGTGCGAGAGGCTCTTCGCCTACAGGCAGAGGCAGGCCTGGCCGCCGATAGTCGAGGCTCGCGAGGGGTGGGATGAGCAGTACCAGTCGCTCGCCGAAGGCATGGCGGTCATCCAGGACGTCGGCGAGGCGATTGAGTGGGCCAACGCGCTCGTCTCGCGGATTGCCACGGCGTAGTCCCACGGCGGCCGCAGACCCGCATCGGGCAGCCAATATAGTTTCCGGGCCGGCAATCGCCAGCGAGTCCAGGAGTACCAGGCTGCCGCAGGAGTCGCTAGGACAGGTCCTTGCGGAGGTACGATCCACCGATATCAACGCCGGCGGATGAACTGCCTCCCATTTCTTGGACACGAGAAATAGGAGGCAGTTCAATAGCGGGTGGTTTTATGTTTCGCACGCTTCTCGCGCTCAACAGGCTAAAGCTTCAGAAAAAAGACTCTGCCATTTCTGACAGAGTCTTAACATGCGATTATCATGTGCTCTTTATTGCTCCGGCGTTACCTATTACAGGGCAGAAGCGGTGTGCTCGTTGCGTTTTCGCGTGTGTCGTCGCGCTCATCGTAAGCATCATATGGTGCCTTAGGGTCATGAACTTTGACTGGTTTGTTGACGTTACACACCTCATCAGTATGAGCAAAGACAAAGTTGATGTCATCCGCCCAGCCTGTATGCCCGGTGATAATTTTGGGATTAAGTCCACGCTCACGCAGAATGCCCTCTAGCCTTGCAAGCGATTCAACAGCCAGTTTGTTGTCTTCTGCAAGCTTATTGATAAAGCTATAACCGCCGTCTGCTCCCAGCCAGATGGTATCGGCAGAGAATAGATATTCGTCATCAATCAGGTACACCACGTGACCCCAGGTATGACCAGGAACTAAAATTGTTTCAATCTTAATGCCATCAATTTCAAACACTTCCCCGTCGTGCAGAAGTGTCTTTTTATTTGGAATAATCACCTTTGGCAGCTTAAACCAGCCATTCATTACACGGCGACGAACTTCTCCTGTTGAGTACCTATTTTCAACATCGCCAATATAAACCTGTGCGTGACTGAAAAGCTGGTCACTGTCCAACTCAATTGCGCCAATATGATCGGTATCTAGGTGAGTGATTAGAATATGCTGAATATCCTTAGGGTCAATTCTCAGCCAGTCCATCTTTTCTTGCAGGCGATCGTAGCTGTACCCTGCGTCAATCATGATGGTAGTACTGCCTTTAGTGTAGAAGAAAATATTGGCCACATACTCACGTATGCACCTCACGTGCTCATCAATGGCACCTGTGTTAAGGGGCTTAAATATTTCTTTGCCGCGATACACCCACGACATCAGTACTTTTTGAAATTTTGTAGCGCCTTTTGACATTGCTTCGCCTCGATTCTATTTTCTATTCACGGCGTCATTTGATTTGAAAAGCAATCCACCAACGCTATGGACTATACGTGCAGAAAATGGTGTCTGAACTTGCCTTTTAATGTTTGTTAGATTTTGCTAACTAAATATTACCCCTCAACTGCCCGTAGCCTATGACTTTCCGCTAAACGAGTAAGAAACAAACGCCAACGTAAAAATAAATTCTGAACAGCAAAAGCCGCACTCCAAATACATCGGAGTGCGGCTCTTTTGCAGACGTGCAACACAATGTTGCGTTTAAAAAAGTACTCATGAATCGCGGGGTTTCTCGCCATTCATGAGTAACGAATGTATGGTGGAGGTGCGGAGAATCGAACTCCGGTCCAAAGCAAATCCTAGGCAGGTGTCTCCAAGCTCAGCTACTAATTACATCTCAAGCACCGCACACTTAGTAACATGCGTTTGGTGCTCCAGTTGGTTCGATCTTTTTATAAGGCATACCAACTACGTCCTTACAAGCATCTCCCTAAAATGACGTCACCCTGAGAACAGGAGAAAATCCCAGTTAGACGCGCTGAACTAAATTAAGCAGCGAGAGCCATACGAGGCTCAAAAGTAAGAGTGTTGTCAATTCAATTTGACGTTACCCCTGTTTTACGTGGCGAGGAGACCACGGCTTGCTGCCCACCGCAAACTCACCTTGTCGAATCCAGTCACCCCCAATAATGAGAGAAACTGCCACCATGCAGTTTTCAATGTTCCTGAATTGCGGGCGCACGTAACGTTGCTTGCAATTCAAAGTGTAGAGAGTATACCCCACGAACTGCCATTCTTTCAAAAAAGATATGACTATTTTGGGAACGGCTTACTTTGTGGCCTGCTTAACGGCTTACTTTACGGACTTACCGTGAGCTTCTAGAACTTGTTTCTCGCGATCAATAAACATGATGAGAATAACCACAAGAAGCGCCACAGGTGACAGCCAAATCATATGGGTTCCCAGCAGCGGAATGAGCAAGTTACCCACTACCGCACCAGCTACAAAGCAGAAAATAGTTCCAAAATAGAGCAGCGATGTCTCAATGTGAGATGAATCGTGAGTGTGCATATAAGCCGCTATTTCTTGCGTTCCGCCACGAAGATTACCAATGCACATGGTGGTGGCAAACGCATGCCCGTGAAGCTTTCTAAACGCCTGGACTTGAATGCCACACGCAAGTGACGTCAAGCTGTTTGCCAGCAGGTTCATATCGGTTGGAAGTAAAGAAACTACACCTAGAAGCGCAATCTCTACGATAACCGCCAGCTGTCTCCAGTGCAGATGTTCTTCTCGCGCAATGGCTCGTATGGCATATGAAAGCGCAATACCTATGGCAAATGCCAAAATTGGAAGAGCGTATTTGAGGCACTTTTCAAACGATCCGCTTGTCAAATTAATGCCAAAAAGCAGTAAGTTTCCCGTCTGAGCATTGGCAAAAACGCCGCCGCGTACCAGGTAGGAATAGGCGTCCATCACTCCGCCCGAGAAGGCCAAGAATGCTGCAACTTCCACCGAATCTGACATTTGTAGTGCGTGCTTCAAGACTACTCCAACCACATTGCGTACATCAACGGCACATATTACGCAGGCGCATACGAAAAGCGATGCAGGTTAAATCCTACATCGCTTTTACGATTTTGTTTGGGTGATCATCAAAGAGGTTACCAACATGCAATCTTGCGCGGATAACCTATCCGACTAATTTGTGGGGAGTTTACTCCTCGACAAGCTCGAACATCTCAGGACCAACGCCGCAAACTGGGCAAACATAGTCCTCAGGAAGCTCTGGAGTGTCAACCTCAACCTCGTAGCCACAAACGGTGCAAACAAACTTGTAAGTCTTCTCTGCCATTTTTATTCCTCTCTCCAAGCGCTTACGCGCTTTTCCTTCTATTCGCGCAATTAACGCGGATGGCAACTAACCGTGGCCCTTATCCGCGGTTAAATGCTCATACAGATAGTAACAAACCTTGAGTGATTCTAAAACATTATTCCGAAAATAGGAATGATTCTCATAAAATTCGCACGAAATTTTTTTGACGAGAAGTTCGGCGTGCTCCGAGTACCAGCCGCTTGCGACGATACGCTCGCGTGCGGCAGCGACGCACTCCTAGCGGCTGCGCTCCTTGAGAGCTCGCTGAATCTCGCGGTCAGAATCACGCTTGGCCGCAGACGCACGCTTGTCGTAGAGCTTTTTACCCTGCGAAAGCGCAATCAGCAACTTGACGCGGTTATGCTCGTCAAAGTAAATCTCAAGCGGAACCAGCGCCAAACCTTTCTGGCGAAGCTTTCCGTCAAGATAGTCAATCTGCCTGCGGTGAAGCAGCAGCTTGCGCTTTCTATCTGGGTCAACGTTCCACACACCACCGTTTGTGTACGGGTGCAGGTGCATGCCGTGAATCCACGCCTCGCCGTCGCGAATGAGGCAGAACGTGTCGGTCAGCTGGCAGCCACGCTCGCGCAGGCTCTTGACCTCGGTGCCAGTAAGCACCAGGCCACACTCAAAGGTCTCGCCAATCTCGTACTCATGACGAGCTGAGCGATTGCGCGCAATCGACTTCTTACCCTGCTGTTTTCCCTGGGTCTCGGCCATACTTACTTGCCTTCCCCATCTGAAGTTTCAGCTGCATCGGTTTTCTCGCCAGATGCATTGCCTGTCGCGTCAGCAGATACGGGATTGCCACCTGCGGTGAAGCCTTCGGAGATTGCGGCGTCGCGGACAAGCTGCAGAAGCGTAAGAGCCGCCTGCTCGCCCACAAGATCGCGAGCGCGAATGGTCATCTCAGTTGCGGTAGCTCTGTCGCCCATGGCAGCGCAGTCCTGCGCACACATCAGCAGGCAAACCGCAATCTCGGCGTTGGCACCTGTTGGCAGGCCCTCTGCCTCAAGCAGGTCGTTTGCCTCTTCGTCGGTAAGGCCATCAGGGTCTTTAGGGGTGCCTGCAGCCTGGTCAAGAGCGGCCTCAAGCGTGCTGTCTTTAACCTCAAAGCGACGAGCAGCTCTCAGACATGCTGCAGCCTGCTCGAGCCTACCCTGAGCCTCAAACCACGCAGCAAAGTTCAAAAACGCCCTGGTCAGATGCCTTGCCTCGCTTGCGCGCTCAAAGACGCCAAATGTCAGAGCAATGTGCTCACGAATATCGCCTGCAATCTTAAACAGGTCAGCCAAATCAAGCCTAAATCCGCAGTTCATTGGGTTCCAACGAATGGCAGTCTTCAGTGCATTCATGGCGTTTTCGTAATCGCCGGTGCGTACGTAAGCCATTGCAAGGTCTCCGTACAGGCGATCAAACGGCTCATGAACGTCCTCAAGCTTGCGAGGGTCGTTCTCCACGCGCCTATACGCTAAGCGGTCAAACAGCGTTGGGAACGCAAAATACTGCAGCTCATCTGTGGTTTGGCAGTTGCAATCCACATATTCCTCAGCGTCTTCAGCCAAACGAAGCAGCAGCTCAAGGGCCTCATCATTCTGGTCCTGCATCATCATGCCTTCAGCGCGCATCAGCTCATCTGAAAGTGCCGAAAGTGCCATCTTACTCACCTATCATTCAATATCAATCATGCAATCATCTGTGCGGGTGCTTCATAAACCCGCACGTAATCTACCTGCTTATTATTCCACAAGTGCCAAATCAATCTGACCACGAGCCACATTTACGCCAGAAATCTTCACGCGCACACGTCCACCAATACGATACGTTTTTCCTGTTGATTCCCCTATCAGCGCCAGAGTCTCCTGATCATACACGTACCATTCGTGACCCAAATCCCTCACGGCGAGAAGCCCGTCGGCGTAGGTATCGTCCAGCGTAATGAACAGGCCAAAGCGCTCGCAGCCGTCAATGGTTCCCCACGTTTCTTCTCCCAGACGGCTCTGATAGTACTCAGCCAGCTTGATCTTTTGCGTCGCACGAGCTGCTGCGTCTGCCTTGCGCTCCTGTTCAGAGCAGGTGCTACAGATATCTGGGAGTGCGCTCAACTCTGCGCGAGACGCCGTTTGACCGCGGAGCAAACGCTTGAGCGTACGATGAACTATCACGTCAGGATAGCGCCTGATTGGCGAGGTAAAGTGGCAGTACGCATCCGCTCCCAGGGCAAAGTGACCCTGGTTGGTTGGCAGATAGATGGCTCGTTTTTGGGCCCTGAGCAGCTGTGCATTTACCACGCGAGAATAACGCGTGCCGTGGACTGACTCCAGCGCTTCTTGCAATGCCGTCTGATCGCCAATAGCAATACGAGACGCAACATCTGGCTCAAGAGCACCCATCGCCACAAGTGGAGTGACCGCAAGCTTAAGAGACTCTGGAGAAGGCTGCTCATGCACGCGATATGCTGACTCCAGGTCATGCTGGCTGAGCATGTGCGCAACGCTCTCATTGGCTGCAAGCATTGCTTCCTCAATGAGTCCCGTTGCTTGAGTGCGCTCGCGCACCGACACGCCAATAGGCTTGTTATCCTGGTCAAGCACTACGCGCGTCTCTACGCTTTCAAAATCTACTGAGCCGCGTTTCTCGCGAATTTCTTCTCTCAGTGCTCGGATTTGATTGAGCACGTTAATCATTTCTTTGATTGCGCCAGCATCTTCTCTAGGCACAACGGAGTCAAGTGCCGCGGCGTCTCCTTGCAGATAGCTATCTACCTGGTCATAACTGAGTCTTGCTCGTGAACGAATAACAGAATTCATGGCGGTTACCCCAAGGATCTTGCCCGAGCTGCTCAGCTTCATCTTTACCGACATAGCCAGCCTATCTTCAGCTGGTCGGAGAGAACACACGTCATTGCAGAGCTTTTCTGGCAACATGGGCAGCACGCGATCCACTAAATATGCCGAGCAGGTACGCATGCGAGCTTCCAGGTCAATGGGAGAATCCCAGTTCACATAGTGAGCCACGTCTGCAATGTGAACCCACAGCTCAAAGTCACCGTCTTCAAGCTTGCGCGCGCCAACGGCGTCATCAAAATCTTTAGCATCTGCGGGGTCTACGGTGATGCACAGCTCTTCTCGCAAATCGTGTCTTGAAGCGTCTTCTACAAGGGCTTTATCTGCGTCAACGGAGATTTTCTCGGCTTGTCTCAGCGCTTTGATAGGAAATTCCGTTGCCAAACCATACGAAGCAATAGTTGCCTCAACGTTCATGTCCAGATCTTCGGCTGATCCCACGCGGCGTTCTATAGTGACTACAGCAGCGCTTTTACGCGTTGGATACTCTGTGATGCGCGCGACAACCACGTCGCCCTCAAAAACGTAATGACGCCCAACAGAAGAGTCTTCTGGAAGCACAAAAAAATCTCGCTGAATGCGACTATCCAGCGGCACCACAGCGCCAAGTGGACCGGCGTCGTGATAGATGCCCAAAAACGTCTGAGTAGCTCGCGTAAGCACAAAGCGCACGTTTGCCAGAGGAGTCTTTCCCTTGGCCGAGACAAGCGAAACCTGGACCTCGTCTCCGTGCATTGCCTCATGAATCCCGTGCTTTGCCAGCGCATACGTACCCTCAGGGGTGCTTACGGTAGCAACTCCTGGGCGAGAAAGACTCAGCGTGCCTGTAAGCAGCGCTGATGGTCGCTTTGAGACTTTTGCACGTCCCTGACGACGGTTTCCTTTATGTATGCGTTTTCTAGCCAAAAATCCTCCTGTAGGTAGAAGCCAGCGCCTTTTGCGCTGACCCCAATGGATCTTCTGATATGTACCCTAAAGTGCCTTGTAATAGACGACGTCCAGATAAGGCGAGAAGTTCCATGGACCCCGCTGAGCATTTCGACGGGTTGTCGCGACCCTCAACGGGTTTCTCGCCACTCCTGTACACAAAAAGAGCCCCTATGCAGAGACTGCATAGGGGCTCCAGAAGGGATTGGTTTACCTCTTAGAAGGTGCCGCGAATAACCTCGCTGCCTTCCTTCATGATAACTTCCATGTTATCTGGGGTAAGGTCGCGGATGTTGGTAGCAACGTCGCCCTTGACAACCAGGAGGTCAGCAAGCTTGCCAGCCTCGAGGGAGCCAAACTCATCCTCGTGGTGAACCATCTTTGCGCCGTTAAGAGTAGCAGCCTTGATGGTCTCAAGAATGGTAACGCCAGCCTTCTCAACGAAGTCATACATCTCGTCGATGGTGACCCAGCCGTAAGGAGTTACGAAGCTGAAGGAGTCGGAGCCGATGGTGAGAGTGACGCCGCGCTCGTTAGCAGCACGGAGGTTCTCGTATGTACGGTTGAGGCCCTTCTCAACGACGGTATCGCCTGGGAATGCGTCAAGCTCTGGAGTCCACTCTGGTGGATAAGTTCCGTACCAAGTTGGCAGGAAGCCGATGGTAGGAGTAAAGAAGGTACCCTGCTCGCACATAAGGTCCATGGTCTTTGCATCAAGCTCGAAGCCGTGAATCATCTGCTCGCAGCCGCAACGGACGGAGTCATAAGCTGCGGAGAAGCTGTTATAGGAGTGTGACCAAACAGGAATGCCAACCATTGCTGCCTCGTCGCAGACTGCCTTGATCTCCTCGTAGCAGTAGTGCTGATCGCGACCGGAGTCCCAGTGCCAAATGCCGCCACCGGTTGCCCAAATCTTGATTGCGTCTGGGTTCTCACGAAGACGACGACGAACTGCCTTACGAAGATCCCAAGGACCGTCTACCTGGTCGCCCCAAGGGTGACCATTCTTGGAAATCTCCTGTGGGAGCTGGTGGCAGTCACCGTGACCAGCAACGCGGCAGAAGCCAAGGCCGGTAGCGTAGATACGTGGGCCTTCCATGATACCCATGTTGACGAGGTCACGAATTGCGATACCATTGCGGCCAATCTCGCAGACGGTGGTAAGACCATGGGAGAGAGCGTCCCAGGACTGCTTGACTGCGCATGCCTGCTTCTGAGCAACGGACTCGATAACCCAGTCGTTATCGTTGTCGGTTAGGTTGCCGGAGAAGTGCAGGTGGGTATCGATAAGGCCTGGCATAATGGTGCGGCCCTGGATGTCACGGACCTCATAGCCCTCTGGAACCTCAGTGCGAGGACCAGCATAAGCGATCTTCTTGTCGTCTACGAGGACAAGAGAATCCTCAACAGGAGCGGCGCCAGTGCCGTCAACGAGCTTTCCGCCTACAAAAGCAATCTTACTCATTTCTTTCCCCCTCTAGTAAATGATAAATACTATCTTTTTGCGCCCACCCTTTTTGGGCGCAAAAAATCCAAACTAAAGAAACAAATAACGTGCTTAGTTCAACGTACCGATGAAACCTTTAGAGCTTGCAAGCAACTTATGCTGCTGCCTTCTCAGACTGACGACCAAAGATCATGAAGATGGCCATACCAATGACAATCCAAGAAATGGTGATGATCCACTCAACTGGCTTCAGTGCTGCAGGACTGAAAGGAACAACCATCAGACCGATGATGATGCTGCCAGCAAGAATTGCAGCAAGGATACCTGCGATACCACCGTTGACCTTGTAAGGACGAGGCAGGTCTGGCTCGGTCTGACGCAGGCGCAGGCAGGCAACGCCAGCCATGGTGCATGCGAAGATGAAGCCAAGAGAAGCAACGTTGGTCAGAGGAACAAGCATGTTGCGGCCGAGGAATGGACCAACAAGGGTCAGGCCAGCCATGAACATGTTTGCAGTCAGAGGTGCGCCAGACTTAGGGTCAATCTTTGCGAATGCCTCTGGGAGCATCTTCTTACGACCAAGAGCGAGCATCAAACGAGTTGAAGCACCAAAGAAGGAGTTCATTGGGCCCAGAGGTCCAAGCGTTGCAATGATGAGCATTGCAATGTAGAAGAACAGGTTGATGCGCTCGAGAACTGCAAGTGCAGGAACAGAAGACTTAACAAACTCGTGCCAGTCAATCATGGTTCCGAATGCATAGATGCAGATGAGATAGAAGATACCAGATGCCATAAGTGCAAGTGCAGGAATGATGCCAAACTTCTTCCAATCAAGGTCAGCAGAAGCCTCTTCTGCCTGCTGTGGAATGGTGTCAAAGCCAGCGTAGAAGAATGGAGTCATAACAAGTACTGCAATGATGCCACCAAAGAAGCTGGTAGCCTTTGTGCCCTCTCCACCTGCAACCTCAGTTGCCTGGGAGAAGAGTGGGAGGCCGTTGCTTGGAGAACCAGTTGCAAAGGAGATAACCATTGCAAGGATCATACCAGTCAGCAGAGCCTTAGTCAGGAAGCTCGAAAGCTTAGCTGCTGCGCCAGCGCCCTTAAAGTTAAGGAAGATGACCAGAATGGCAAAGCAAAGAGCGATGACTGTTGGCCACAGGTAAACATCTGCACCAAGGATGGTGTAGAGCTTAACGGAGCGCAGCCAAGAAAGAATTGGGAATGCACCAAAGCGGTCGGTGAGAAGCGTGGAAATAGCAATTGCCTCCCAAGGGCACAGTGGAGCGTTACCCAGAAGGAGCATCCAGCCGGTAAAGAAGCCCATTGGGCGGCCGAATGTCCTGTCGACGTACTCAATGATGCCACCAGAAATTGGAATAGCAGCAGTAAGCTCGCCAAAAACACATCCAATTGGTACAAGGAAAATTGCGCCAATTGCGAATGCGATCATCGCGGGGAATGGTCCTCCACCAAGAACCATCCAGTCGCCTACCAGGAGCACCCATCCGGTACCAATGATCGCACCAAATCCGATGGTAAAGAAGTTGAATAGACTCAACGACTTTTGCATCTCAGGTGCCTCGGCATTTTCTGCCATGTCCCACTCCTTCCCGTAATTACTCGGACGAAGAACTTGATGAGACTATGTTTGCACCCGAAGCCATTTGAAAAAAGAAGTAGCGCCCTCTGGGCGTCAGATAAACCCGTAAGCGTAAAGGCTACAACCGCGAGCGGTAGTTAAATCTTTTTACATCTTTACCAAAATCTAATAACAGTTATGCAATTTTCAAATAGTTAACGTACACAACTATGCATCAATCTTTAACTCAAATACTTTAAAAACTCTTCTGTAGTACGCGACATCTCGCCTTTTACACGATGTGTAATAAAGACATTACGATGTACGGGAGTCTCCAGATGATGTACATCAATATCAAAATTTGTACCTTTTGTTGCCTCAAGTGGCAACAAACTTACACCAAGACCTGACTCTACCATGGACATAATGGTGAATGAATCCGATGACGCAAACGTCATGCGTGCGTTTTTGAGTTGCTTCTGAAGCAGAGGAGCCGTCTCAATATCAACGATAAAGGGCTCTTCAATAAGACGCTTAACAGGAATTGTCTCAAGGTCCTTCTCGTAATGTCCCTTTTGAGATACAACAATAACCTCATCATGATCAAATAAAGTTGAAGTAAATCCCTGCTCAGTTGCGCGGGTCATAGTAAAACTAATATCCACTTTACCCTTGCTAATAAGACGCAGGGCTTCGCCGTAGGTGCATTCGATAACTTCAACTTTGATGTTTGGATGGTCAGTCATGTACTTCTTCAGATGGCCAGGCAGTGCTCGTGAAAGAAAGCTCGAAGGCGCAGCAATAACAAGGTTGCCCATCTCAATGGCACTGACGCGATTAACTTGATTGCTCAACTTGCTGTATGCCTGGCACACCTCTTCTGCAACAGGCAAAAGCGTCTTTCCCTCAGGAGTCAGACTTACATAGCCACCATGCCTGTTAAACAAGCGGACATCCCACTCTTTTTCTAGACTTGCCACCATGCGACTAATAGACGACTGAGTGCATCCCAGCTCTTCTGCCGCCACCGTAAAGCTACTGTGATATGCTGCGGAAGTAAAAGCCTGGAATTTGTGCAGGTTGGTCTCCATACTTGGCCCCTATTCAAGTACGTGGCCTAACAATTCACCCTTAAAAATATCATTCTACCTGCAAATTGGTAAATACCGTTTAACGCAAAAAGACCCCGTGAACGGTATTCACGAGGTCTTACCTTGCAATCTTTATGCAAAAAACTTTCTTAATTGATACTTCACTTTGACAATTGAAGTACCAGGTTGCTTAGTTACTATGCCTTCAGATAGCGGCCCATAGCAATAGCAGAGCCAAAGAGTCCCAGAAGCAAACCTAAGAGCAACAGAAGGCCACTCATACCCAGCATGACCGTTGTTGGAATAGCAAAGGTCAAGAAGGTCATGCTTTCTGCCATAACCGGGAGAAGCATGTGGGCTCCAACAACCAAAACGACAATGGCGAGAAGAGCGCCGATAAGAGCCTCAAGCACGCCTTCCATAAGGAATGGTCCGCGAATAAAGCTGTTAGATGCGCCGACCAGACGCATGATGGCAATCTCACGACGGCGAGCGTTAATAGCAAGGCGAATGGTGTTGTTAATAAAGACAAAGGCAACAAACACCAGAAGTCCAACAAGGCCAATAGCGCCAATACGAATGTATGCTGTTACGCTAAAGAGGCGCTCAACGGTCTCGCGACCATACTGAACATCACCGGATGGATTGCTCTTATTATCCGCAATGGCTGCAAAAGATGATGAAGAAGCAATGCGCTGGGCAACGTCTTGAACATCCTTAGGATCCTTGAGTTTGATCACAAGAGATGCAGGAATTGGATTCTGGCCATCAAGAGCAGAAACCGCATCAGAAGCATTGCGATAACTCATGGTTGTGCGGTACTCCTCAAGAGCCTGCTCTTTGCTCTTATAAGTTACAGACTCAACCGTATCCCAGCCTTGAACTTCTTGCTGGAAAGCAGTTACTGCAGCCTGATCTGCATCATCAGAAAGAAATGCCTGGATAGTAACGCGGTTCTCGACACTTCCTACCATGTTCTCGATAAGAGCAGAGCCAAGAATAAACAGGCCGATGATAAACAGTGACAAGAAGATGGTTACGATTGCACCAAGAGCGGTAGACCAGTTCCTTTTAAAGTGGCTTCCGGCCTCATGCAGAGAATATCCAAAATTAGAGAGCCCCATAGTAACCATAGCCTCCCTTCTCCTGGTCGCGGACAATGTGACCAGCCTCAAGTGCAATAACGCGCTTGCGCATAGAGTCAACCATCTCGCGATCGTGTGTTGCCATTACAACCGTAGTGCCCGCACGATTAATGCGGTCAAGAAGCTTCATAATGCCCAGAGAAATTGCTGGGTCCAAGTTACCCGTAGGCTCGTCGCAGATAAGCAGTGGTGGGCGGTTAACCATTGCGCGAGCAACAGAAACACGCTGCTGCTCACCACCAGAAAGCTGGTCTGGGTAAGCGCTCATCTTTTGACTAAGACCTACCAGACGCAGAACCTCTGGAACCTGAATATCAATAACAGGACGGGGCTTGCCAATGCACTCAAGTGCAAAGGAAACGTTCTCATAGACGGTCTTGTCTGGAAGCAGCTTAAAGTCCTGGAAGACGGTGCCAATCTGGCGACGCAGATAAGGAACCTTGGAGTTACGCATACGTGTAAGGTCCTGACCAGCAACAATAACCTGTCCGTGAGTTGCCTTCTGCTCGCGCGTGATAAGACGCAAGAGAGATGACTTACCGGAACCAGAGTGTCCAACTACAAAGACAAACTCACCTGGGTAGATATCAGCGCTGATGTTATCAAGTGCTGGACGGTTTGGCTGCGATGGATACACAAGCGAAGCGTTCTTGAAAGAAATGGTTGGAGTACCAGTACGCTCTACCTTAGGTGCATCTTGAGCTAGATCTGCAAAAAACTTTGCACGATCAAGAGGTGCCTGCTCAGGGTTGTTTTGCTGCTCAGCAGTTACCACGTGTACAGCTTCTGCTCCAGAAGCAAATGGATCAGATACAGTTGTTACAGGTTCAGCAGCCTGGGCCACTGGCACATCAGCAGAAAAGTCCTGAGTTTCAACTTGATCAGCTACAACGTCTTGCTGGTCAAGCTGGTTCAGATCATCCTGAGAAATTACCCCAAAACGGTCATCAAACGAGGACTCCTGTTGCTCATCAGTGCGAAAATGATTAGCCACAGTTGCTCCTTTTCTTACTCCGAAGAGACAGATACAGAATTTATTTTACCAAAAGTGCAGGTATGTTATACGTCACGCAGTTCATCCACAGAAAAACCGCCTCTTCTTTTTGAACTGCCTCCCATTTCTTATGTCCAAGAAATAGGAGGCAGTTCACATGCGAGTAATTATGATTCTGCAGCGTGTTAGCGTCGGCTTTGAGGCCTGGCGTGCAAAATTGCGCAGCTTTGGTAGGTTTTGCTGAAGAATTGACATGTTCCTAATTAAGATAGCCAGGCAGCTAGGCGGTCGCACTGCCTGATATACATTTCTATGCATAAACTTAACCTAATATGCTAGAAAATGAATAGCGTCATATAAAAGATTTAACTATAGGTAAATTCCACACCTAAGGAACACACTTAAGTCAGATATTCTGCTCAATTGCGGGCATATTACACTTCTAAGTCAGATATTCTGCGCGTTTGAGGTATTTTCAGCGTCATGTATACGTCTTTTTAACAGATTATCTGACTTAGGTGTGTTTTGAACTGCCTCCTATTTCTCGTGTCTAAGAAATGGGAGGCAGTTCATTTCAGAAAAGGCGGTCTGACAATCGCAAGAAAAGCGTTACTTATGCAATCTGCATCTTTGCACGTGTCTCATCAATGATGGCGCGAACCTTGGCTGCGTTAGCGGCAATCTCCTCTTTTGAACCCTTAGTAAGCAGGCTTCCCATGCCGCAGCAATCAACGCCACGCTCAAGCCACTCAGCAAGGTTGTCAAGATTAATGCCGCCAGAAGCCATCAGAGGCATCCAAGGAGTTGGAGTCTTAAAGAGGTTAACCAGCTCAGGACCATAGACGTTAGAAATTGGGAAGCACTTAATAAAGGCAGCACCCATCTCAAGACTGAGGTTTGCCTCGGTCATAGTAGTGCAACCAGGTGCGTAAGGAATCTGATACAGGTTACACATACGAGCAACCTCATCAGAGCCACAGTTAGCAACAATGAACTGAGCGCCAGCCATAATAGCAAGACGAGCAGTTGTTGGCTCCATAACGGTACCTGCACCAACAATCATCTTGTCGCCAAGACGCTCTCTAATTGCAGCAATAACCTCGCCTGCGTTTGGCAGGGTGTAGCTAATCTCCATTGCATGAACGCCGCCTTCTGCAAGACCCTCAGCAATTTCAATACCACGCTCAACTGTTGGGACGCGAACAACTGCAAACGCACAGGTATCTACCAGCGCCTGAGAAACAGCAGCTTTCTGCATCTTCATATACAACATCTCCTTGTAAATGTATCTCGCTCTTCCCTATTGAGCTGGCGAGAAACCCGTCAATTTTTGATTCTTAGTTATGAACAATTCCGTAATGGTCAAGCATTGCATAGATCTTCTCGTCAACACCCTCTGCAACCTCAGTAACAGGGAAACGAGCAGGACCAACAGGGTATCCTGCAAGCTCAAGAGAACGCTTGAGCGTCTGAGGAGTGCTTCCAAGGTGAAGGATGTCGCGAATTGGCTCAATCTCTGCCTGCAGGCGAGCTGCTTCCTCTGCATTTCCTGCCTCAAGAGCATTCCAAAGGTCAACGACAACCTTAGTAATAAGGTTTGCGGTACCTGCAATAGTACCCTGAGCTCCAAGAGCATGAGCCTCAGAGATCTTTCCGTCAGAGCCAACAAGTACGTCTACGTCGTGACCAGCGGCAGCGTCCAGATAATCCTTGAGGTTATCAATATTGCCGGAACTGTCCTTAATACCCTTGATATTCTCAATGGTTACCAGCTGCTCAACTGCCTCTTTAGAGATGTTTTTGCCGGTACCCTTAGGAATGTTGTACAGAAGGACAGGAATCTTAACGCTTGCAGCAACTGTCTTGAAGTACTCAACCAGCTGCTGATCAGAAATGCCCAGGAAGTAAGGGTTGATGACAGAAAGTGCGTCTGCACCAATTGCCTCTGCTTCACGGCTCATGTAGAGAGCCTCTTTTGTTGAGCAAGCGCCGGTTCCTACGTAAACAGGAAGACGACCCGCGGTTTTCTCGACAATAAACTTAGAGAACTTGATTTTCTCGTCAGGGTTGCAAACGTGGAACTCACCGTTAGAGCCAAACGTAAAGATGCCGTCAGCGCCCTCGGAGATAAGCTTTTCTAGAAGCTGCTCAGCTGCTTCGTAGTTAATAGACTGCTCTTCGTCGCGGTTAAACGGCGTGACCATAGGAACAATAACGCCCTTAAATGTTGACATGCAACCTCCTCTGTACGTATTGCGGTGTTTATCTGGGGTTATTTGCCCTCGCGAATGGACGCGCCAAGAGCTCCGCCGGGATGCCACTTAACGTACTGCTCTGGGTTAAGGCCGTACTCGTTTTGAAGCAGGATAGAGAGGCACTGGAGCTCCATAATCTCAGCCAGAATCGAGGCGCGTGGAGGCTTGTTCATGGAATCGCCCTCCTGCTCAACGCCTGCAATAAGGGCAACCTCTGCCTCGTTTGCCAGCCACGAGTTAGGATTTCCGGTCAGCGCAATAATGTGCACGCCAACGTTCTTAAGACAGGTAACGGTAGCCTTGAGCTCGCCTGTCTCGCCGGAGTTGGAAATAGCAATGACCACGTCACCAGGACGAGTCTGACCAGCAGATCCGTGGACACACTCGGTACCGTGAAGCTCGTAGGTTGGAGTTCCAGTTGACGAGAAAAGCGATGCAGCATAACCGGAGACGTGACCTGGCTTACCAATGCCGGTTACGTGCAGACGGCCACCCTTTGCCTCTGCATCCAAAATGAGCTTTTTAGCTGCAGAAAGCGCATCAAAATCAATGCTCTCTACATACTGATGAAGCGACTTTCCCACAATGGAGAGAAACTCCTGAACCTGCTCTTTTTCAGTTGCCATTACAACTCCTTATCTGTCTGTGAGGCAGCGCTCAAAGACACTTACTACATGCTGAGCTAACGCGTCTCTTTGACCTTGTGCTGAGCCATAAGCTGCTCAATCTGCTCTTGAATTTGATCAAGCGTGGTGGCCATAAAAGGACGGTTAATGTCTACAAATTCAAATCCGGAAGGATGGCTTACCCAAGCGCCTTCAAGAAGCAGGCGCAATGCCTTGCCCTGTCGGATGAGTTTGTAGCTTTTAATCTTGGTATAAGGAACGACAAGTGCTTTTCTCTTGTCGGATTTTGCAAAGATAAATACGTTTTTCTGTCCAAAATCAATAACATGAATGCCGCTGGCAAAACGACTAAAGCGTTTTCCCATGGCTCGTGATGCAAACCACGTAATGGTGAGTCCTGCAATAACACCAACAAGACCCAAAATATTGCCGCTTACATTAGCGTAAACCCAAAAGAAAAATGTCAGAGCAAGAGCAGCAAACGCCAGGAGCAAGTACAGAATTCCCTGAACCATCAAACGAGTGCTATCTTCAAGAACTTCTAGAACTAACTGATCTTTGGGAAGCTCTGGAGCAGGCTGTTTGTCAACGCTGAGGCCAAACATATCGCCAAGCACTGACTCAGTAACACTTTTGTTGTTCTTCTCGTCTGCCATATTTTTCCTTGTTGTGAAGCTTTTAAAAGGGCGCCCGCGGGCTTTCCACGAGCGCCCTAAGAAACTGTAGAGCTGAGCAGGTACTACAGAAATCTAGGCTTAGGCAAGACCAAAGAGTGAGCCGATGCCGTAGATGATAGAACCAACGATGTTGTAGTCAACGTTAGGGAAGGATGCCTCTGCAATTCCCAGCTGAGCAAATGCAGGATAGAGAATCAGAGGACCAGCGGTCAGGAAGATACCCACCAGGAAGGAGCCAAGAAGAGCACCGCGCCATCCACCGTAAGCGTAACCACAAACGCCGCAAGTACCACCAGAGAAGAAGCAGATGCCTGCTGCAGGAATCATGATGGTTGGGCTGTGGAATGCAACCATAAGTGCCATTGCAACAAGACCGCCCAGGAAGGAGCCAATGAAGCCGATGATGACAGCGTTTGGTGCAAATGGGAAGATTGCAGGGCAGTCGACTGCAGGACGTGCATCTGGAATGAGCTTCTCGGAGATGCCGACAAATGCAGCGGTGATCTCAGCGATGAACTGACGGACGCCGTAAACAAGAACGGACATACCAGCAGCAAACTGAAGACCAGCAAGGAATGGCCAAATCCACCACACGTCGTTACCAAAGTAGCTGGTGAATGGCTTGTTGTTTGCAAGGGTGTCGCCAAAGTGACCGGTGACAAGGCATGCAATAGTAACAACGTAGAACAGAACAATCATGAAGAGAGCAACGGAGAAGACAAAGTCCTTGAAGAGCTTGAAGAACTCTGGGAGCTCCTTAGCTTCCTTCTCGCCGTCCTCCTCGTTCTTCTTAGCAAAGAGCTTTCCAACGTAACCGGAGAATGCGTAACCGATGCAGTTGAAGTGGCCGATTGCGATGGAGTCTCCACCAACAAGCTTGTTTACGAATGGCTGGCACAACGAAGGTAGCGCAGCACCGCAGAAGCCGAGGATGACACCACCAAGAACAATGGTGACCCACATTGGGAGACCAAGAGCAATGAAGACCAGTGCGAGTACGCAGGAGAAGTACAGGAAGTGCTGACCAGTCAAGAAGACGGACTTGAATGGGGTAATCTTGGCAAACACAAGGTTCATGATGAAGCCAAGGACCATTACAAGAGCAACCTCAGTACCATAGGTATTCAGTGCAAGAGCAGTTGCGACCTCAACCTGGGTTACAACGCCCTTAACAGCGAATGCACGACTAAACATGTCGCTGAAGATGTTGACCTGAGCGGACATAGCGCTAGAACCAATGTTGAAGATCATGAAGCCAATAATGGTCTTCACAGTTCCGGAGAAGACGTCCACAGCGGACTTCTTCTGCAGCAAGAGGCCGACAAGAGCAATAATGCCCATGATGACGGCTGTGTCTCTGAGCTGCATGAGAATTGCATTGAGCATGCGTAATCCCTTTCAGCAAATAAACCGACGAACCTACTCAGATAAGTTCTCTAAATCAAGTGACAAGAACCTCTTGTCAAAGGTTTGGCGAGAGCTTCTCGCCGAAGGCAACTCATGTTGCGTATGACAAGAAACTCCCGCCAAAAAGATACAAAGGGGAGCTTATGCGTTGTGCTCTGCGAGCCAAGCGGTGAGCTTTTCCTTCATCTCTACCTTGTCGACAATGTTGGTAATACCAACTGCAGAAGGAACGCGATCGTCAGCGTTGAGCTCATCGGTGAGGTCAGACATGGTGATAACAAGATCGCCATTGAAACCAATCAGGGAATCCAGATTACCGTGCTCAGTCTCGATTGGAAGATCATTCTCTTTGATGACCTGGTCAATCTTGATCTTGAGCATCATGGAAGAACCCATACCTGCACGGCAGCAAACCAGTGCGTGGAACTTCTTATCAGCCATTACAACCTACCTTCCTTTGCGTGGACAAGGTCCACAACATCTTTTGGTGACTGAGCTTTTTCAAGCTGAGCGAAGAAATCTGGATCGCTCAGCAATTCAACAAGAGACTGAAGGGCACTAAGGTGGCCTTCACTATCTTTTGCAGCAAGTGGGAAAAGAAACTTAACTGGATCGTTGTCTTTGCTACCAAACTCAACGGAATCCTTAAGCACGGTAATGCCTACTGCAGACTCAAGTGCGCCGGACTCAGGACGTGCATGAGGAAGGGCCACATGCTCGGTAATAACAATATAAGGGCCAAGTTCGTTGACACCTTTAATGATGTCATCAACATAGCCCTCAGTTACTTTTTTGTTATCGACGAGTGGTTGCGCAGACTTTCTAATTGCATCTTCCCAGTTAGAAGCTACAACATTGAGCTGCACCAGGTCTTCGGTAAGGAGATCACTTAACACAGCACCACCTTGCCTTTCTCTTAATGAGACACATTGGCCCAAAGCCGCCTCATGACAAGTCTTAATAACTTGATAATATGCCATGAAACGTTCTTAACTTCAATCAATTTTACTCAAACAGTAATCAAAGTTGTTCATATTTTTTCAGCGTATCTTTTGTCCAAGTAGCTATACAAATGTTCATGTTTTTATGAACGTAATTGAAGTGCCTTCTATTACCCCATGTAAAGTTTATATGTTAAATTTTTTATAATCTAAAACATTCATATATATTCATACTATTATTTTCTGAAATATCTTGATATCCTACTACTGATGTTCTATTTTATTGATGAATGAACACTCAAAGAAAAAATGTTGCTCATAAAGGGAGGGCATTTATGAAAAGGAGTAAGGCTTACGTAGATTCACGTCGCGAGGCAATTACTGAGCTGCTAGAAAAAGAGGGACAAGCAAGTGTTTTAGAGCTTGCTGATCACTTTGAGGTCTCTTCTTTGACTATCAGACGTGACCTGGACTTTCTTGAGAAGCGCGGCATCCTGACTCGTCAGTATGGCATTGCTACCCTGCTTAATCCTTATGGTCGTCCTTCTGGCTCAAGGCAGATTCGCTCTAACAAAGCAATTGCCCGCGAGGCCGCTCGCTACGTTGAAGATGGCGATTGCATCTTCATCAACACCAGCTCCGTTGCTCTTGGGATGCTTGAGTGGATTGATGCTCACGACGTAACTGTTGTTACAAACAATGGCAAGGCACTGTTGCTTGAGGACATCCACGATCTTTCTATCATCCTTACTGGTGGTGACATCCGTCCTCCACGCGCTTCCATGACTGGTGATACCGCTCTTGAGTGCATCCAGCACATTACTGCTGCTAAATGCTTTTTGGGCTGCACAGGTTTCTCGGGAGAATTTGGTCTTACTTCTGCAACATCCCCTGAGCCAGCAATTAACGCTCAGATGCTCAAGCGCTCTAGAAAGCACTATGTTGTCGCAGATTCTTCTAAGCTGGGCACTACTTCTAACTTCCAGTTTGGTTCTGCAGAAGACATTGACCTTCTGATTACTGATACAGGTGCAACTGACGAGCAGATCCAAGAGCTCAAAGCCGCAGGCCTCAAGGATGTTGTCTGCGTCACTCCTTCTATTCTTCCTGCTAAGTAAGACTTGCGCTTCATCATTTATTAAGCGAACACAGAAGGCGACCTTTTACAGGTCGCCTTCTTACATTGCAAAATTTTTACGTGTAATTGTGTTTAATCGCATCCGGCTACACGCACCCACCGAAGTTCAACAGGACCATCTGTCGAGCAGCTTGCTGACCAAACAGCGATTAGCAGCGATTAGCTTTCCAAAGCTTCAAATGACTTAAAGCCTTCGCCGATTGCCTCGTGGACCTCTGAAACAAATACCAGTGCATCGGGGTCAATCTCAGAAACGATAACTTTCAGCTGAACAACCTCCGTACGACCAAGAACGCACATCAAAACAGGCTTGTGCGCACCACTCCACAGTCCGCGCGCCTGAAGCTCCGTACAGCCACGATTAAGGTTATAAAGAATCTCGTGAGCGATTGCATCGTGCTCAGAGGAAATAATGTAAACGCAGCGCTCAGATCTTGGTCCGTCGATGACAAAGTCAATCATTTTTCCTGTGACAAAGATTGCCAAGGTAGAATACAGACCGTTTTCTAGCGAGAAGACCGGAATAGCTGCAATAATAATGAGAATATCTACAATAATGATTGCGGTACCTGATGGAATACCAAAGCGCTTGGAAACCGCCTGAGCAATGATGTCTGTACCGCCAGTATTTCCACCCGCTCTAAATACAAGGCCAAGACCAAAACCACAGATAATACTGCCCCACAGAGCAGCAAGCATAAGATCATTGGCGCCAAGAGCTGGTAAAAAAGGTGCAAATAAATCAACAAAAATACTAGAAATTAAGAAGCCTACAACGCTCTTGAGCAAGTATTTTTTGTTGCCGCTTTTTGCAACAAAAGCCATCAAAATGATATTCATAGCGATTGTTTGCATACCAACTGGCAAATCAAAACCAAAAGGCAATGCAACAGCTCTAATAATCGTTGCAAAACCAGTAATACCACCAGCCGCAAGTCCGTTAGGAACTTCAAATACATCAAGGCCAACTGCAAAAATTGCACAGCCAAGGACGATAAAGAACGAATCTTTAAAGGTCTTTTGCCAAGTAGATTTTTGCACACTAATCCTTTCCGCCAACAACCCAGCGATGGTACGCAATGATGAACTGATCAAGATCGCCGTCTGAAAGAACGGACTCTACGTTTCCTGTTTCTGTACCTGTTCTTAAGTCCTTAATGAGCTGATAAGGATAAAGAACATAACTCCTAATTTGATTGCCAAACGAGATTTCTCTCTTTGGACCGCGAAGCTCATCCAGCTCAGCTTCGCGTTTCTCTTTTTCAATCTCATATAAACGACTGCGCAAGATATTCATTGCTGCGGCTTTGTTCTGAAGCTGGCTGCGTTCGTTTTGGCAGGTTACTACCGTTCCTGTTGGAATATGTGTAATACGAACTGCCGAGTCTGTAGTGTTAACTCCCTGACCTCCTGGACCAGATGCATGATAGACATCAATACGCAGGTCATTGGGGTCAATAGCAACTTCAATATCTTCAGGAAGAACGGGTAAAACTTCTACACCAGCAAATGACGTCTGCCTGCGTTTCTTATCGTCAGTAGGAGAAATTCTTACCAGACGATGCACACCTTGCTCTGCACGAAGCATACCGTAAGCATTTTTGCCACTTACCGTAAAGGTTGCGCGGTCAAGGCCGATAACCTCCGCAACAGGAGCGTCGTTGATATCAACTTTCCAACCACGGCGATCGCAATATTTGAGATACATGCGAAAAAGCATCTCGCACCAGTCTTGAGCCTCAAGGCCTCCCTGACCAGGCTTAATAGTAACAATTGCATCACCATGATCAAGTTCATCAGTAAACCAGCTTGAAAGCTCAAGCTCCGACAAGTCTTTTTCAAGAGATGTCGCAAGCACTTGAGATTCGTCGAGTGATGCTTGGTCTCCAAGCTCTGTTCCAAGCTCAAAAGCGGCCTCAGCATCACCGAGTTTCTCTTTAGCTCTATCAATACCAGCAACATCATCGCGAAGTGATGCTAGTTGAGTCATTATTTTTTGCGCAGCTTCAGCGTCGTCCCAAAAATTGGGACGAGCAATTTCTGCCTCAAGTTCTGAAATTTGCTGACGCTTCTCAGTGAGGTGAAGATATCCTTCTACCTCAGAGAGACGCTCCGCTAAAGCTTGGAGCGAAACAGCCTCTGTATCAGCCATTCTTACCTATTTCGGCCGTGGCAGTTCTTAAACTTTTTGCCACTTCCACATGGGCAAGGGTCATTGCGACCAACGTTGACGTAAGGATTTGGATCGTCAGACTTACGGTAGGTTGATACAGAAGACTGGCTGACGCCGGTTCCCTGTGGACTCTTTCCAATAGCTGCGGCATTCTTAAGCATGCTCTTGCCTTGCTTAAGTGCCTTTTGATCACCGTCGGTCTCTTCTCCACCAGAATAGTGAGCATTCTGGAAGGCCTCTGCCTCAGTATTCTGACGTGGACGATTAACCAACTCAAGGCGAAGAATAGTACGGAGGAAGTCCTCGTACATGGTGTTTACCAGCAGCGTAAATGCCTCGTATGCCTCGGTCTTATACTCAACCAGAGGATCGCGCTGACCAAAACCACGAAGACCAATACCGGTCTTTAGGTAATCCATCTCCTGGAGGTATGCCATCCAACGAGTATCAATGACGCGAAGCATTACCTGAGCAGCAAGCTCACGCATAACTTCTTCACCAAGCTTCTGGGTCTTCTCGTCAAAGGTCTTTTGGACAAATGCGGTGACATCTTCTTCAAGCTGCTCAAACTTGGTGTCCTCGGTAAACTCTGGAAGATCAGTCTTACCAGTAAGTTCAGTGAGCCACTTCTCAAGACCCTCAAGATCCCACTCGTCAGCATCTCCGTAACAGAACTCCTCGCAAATGCGCTGAGTAGTAGAAGCAGTGACTGTCTCGATGAGCTCCATAAGATCCTTACCGTCAAGAATCTTGTTTCTCTCTGCGTAAATGACCTGACGCTGTTTATTCATAACATCGTCGTAATCGAGGACGTTCTTACGCATTGCAAAGTTGACTTCCTCAACCTTGCGCTGGGCGCCCTCGACAAGCTTGGTAACAATCTTTGCCTTAATTGGCATATCGTCTGGAAGCTCATAGCGCTGCATCATTGCTGCAACGCCATCCATGCGATCTCCACCAAAGCGGCGCATCAAATCATCTTCAAGAGAAAGGTAGAACTGGGTCTGACCAGGGTCTCCCTGACGACCAGAACGACCACGAAGCTGATTGTCAATACGACGGCTCTCATGACGCTCGGTACCAATAACGCACAAACCACCCGCAGCGGTTACTGCCTCACGCTCAGTAGCGCAGATTTCCTTTGCTTCTTTGCGCGCAGTTTCTTTTTGCTCCTGAGTAGCCTCAGCTGGCTCAATTCCCTGGTTACGAAGGATATCTTCAGCCATGACATCTGGGTTGCCACCCAAAAGAATATCGGTACCACGACCTGCCATGTTGGTTGCAATAGTAACTGCACCCTCACGACCAGCCTGAGCAATAATCTGTGCCTCACGCTCATGGAACTTAGCGTTCAAAACGTTATGTTTAATGCCACGTTTAGACAGAATGCGAGAAATGCGCTCGGAGTTGTCAATGGAAACGGTACCAACAAGTACTGGCTGACCATTCTGATGACGCTCTTCAACGTCTCTTACGACAGCTTCAAACTTAGCGTCAATAGTACGATAGACCAGGTCATCGAGGTCTTCACGCTTAACCGGACGGTTGGGTGGAATAACTTGAACAGGAACGTGATAAACTTCACGGAACTCCGCGTCCTCGGTCATTGCGGTACCGGTCATACCGGAGAGCTTGTCGTACATGAGGAAGTAGTTCTGGAGGGTGATAGTTGCCAAAGTCTGGTTTTCTTCACGTACCTGAACGTTCTCTTTTGCCTCAATTGCCTGGTGAAGACCCTCAGAATAACGACGGCCTTCCATGATACGACCAGTAAACTCATCAACAATCTTTACTTCGCCATCAATGACAACGTACTGCTGGTCACGATGGAACATATACTCAGCCTTCAGCGCCTGCTGAAGATGATTGACTAGCTGGCCAGTCTCATCGTTGTAGATATCGTCAATGTTGAGAGCGCGCTCGACCTTCTCAAGACCAATCTCTGTTGTTGCAATGGTGTGCTTTGCCTCATCCATCTCAAAGTCAACATCTGGAGTTAATCCACGAACTGCCTTTGCAAAATCCTTATAGGTACCTGCGGATTTAGTGCCAGCACCAGAAATAATCAGAGGAGTACGAGCTTCATCGATAAGGATGGAGTCAACCTCGTCGACGATGGCGTAGTGATGTCCACGCTGAACACGCATCTCTGGGCGAGTAACCATGTTGTCGCGCAGGTAGTCAAAGCCAAACTCTGAGTTTGTACCGTAGGTAATATCTGCCTCATATGCAGGCTTTTTAAGGCTCAGTCGCATGCCGTTCTGCAGAAGGCCAACACTGATGCCCAAGAACTTGTAGATAGTGCCCATCCACTCACTGTCTCGTTTAGCCAGGTAGTCATTGACCGTAACGATGTGAACGCCTTCGCCGCTCAGTGCGTTAAGGTAACCAGCAAGAGTGGAGACAAGCGTCTTACCTTCACCAGTCTTCATCTCTGCGATAGTGCCCTTATGCAGCGCGATACCACCGATGAGCTGGACATCAAAGTGACGCTGACCAATAGTTCTTACTGACGCCTCACGTACCGTCGCAAAAGCCTCTGGGAGAAGATCGTCTAGACTTTCTCCTTCGGCATAACGAGCCTTGAACTTCTCGGTCTGAGCCTGAAGCTCTTCATCGCTCATTTCCTGCATTGTTGGTTCAAGCGCATTGATCTTCTCGACAATACGCTGATATACTTTGAGGTCCTTGTCAGCGCCAAAGGACAGAATCTTAGAGAGGAAATTAGGCATAGCTTTTTCCTTGACGTCGGGCATCTATCTTCGGTTGATAGACACAGTATTCAACTTATATATCATACCCCGTCTAACTGCTTGAATCACACTACATGGCATCGTAAAATCCCAATTTCGTTATTTCTCCACCACTAGTTTCTATTGATTCTTTTCCCTTTTCTGCACCTGCAATCATCTTGAGCTGTTTAGACGGCATTTTTCTACGTTTCATAACGTATTTCTGCACGTACAAATCGTAGTAATGCTGCGCATCCTGCGCCCGACCACATTTTCTCAGTGCCTGAATGAGCGCCATAAGTGTGTCCTCTCGCATATCATCAACAAGGTAGGCGAGCTCTGCAAAATGCACCGCAAGCGTATAGTGGGTAATTCTCAAAGCAGCCGCCGAAGCCGTTACCATGGTATCTATGTATTGATCTCTCAGGGCAACACGAATGGGATCTGCAAACCTAAAGCATTCATCCTCAGGAAGATACAGATCCCCTTGGTACAGCTCTTCCGCTTGCTTAGCCAGATGCACTATGTCTTCATCGCTGTTCGATGACGCCACACTCTTTGCTATACGCGTAAAAACATCAATATCAACGGTCACCTGCTGGGGATTAAAACCGAGCGTCTTTTCAATTCGAGATGCTTCCAAAGGCTCACAATCTGCCTGAATCTCCTGTACCTCTTTGCGAATAACTCGAGTAGCTTGATACAGACGCTCTTGCCAATGTGCTTGATCAGCCTCTGGCCAAATCTGCTGTGCAATCTGCGATCTAAAACTCATGTGATTGTGAGCAAGCGCCAAATACACGAGCAATGCCTTTGCTGATCGATAGGCAATTTTTCTGCCAGCAATCTCCTCTCCTTGAACCGACAAACTAAATCTGCCGAGAAGAGCAAGGTAAACTCCTGGGTGAGCGTTATTTACCTTCTCTACGTGCAGGCTCTTCAGAGCGGAGTCTTCAGTCCAAGAATCCCCCGCTCCTTGCCGGTATACTCTCCATTTTGTTATGTCTCGTTTTCCCTCATTTGAACGTAGGTAATGGAGCCATTCATCTGGCATTTCTCGTTCTAAGCACTGCTGAAATTCAGAGTCATCAGACAGAAGCGCTCTCACAAGCCACATAGCATTTTCAGGAACTCCATACTCAACCGCATCCAGCCAAACGGGAGCATGTCCGTTTACACTCTTAAAGAGAGCTTTGTATATTGTTCTACATGCAGCTTTTAGCGATGGATGGGTAATCGTCTCAAGGCTCTTCTCCGTAGGTTTGACGCCCAAGAAAAACCCTGCAATATCTTCAATGATCTTTCCGACTTGCACCACATATAGTGAATCCCATTCCCTACTCAGCAGCACCGCTCTTCTCGCCTGGAGCTGTGCTTTGGGATATGCTCTGCTTCTGAGGCTGAGAAGAGCTCCAATAAGAAGCGCGGGCACTTGAATCATACGATTACCCTGCAGTTCTGCTTGGCTGATGAGCTGCTCGGTATCGTATAAGTCTCCCACAGAAGAGCTTTTTTCAAAAAGGTAGCGAACGCATTTAAGTAGTCCTACAGACCCCTTTACGCCTCCGGCCTCGCCTTCTTGTAAAAAGGAGAGCGAGTCTGAGGTGCGCGTATCAAATTCTTTTTGATATACACCCAGCAATGCGTAAAGCAATTCCACGTCAACAGCTTGAATTGACGAGGTTATTGATGCAGCTTTCTCATACTGCTGCTCAAGAAGCAGCAGCTGAAGGGCATACTTAAAATTTCCTTGCAAAGCTAAATCAATTGCGCGTTTATGTAGAGCAATTTTCTTCTCTAGCGGACCCAGCTCAAGGTCTTCTTTCAAGGGTGGCAGAGGCTTTTGCAAAATCAACTTCAGTAAAGTCATATATGCCGTTTGCTTAAGAAATCCGTTAAATGAAGTGAGATTTTTGAATGCCCTATCAGCATCTTTAGTATTCATCGGCCCCTTAGCAGTAGACAGCGAATCCACCATTCCCTTAGCAGCTTTTTTACTTGAGTTATCGAGCGTACAGTCAGAATGCGTGGCAGTAAGTGCGTTATCTACCAGCTCAATATATCCAGCATCTGCAAATTCCGCTGCATGAGAAAGAACAATTTCCCAGATAATCTCTTCTCTAACCAGTGAGCTCACAAACGCAGCCTTAGAGAAATCTTCTCTATCGATCAGCAGGGCTATAGCTTTCAGAACAAGCTTTTCATGTTTACCCGCTAGAGCCACAAGCTCCTGTTTATTAAAGTTCAACACATCAAATCTTGTAGCATGAATACACGAGAAACGCCTAGTTTCTACATGCACGCCAAAGAAAGGCGCATCTTGCTCTATCTTGGCCAAATACTCAAGATCAACTTGTCCGCATATGCGGCTCAAATCATCAAATGAGCCAATACCGAGCAACATCATGCCCAGCCTGAGCCTAAGTTCCTCAATACCAAGCGAGCTTCTGAGCATATACGATGCAACACAAGCAAGACTTGTTAGATACGTAATTGGCACATCCGCATCTTCATGCTCGCAAAATGTAACTGGCAAAGAGTAAACAAGCGTTGGAATACCGCGTGTCAATCTCATATTAGTCAAAATTGATTGTTCAGAATTATCTATTCCAGGCATAAACGTGAGCAGTTCATTCTTTCCCAAAACATACACGCTAGGGACTTCGTCGATTAACTGACGAGCTTCAGGAGACAAAGAAATCGCAACAAGACAGCCAGCCATGCGAAGTCGTGCGATTGATTTAACCTGACGAGCAACAAAATACTCGTCAGACGGAGGAAAATCATCAATAAGAACTAACCTTTTAACCGCCTTTGATTTCTTAGCATTGCAGATAGAAGTGCTTTTCTTAGTAAGGATCTGAGTTGCCTCTTTAGCCGACAAACTAGAAAGAGAGATTTCGTACACAGTCCATCCGTGTGACTGCGCATAATCCGCCAACTCACGCAAAAACATAGTCTTGCCCATGCAGGGCTCTGCACAAAGCGCGAGCGGCCTATTGGTCTTTTCCATTGTTCTGAGGAAGTGCTGAGGTGGAACTACCCTGCTATAGTCACCCATCACATGGCGAGAAGACCCACCGAGCAGCGACTCTGTTCCAGCAGTTTCTCTGTTTTCTGACTCCATAAAACCTCTCCTTACTATTCAAACACTCAAGCGCTACATGCGCTCTAACATTTCTTGTCTCAAAATTTGGTGTGGGATAAATAATCAAGCCAAATTTGTCAGAAAGTGAGAAGGTTTAGGTGAACGGTAGGTGAAATATGGTCAGATTCGTGACAGATTAGTAACAAAATACACACAGAAATGCACAAATGTTGAAATTAGATAACATCAAATAGTAAAAATTATCTTCCGTGAACGGTATTTAATTAAGATAATTATGTAAATATTGTGACACATAATTAAAACATAATACGTAATTAATATGTGTTTTTAGTAAATATTTTTATGCTATATTCGAATATTTTACCACCCAAAAAAAAGAGGACCCCACAAAAGTGAGATCCTCTCGACATAAAAATGCCCCTTGTTGGTCAGCGACGTCCTGCTCTCCCACGGACTTACTCCGCAGTACCATCGGCGCTCGGGGGCTTAACTTCTGGGTTCGGAATGGGACCAGGTGTGCCTCCCCTGCCATGGTCGCTGACCAACAAGGGGTATTCTTGTTTCATGAGGGTTTTCTCACGTGCCCTGAGGGCCGCACAGTGTGACGTTAAATTCAAAGGCTTCAAAAATCACGCATCAGTTCAAAATATATTAAAGAAAAGAAGAGCTCGACCGATTAGTAATGCTCGACTGAATGCCTTACAGCACTTACATCTGCATCCTATCAACCTCGTAGTCTACAAGGGGTCTTACCGAAAGGAAAACTCATCTTGGGATGGGCTTCCCGCTTAGATGCTTTCAGCGGTTATCCCGACCGGACTCAGCTACCGGGCAATGCTATTGGTTAACAACCCGTACACCGGAGGTCCGTCCACCCCGGTCCTCTCGTACTAGGGGCAGCCTCCCTCAATTTTCCTACGCCCACAGAGGATAGGGACCGAACTGTCTCACGACGTTCTGAACCCAGCTCGCGTACCGCTTTAAATGGCGAACAGCCATACCCTTGGGACCTGCTCCAGCCCCAGGATGCGATGAGCCGACATCGAGGTGCCAAACCTTCCCGTCGATGTGGACTCTTGGGGAAGATCAGCCTGTTATCCCCGGAGTACCTTTTGTCCGTTGAGCGACGGCCATACCACTCTGAGCCGCCGGATCACTAGAACCTGGTTTCCCATCTGCTCGGCTTGTAGGCCTCGCAGTCAAGCCTGCTTATGCTCTTGCACTCAAAAGGATGGTTGCCGACCATCCTGAGCAGACCTTACGTGCGCCTCCGTTACATTTTAGGAGGCGACCGCCCCAGTCAAACTACCCACCTGACACGGTCCTCACGCCGGATAACGGTCGCAAGTTAGGATGCCAGAACGTCGAGGGTGGTATTCCAAGGGTGACTCCCCAGAGACTGGCGTCCCTGGTTCAAAGTCTCCCACCTATCCTCTACACGACGAACCGGCAGCCAATGTCAAGCTGCAGTAAAGGTTCACGGGGTCTTTCCGTCCTTCTGCGGGTAAGTCGCATCTTCACGACTAGTGCAATTTCACCGGGTCTATGGTTGAGACAGCGTCCAAATCGTTACGCCTTTCGTGCAGGTCGGAACTTACCCGACAAGGAATTTCGCTACCTTAGGACCGTTATAGTTACGGCCGCCGTTTACCGGGGCTTAGATTCGCTGCTTCGCTAATGCTAACAACTCCTCGTGACCTTCCGGCACCGGGCAGGCGTCAGACCCTATACGTCGTCTTACGACTTCAGCAGAGTCCTGTGTTTTTGATAAACAGTCGCTTGGACCTATTTACTGTGACCGATCTTAGCTCGGGGAGTAAATCCCTTCACCGAAACCGGCACCCCTTCTCCCGAAGTTACGGGGCAATTTTGCCGAGTTCCTTAACCATAGTTCTCCCGATCGCCTTGGTATGCTCTACCCACCCACCTGTGTCGGTTTGCGGTACGGGCTCCTCAGAGCTCCCTAGAGGTTTTTCTTGGAAGTATGGGCTTACTAGCTTCACTCAATTGCTTCGTCCGACACCTCAGCCATCACGAGAAGCGCATTTCACTACTTCTCAGCCTACGTGCCATCACGGGGACGTCCAGAACCCCGCCTAGCTACCCTGCTCCGTCACCCCATTGGTGATAACGCTCTTTTGGAGGGACAGGAATTTCTACCTGTTGTGCATCGACTACGCCTTCCGGCCTTGCCTTAGCTCCCGCCTAACCCTGGGAGGATTAGCCTTGCCCAGGAAACCTTGGGTTTACGGCGGACATGTTTTTTACATGTCTCTCGTTACTCATGCCAGCATTCTCACTTCTGGACAGTCCACAGTTGGTTATCCAACTGCTTCAACCCGTACAGAAAGCTCTCCTACCACCAGTACAAAGTACTGATCCGCCGCTTCGGTACAATGCTTAGCCCCGTATATTGTCGGCGCATGTCCACTCGACCAGTGAGCTATTACGCACTCTTTAAATGAATGGCTGCTTCTAAGCCAACATCCTGGTTGTCTGAGCAAACGCACATCCTTTGCCACTTAGCATTGATTTTGGGACCTTAGCGGGCGGTCTGGGCTGTTTCCCTTTCGAATACACAGCTTAGCCCACATATTCTGACTCCCGGATTCTAGACCAATGGTATTCGGAGTTTGATTAATCTTGGTAGGCGGTGAAGCCCCCGCAACTATTCAGTGCTCTACCCCCATTGGTAAACATCCGAGGCTAGCCCTAAAGCTATTTCGGAGAGAACGAGATATCTCCAGGTTTGATAGGCCTTTCACTCCTATCCACAAGTCATCCCCTCAGTTTTCAACCTAAGTGGGTTCGGCCCTCCACGGGGTCTTACCCCCGCTTCAGCCTGCTCATGGATAGCTCACCTGGCTTCGCGTCTACGGTATGCGACTCACTCGCCCTATTCAGACTCGCTTTCGCTGCGGCTCGCTTTTTAGCTTAACCTTGCCACATGCCGTAACTCGCTGGCTCATTCTACAAAAGGCACGCCGTCACAGACAAAAGTCTGCTCCGACTGCTTGTAGGCAAACGGTTTCAGGTACTATTTCACTCCCCGCTAGGGGTGCTTTTCACCTTTCCCTCACGGTACTGGTTCACTATCGGTCACAAGAGAGTATTTAGGATTGGAGGGTGGACCCCCCAGGTTCCCACCGGGTTTCACGTGTCCGGCAGTACTCAGGTGCCACTCGGGAGTCTTCGCAGATTCGCGTACGGGGCTTTTACCCTGTCTCGCCAGCTTTTCCAAGCTATTCTGCTTCCACGAAGTTTTGTAACTCCACAATGAATGGTCCTACAACCCCGCCAGCGCTTGCGCAACTGACGGTTTGTCCTATATCCCCGTTCGCTCGCCACTACTAGGGGAATCTCGTTTGATTTCTCTTCCTCGGGGTACTTAGATGTTTCAGTTCCCCCGGTTACCTCTATCCTGCCTATATATTCAGCAGGAAGTACCAAGAAATGACTCTTGGTGGGTTTACCCATTCGGAAATCCACGGGTCACAGGATATGTGCTCCTTACCGTGGCTTATCGCAGCTTATCACGTCCTTCATCGGCTTCTTGTGCCAAGGCATCCACCGTTTGCCCTTACCATCTTCTTTTCGATGGTTTGAACATACTTTTTGCACTTTGATAATTACTTATCAAATGCGATCAGATGCGATCTTCTTGAAGAAAATCGAATTTTTGTTTGTCACACTATGCAGCTCTCAAGGTACGCGAGGGCGAACCCTCGAGACCGAATACTGCGCACTTTCGTGCAACAAAGACATCAACGGGAAAGACGGGAACTACTCGTCAAAAAAGTTAGTGTTATCTCTTCTAAAGAGGGTATCTCCCTAGAAAGGAGGTGATCCAGCCGCACCTTCCGGTACGGCTACCTTGTTACGACTTCACCCCCCTTACCAACCACACCTTCGGCGTCTCCCTCCTAAAAGGTTAGGCCGACGACTTCGGGTGCAATCGACTCGGGTGGTGTGACGGGCGGTGTGTACAAGGCCCGGGAACGCATTCACCGCGGCGTGCTGATCCGCGATTACTAGCAACTCCGACTTCATGGAGGCGGGTTGCAGCCTCCAATCCGAACTGGGACCGGCTTTAGGGATTCGCTCACCCTCGCGGGTTGGCAGCCCATTGTGCCGGCCATTGTAGCACGTGTGTAGCCCAGGACATAAGGGGCATGATGACTTGACGTCGTCCCCACCTTCCTCCGGCTTGACGCCGGCGGTCTCGTATGGGTGCCCGGCCTAACCGCTGGCAACATACGACGAGGGTTGCGCTCGTTGCAGGACTTAACCTAACATCTCACGACACGAGCTGACGACAGCCATGCACCACCTGTTTAGGCTCCTTTCGGCCACGACGTTTCCGCCGCTTCACCTAAATGTCAAGCCCTGGTAAGGTTCTTCGCGTTGCTTCGAATTAAACCACATGCTCCGCTGCTTGTGCGGGTCCCCGTCAATTCCTTTGAGTTTTACTCTTGCGAGCGTACTCCCCAGGCGGAGCACTTATTGCGTTAACTGCGGCACTGGGCCCTAACGGGCCCAACACCTAGTGCTCATCGTTTACGGCGTGGACTACCAGGGTATCTAATCCTGTTTGCTACCCACGC
>CALCXO010000003.1:0-6399 GCA_937905925.1 uncultured Atopobium sp.
TCTGTATTTGAGCCACCGATTCTTTTGCAAAATCAGGCAAATCCACAGATTCTTTGATGCTTTTAGGCAAAATTTACAGATTCTTTGCAGAAATCAGGCGCGAGAAAGTTAAAGCAATTATGCCGGATTCATAAGCCTGAAATGCTCACTTAGTCTGAGTAAAAGTACTCAGACATGGCGAGAAAAACAGGCAAATCGCTCAGACTTAGCGAGAAAAACCGGCAAATAGCTCAGACATGGCACACTTTTCAGGCGAATTTCCTATTCCCTATCTTTATTACTGTCTAGCTGTTTTTTGAAAAGCACCATTAAGCCATTTGCCAACTAACCAAATCATCTTCTTGAATTTTCTTGCTTATAAGATTATAAACATCTATAACGTTACGTACTAATTATGCGCAGAACGTTTGGAAAAGGTAATCGAGCTCGATTTTGGCAAAGGGAGCGTTACATGAAGATTCAAGACGAGGTAAAGCAAGCAGTTGCTAAGGCAATTTCAGAGCATGATTTTAAGCATGTTGAATGGATTGCCGCTGGTGGTTCTTATGGTGGATTTTATCCAGCAGACTACTTTATGACTCACGAAGCAGCAGTACTTTCTTCTCGCATGCACACCAGTAACGAGTTTGTATTTGCTCCACCAGCTACACTTGGAGAGTCGACAATTTGTATTGTCTGCTCGATGAGAGGAACCAAGGAAACCTGTGAAGCCGCACGCGTTGCAAAAGATCACGGTGCTTATGTAATTGCAGTTTATGTTGAGGAATCGCAGTTAACCGAGGTATGTGATCAGAAAATCAAATACGAGTCTATCGCTCTCGATGAAAGTAAAACTGAGAGAGTAAATTCGAGCGTCGGCCTCTTGATTGCTGCAAATTTAGTAAATCAAACCGAAGGCTATGCTCGTATGAATGAGATGGAAATGGCTTTTGACCAGGTCGATTCTCTTTATAGAGAGGCAGTTGTTCGTACAACTCCAATTGCACAGACTTGGGCTCAATCAGTGAAAGATGCTCCAACTATTTATGTTATGGGTTCCGGACCTGCCTATGGATCGGCCTATATATTTTCCATCTGCAATATTGAAGAAATGCTTCAAAAAAGCTCGCCAACAATTAATTCATGCGAGTTCTTCCACGGCCCCTTTGAAGTGCTTGTAAATGAAGATCCTATTTTCCAGCTCGTTTCTTATGGACGTTGTAGGCCAACTGATATGCGTGCAGTTGATTTTCTTTCAACGTATGCTGCCAAGAAAACCTTTGTGCTAGATGCTGTAGATTTGGGCATTACTGAGCTGCCTGAAGAAGTAGCAGAGTACTTTAATCATGTTCTTTTCTCGCCAATATTAAACAACGTCTTTATGAGAGAACTCTCAAAAGCAACTGGCAAAGACTATATGACTCGCACGTATATGTGGAAGGTTCCTTACTAGGCGGTTGCACGCGGATCTGCGCACGCGGATTTGCGCGTGTGCAGGTCTGCACTTTCAGACCTACGCGCAGCCTGCGCTGAGTACCGCTCACCGTCTAGAAAGTACCGTTCACACGAATTTATATAAGACGTATATAATGTCTTATATGTATTGTATACTCAGTTTTGCAATTTTACTGTTTGACACAATTGCTCTGGAAGAAAGGAGTGTCTATGAATCAAGTTATCCTTGCGTCGCATGGAAATCTATCAGTTGGTGCTTTAGACACTGTCCACATGATTGTGGGAGAAATTCCTAATGTGCACGCACTTACATTGCAAAGGGAGGATAAAGAATCAATTTCCGGCAAAATTGTCGAGCTTATTAAGACTTTTGATAAGAACGATCATGTCTATGTACTCACCGACATGTTAGGCAGCAGTGTCAACAATTCAGCAGTCGAATTGTTGCAGCAGCAGGAAAATATTGTTGTTATTGCAGGAATGAACATGCCTCTTATTTTGTCTCTTGCACTTGAGGGAGAAAATCTTACGCAAGAGCAGGTTCACCAGCTAATTCTAGAAAGCCGTAAGGGTATTGTTGACTGTGGTCACCCTGAGTTTGAGGAAGCTGTCATTGCAGCTACTCAACAGCAGCCTGTTCAGGGTAAGGGCGGAAAGAGCAAAGTTGTTCTCGCCCGCTTGGATTACAGGCTTCTTCATGGCCAGGTTGTATTCTCTTGGATTAACACTGTAGGCGCAAACCGCATCATCATTGTGGATAACGATGCAGCAACAAATGATATTAAACAGAATGCTCTTAAGCTGGCTAAGCCCACCGGCGTTTATCTCAATATCTTCACCGTTGAAAAAGCGCTCTCAAAGATGGCAAAGCTGGACACACTTGGTGATTCAGTAATGTTTGTATTTGGCAACACAAAAGAGCTCTTGGAGTTCTCAAAGCAGCATCAATTTGATGAGGTTAACTATGGTGCAACCGCCAATGTAGATGGTGCGGAGCAAATTGGTGGATCTGGAAGTTCCGTATTCCTTACCGAAGAAGGTAAGAAAGATACACAGAAACTTTTGGAGCTTGGAACCAAAGTATACGTTCAACAGACACCTACTCATCAGCGTGTCAATTTAAATTCACTATAAAAGAGGGGAGAAGAAATGAGTACATTTGTTAGTGCGCTTCTTGTCGGTCTCGTTGGCATTTTCTGCATGCTTGACTCTCGTTTGCTCGGACGACTCAACTTTGAGCAACCACTTATTGGCGCAACACTCGTTGGTCTTGTTCTGGGAGATATTCCTACAGGTCTTGCTGTTGGAGCTGCAACCGAGCTCGTAAGCATGGGCCTGGTATCAGTAGGCGCAGCCGTACCGCCTGATATGGTTCTTGGCAGTATTGTTGCATCTGCATTTGCTTGCCTTACAGGAGCAGGCGTTGAGACTGCAATGACTATTGCAATTCCAATTGCAGTACTCGGACAGCTTTTTGGTATTGTTTTCCGTTCGATTATTGCTGCACTTACTCACGTATCTGACCAGGCAATTGAAGAGGGTAAATTCAAGAAAGCAACCAATATGCACATTGTGGTTGGCACTACCTTGTACTCTCTTATGTATTTTATTCCTATCTTCGCTGCTGTTTTCCTTGGTACAGATGCAGTTAAGGCTGTTGTTGAGCTAATTCCTGCATGGCTGAGCACTGGTTTAAATGTTTCAGCTCAGATTTTGACTGCATTTGGTTTGGCGCTGCTGATCTCAATGATGCTTTCTAAGGGCATGGAGGGCTTCTTGTTCCTTGGTTTCTTGCTTTCTGCATATTTGCACCTGTCTGTAACAGCAGTTTCACTCTTTGCAGTGGTGCTCGCAGTTATTCTTTCCGGCATTAAATTTGGTCGTGGTGGAGCAGGAGCTGGAACTTTGCAGTCAGCTCATGTAAGTGCCACGCATGATCCGCTCGAGGATGACGAGTAGGGAGGAAGTTATCATGGCTGAAAATAAGGTTTCTTTAAATAAAAAGCTTTCACAGTTCTTCTGGCGTTCTTGGGCAATTCAGGATTCTTGGAATTACGAGCGTCAAATGAACATGGGATTTATGTATGGCATTGCTCCAACTATTGATCGATGCTATCCAGATCAAAATGATCCAAAGCAGGTAGAGCGCAAAAAAGAGGCTTATAAGCGTCACATGGCGTTCTACAACTGCACACCTCAGACAAGTGCTTTTGTCTTGGGACTTGCTGCATCAATGGAAGAGGCATACGCAGAAGATCCTGATAGCGTTAATCCAGACTCCATTAATGCAATGAAGACTTCCCTTATGGGTCCTCTTTCTGGTATTGGTGACTCGTTCTTCCAGGGAACCATTCGTGTTATTGCCTTTGGACTTGGTGTTGCTCTTGCTCAGCAAGGCTCAATTATGGGACCAATTCTGGCAATGCTTATCTCCATTGTTCCTTCTGTTCTGGTTACCTGGTTTGCTGCAAAGCTTGGTTATCAGGGTGGCCAGCAGTTCCTGCATAAGCTGCAGGATGGCGTCACCATGGAGCGACTGATGTACGTTTGCGGAATTGTTGGTCTTATGGCTGTTGGCAGCATGGTTGCATCTCTTATTGGACTGACAACACCTCTGGTCTTCGCGGATGGAACTCTTGTCCTTCAGAACGTTTTGGATAGCATTCTTCCACAGACAATTCCACTGCTTCTAACTGCAGGAATGTTCTACATGGTTAAGAAGGGCGTCAACACAGGTTGGTTGCTTGCTATTGCAATCTTTGGTGGAATTGCACTTTCCGCACTGGGTATTCTCGCTTAATAAACCAAAACGGCATTAATAAACGGCATTAATAAACGGCATTAATAAACGGCATAAACCATTTGAAGAGGAGAAAAAATGTACGAGATCGATCTGAATCAACCTAAGAGCATTATCTCTAAGATTGTTGAGAACCACACTATTACTCATGTTGCTTTTGTCGGCTGCGGTGCATCTATGTCTGAGCTGTATCCAGCTAAGTATTTCCTGGCAAACAACACCAACAAGCTTAACGTTCAGCTTTTTACCGCTAACGAGTTCAACTACGATACTCCTGCATGGCTTGGCGAGCACACTCTAGTTATTACTTGCTCTCTTGGTGGCGGTACTCCAGAGACTATTGCAGCCAATACTACTGCTAAGAAGGCCGGTGCTCCTGTAGTTGCTGTTACACACGTTGCAGATTCTGCGCTTACCAAGGAAGCTGACTACGTAATTGTTCACGGTTTTGAGAAGAACTATGCAGCAAAGATTGAGAAGATGGGCTATGTCCTGGCACTTGCTGCAGAGATTCTTCAGCAGACAGAGGGCACTGAACTTTATCAGGATGTCATTGATGGTCTCAACGCAATTTATGAGCTAGCAGAGAAGTCTGCTCAGAGTGCTGGAGCAGAGGCTCAGAAGTTCGCAGATGCTTATAAGGATGATCAGCTTATCTATCTGATGGGCTCTGGTGCATCTGCAAAGGTTGCTTACTCAACCTCTATGTTCCTGTTCTCTGAGATGCAGTGGATTGACTCCGCAGCTTACAACACAGGTGAGTATTTCCATGGACCATTTGAGCTCACTGAGGATGGAAAGCCTTATCTTCTCTTTATGTCTGAGGGCGCAACAAGGCCAATGGACGCTCGTGCTCTTACCTTTATGCAGCGCTTTAACTCCAAGGTAACCGTCATTGATTCAAAGGATTACGGTCTTGCAGGAGCTGTTTCCTCCAAGGTACTCGGCTATTTCAACCCATTCATTCATACCGCAGTCATGCGTGTTTATGCCGAGAAGATCGCTGAGGCTCGTAAGCATCCTCTGACCATGCGTCGCTATATGTGGAAGATTGAGTACTAAGCTGATTTTATAAATCACGCTAAGGAAAGGACAGGTTTTGCCTGTCCTTTCCTCATATTCGGGGAAGTTGTTCTCTTACTGTGAAGTAAACCCTCGACAAGATGTTTATGTGCAAGATGTTTACCTACAAGATGTATTATTGTTATAAAGGTTTTAAATTATTGAGATGTCTATAATGTCTTAGGAGTAGTTTTGAGTACATCAAACGTGCAGCCTTTATATCAACAGATATATGATGACATTAAGAGTGATATTGAGTCTGGTGTATATCAGGTTGACGATAAAATTCCTTCTGAAACTGAATTAAGCGAGAAATACAACGTAAGTCGCATTACGGTCCGTCGTGCTATTGAAGATCTTTGTGCTGACAGCTTGCTTACAAAAAAGCAGGGAAGGGGCACGTTTGTAGGTTCAAAGCAGCTTAAGCGTAGACTTGAACAATCTTTAGAGTCTCGTAGTTTTACCGAGATGTGTGCCGCTTGCGGAGCTGTTCCAAGAGCCGAGGTAGTAGACAGGCAAATAATTCCTGCACGTCCAAATGAGATAAAGTTCTTCGGTCTTTCTGAAGGTGCTTTAATTCTTTATATCCGCAGGATTCGCTATGCAGATGATCTTCCTATTGTTGACGAGCGTGTTATTTTGCCCTACGAGTGGGCTTCAAATCTTTATACGCATCCTCTTGAAAACGTCTCAATGTTTAAGGCTGTTGCTGAAATTCTTGGAATAAAGCCAGTCAAGAGTTCTTCCTGGACAATTAATGCAGTAAGAGCAACAACAGAGCAGTCAAGCCGTCTTGATATCTCCGTTGGAGCTCCGCTTATTGTAAGTGAGTCCTATTTTGTGGATAAGCAAAAGAAGCCTGTTTACATTGGCAAAGACTTCTTTGTTGGAGGCCGTTACGAGCTGAGCTTGTAAGAAGTAAGCTCTGCAAGTTCCGATACGGCATTCGTGCACGTCAATGCTGTCGCGTCCCGCCGCGTCTCGCGTCATCCCGCGTCCCGCCGTGTTCCGCCGTGTTCCGCCACGTCCCGCCTGAAAAGTACATCATGTCTGAGTAAATTTACTCAGACATGGCGAGAAAAACCGGCAAATAGCTCAGATAT
>CALCXO010000004.1:0-22424 GCA_937905925.1 uncultured Atopobium sp.
TCGTCTTAGTTGGAAATAAAACGTCTATTTTTCAATTTTCATTTCCAACTAAACGCATTTTTTACCTTTTTTGGCACATAATTTTGAGGTCTAAAATTATGTATTCATGGAAATGAATATAACAACCGGATTATGCAAAAAAGGGTCAGAACAAAACGTTCTGACCCTTTGATTTGCAATAAAACCTGCGATCAGTTTTGCCACAAGTAATTGGGCAAGTATTTTCTGCAAGCAGCGACTGGCAATCTCAAGCAGCAACTACTTAATCAGGACATTTCCTTCATAGCTGTCATGAACATCCTGAGGCGTAACGCCCATGTGCTTCTTATACAGCCTGCTGAAATAGAACGGATCGCTATAGCCAACTGCCTCGGAAGTCTCTCGCACAGAAAGACCAGATTGAAGTAGCTGTTGAGCATGATCAAGACGCTTTGCAATAATGAATGTCATTGGGCGAACACCAAATGTTTGGACAAAATTGTTGGAGAAACGCTGAGTGCTCATTCCGCAACGTTTAGCCAGACTAGGGATAGTAATTGGATCCGCAAAGTGGAGCTCAATGTACGTGCGAGCCTCGGCCATGCTCTCCTGAACCTTTTGGCTGTTGGTGAGTAGGAACATAGACTTGATGAGCTCGGTGCCATTGACAATCTGAGCAACACGATTGTCCAGCGATGGGGTGGTGTTAAGTTTTTCCAGGTCAAGCACCTTATCAAGAATGCGGTCGAATCCCTGAGGATCAAATGCATAGGCATTGAAGATTGGGCTGGTGACATCGCCCTGAATGCCATCATAGTAGATGTTTACATGGTCAAACGAGCGTCCGTAAAGGGTTCGATACGTTACGGTCTGACCTGCAGGAACATGTACAACCGTGGTTCCTTCGCAGACAAATTCATTTCCACCAATAGTAATCTCGGCAGCTCCAAAAACAGGAATGATGAAAACAGAATGAGCAAGCGAAAAGGTAACTTGGGAGTCAGCAATCTTCTGTTGGCGGTTGATCGAAAACACACTATACGTCTGCCGCGAATAGGTCTCTTTTAGCTCCTGCAGATTAGCCTGCATAGAATCTCCTCATTTCAAAAGCGCTCTAATGCGCCGAATATTAAAAATAACATGGAGAGTATTTTAGCCAGCAGAACCGCGATTGCAACCCAAAAATTAAATAAAATACCATTTCAGGGGTTAATTTTTGATTAACGAGAAAGACAATTGCCTACGTAACTTTTATAGAATGATTTTAAAAAGAACAATTTATGAATAAATTTTGTCCATTTAAATTAAAGATTTTACATTTTGATTGTTCGCTTTAAACTGCCGATAAATAGCGTTTTTTGATACCATGAAATAGTTATGCACAAATGGTTTCTTCAGGTTAACTTTAGATACTGCAAACTTCGTTGAGATGTCGTAGCTTTCTTTTAGTTTGCCATGAATTCCATTGATTTTGCAGGTTTTAGGTTTTATTGGCTTCTGTAGAGGTTTCTCGTAGAAGGTTTGTATATGGAGCAGCTTGCACACGTTTTTTCACTTATCGTTCAGCCCGCATACGACTTGACCGGCAGTTGGTGGGCGGCAATCTTCCTTTTTACCCTTGCAACTAAAATCATCCTGATGCCCCTGGCACTCTGGACGCAACAAAACTCTATTGTTATGGTGCGCCTTATGCCCGAGACCTTCCGCTTAAAGACTCGCTACTTCGGCGACAGAGAGACCATCGAGGAGCGCTCCAACGAGCTCAACAAAAAAGCAGGTTATCACCCGCTGCTGAGCCTTATTCCTCTGGCTATCCAGGTAGTCATCCTGTTTGGCCTGGTAGACGTCATTCATGGCATCACTGATTCCGGCGCTCCTGGCACAGAGTTTTTGGGTATGACCCCAATCATTGACGGCGGCATCACCTGGATTATGCCTCTCGCAGCGGCCCTGTCTTCGGTTGCTCTTGGCCTTGCATCTAACAAACTGAATCCACTCCAGCGCGAGCAGTCTCGTGCCGAGAAGAACACCACAAATGGCCTCTCCATCGCAATGTCGCTTGTGCTTGCGGTTTACGTTGTTTGTGGCATGGCATTCTACTGGGTTTGCTCAAACCTTCTCTCAATTCTGGTCCAGATTGTCTGCAACATTATCATTGACCCTCGTAAACAGGTTGACTATGACGACCTCAACGCTGCTCGCGACGAGTTTGAAGCAATGGATGCAGCAACCAAGTCCACACACAAGTGGTTCCAGCGCGATCCTCATGCTGCCCGCGAAAAAGAGGACTACAAGCGCTTCTTTGACACCATCGGCAAGCACCTGGTCTTCTACTCCGAATCAAGCGGTTTCTACAAGTACTTCCAGGGCGCCATCGAGTGGCTGCTGGCAAACTCTGACATTCGTATTCACTATGTCACCTCTGACCCGAACGACCAGGTTTTTGAACTGGCAAAACAGCAGCCTCGCCTGATTCCGTATTACTTGGGTCAGCGTCGCCTTATCACGCTCTTTATGAAGCTGGATGCTGACGTTGTGGTTACCTCCCTCGGTGACCTGGAGAGTTCCTACATGAAGCGCTCCTACGTGCGCAAAGACGCTGAGTACATGTACATGTGCCACCACATGACCTCCATGACGGTCACGTCAACGCGCAACGAGTACACCTACTACGACGACGTCCTCTGCGTTGGCCCTCATCAGCAGCATGATCTTGAGCTGGTCGAGAAGTACTACGGTACGCCATCCAAGAGAAAGCCAGCTATTGGCTACGATCTTCTCGACAGGTCAATCAAGAACTACCAGAAGCAGAATCTGGGCCATCGCAAACCTGGCGAGAAACCCCTGTTGCTGATTGGTCCTTCGTGGCAGTATGACAACTTGATGGACAGCTGCCTTGACGGCCTGCTTGAGCAGCTCATGGGCCGCGGCTGGCGCATTGTGGTCCGCCCGCACCCAGAGTATTTGAAGCGCTATCCTGCTCGTATGGAGGAGATTCTTGCTCGCTACGCTGACGCGGACCCAGAGGAGCTCTCCTTTGAGACCGACTTCAGCTCCAATACTTCGGTTCTCTCGGCTGACCTGCTGTTTACTGACTGGTCGAGTGTTGCCGAGGAGTTCTCGTTTACCACGCTCAAGCCGTCAGTCTTCATTGACACTGCAATGAAGGAGAATAACCCCGACTGGAGCAAGATTCACACAGATCCCTGCGACATTACGCTCAGGAATGAGATTGGCCGCAGCTTTGATCCTAAGGACCTCTCGGGCCTGGGCGACGCGGTTGCGCAGATGCTTGAGGAGACCGATAGCTGGTCACACAAGATTGAAGAGATTCGTAACAACATGATCTTCAACCTTGGCCACGGCGGAGAGGCCGCAGGTAAGTTCATCCTCGAGCGCGTTTTGGCGCACCAGGAGGAGGACGCTGCTGAGGTTGCAGACGACGCTACTACCAAGAAGAACGCTGCTGCGGACGCTGCAGACGACGCCGAGAAAAGCGACGCCGTCAGCTCCACTAAAGACGCCACAAAGACAACTGATGAGGACGGTGTTTCTCGTGACTAAAACAACAACTTCTACCATGAGAAACTCTTGCAGCGCCGCTATTCAAAGCCGCGCGTCTTTCCTTCATGGAGCGTTTTTTGTCGCAGTACTGACGTTTGCGTGGTGGGCACTTCTACCAGCAACAGCGCAGGCTTACGTTGACCCATCTGTCATGACCTACACCATCCAGGCACTGGCAGCAGTTGTAGTTGCGCTCTCTGCGGTCCTTGGCGTTGCGTTTAGACGTTCTCGTAAGGTGCTCTTCCGTCTGCTTAAGATTGATGAGAACGCCAATAAGATTGTCGAAGGCAAAGTTCACAAGGTTGACGCCAAAGGTGCTGAAGCTGCAAACACTCAGATGAAAGAAATCCTTGCAGCAGAGACTGTTCGTCTCAAAGAACAAAAAGAAGGCACCCTCAAACCTAAGGGTCGCATTGGAGTTGCATTTCTTATTTCACTCTTTACTGTCTTTACTATCTTGGTCGTAGCCCCACTTGAGCTGGTGGCAAGCAATGCGCGAGACCTTTCTTTCAACCTCAACGATGTCGCAGGTCCCGTTATTATTGCGGGCCTTATCATTACGATCATTCTTACAGTGCTTCTATCGCTCCTGCGTAAGCGTGTGTTTAACGTTGCCATTGCGTTTATAGGAGCCATTGGTGTGGCATCGTACGTTCAGGCAGTATTCTTGAACGGTGGTATGCCACTTGCAGATGGTCACGAGGTTATTTGGTCAGACTTCACCAGTCAAATGATTGTCTCCGGTGTCATCTGGCTCGCAATCATTGCAGCTGCAGTGACCTTCTCGCTCCTAAAAGCACGTCAGCTTAGAACAGGTCTTCTGGTAACCGCAACAGCGCTTATCATTGTCCAGGCAGTGGGCGTTGCAAGTCTGTGGGGACCAGCTGTAGCAGCGTCGATAGATGCTCACGCCGAAAACCAGCAGGTTATCGCAACGCGCGAGGGCCTCTACAACGTTTCCTCCAAGAAGAACGTCGTGGTGTTTGTCCTTGATACTACCGACACCGCCTTTGTTCAGAGACTCTACGATGAACGTCCAGAGACATTTGCCGGTTTAACAGGATTTACGTGGTATAGAAACTCTGTAGGTTCTATGATTCCTACTCGATATGGTGTACCATCGCTGCTTTTTGGAACACGTCCTCAGCCTGGCGAGAATTTCAACGAGTTTGTTTATAACTGGGCACAGAGTGATCAGTATCTCAGGGATATCCAGAATGCTGGATTTGAGGCTGGCCTGTACACCGACCAGCTCAATTACAACCGTTATAGAGGAACAGCTCAGAAATATTCTGTTAACTACCATCCACCTGTTGGTAGGGGACTTGATAATCAGCTGGATGTTTTTGGTGCACTGCGCATTCTCTATAAGACGGCGTTCTGCAGGGACATGCCTTGGGTGTTTAAGCCTCGATTCTGGTATTATACCGAGGATCTTAATATGCGCATGCGCAAGTCAGTCAACATGGACGAAGTTGATCTCTCTTCACAGCCATACACCGAGGACGATCTCAAGTATTATCAGGAGTTGCAGCACTACGGACTCTCGATTGACAATACTGGTCAGAACGGTTCATTCCGTTTCATTCATCTGTTTGGCTCGCATCCACCTTACACGCTTGATCGCAACGTTGAGCGCACTGAAGATCCAAGCAAGCAAAACGTTGACGAGCAAACCATCGCGGCTTACAGAATTGTTGAAGCCTACATCGCTGAGCTCAAGCGTTTGGGAGTGTATGAGAATACGTCTTTCATCATTACCGCTGACCATGGTGATTGGTACTTGACGGGCGGCGATATTCAGACACCTTCCGCTCCAGTAATCATGTACAAGCCTGCAGGTCAGACTGCTGAAGAGGCGGCTCAGCCTATGCAGATTTCTGACGCACCTGTCTGGCACTACGATATCTTGGCGCAGACGCTTAAGGACATGGGTGTTGATCAGCAGACACTATCCAACTACACCACACCTCTCGATGAGGTCCACGAGGGAGATGTTCGTCCTCGCTACTACATCGAGACTATTTCAAATGGCAAGCGAGACATCTTTGTTAGGGAGTTTGTCATCAACGGCAATGCTAATGACATGAAAGACTGGAGTCTTACGGGCAACGAATGGCCTGTTGAACCATGGCACGACTAAGTTAGGTGTCCGGCAACAGCCCACTGGCGAGAAACCCGGTGTACTCACCGTAGAGAAATCCAACTACAAGAAAAGCCGCGTCCACACGACGCGGCTTTTTTGGTGACCAGTTATGTGAGCTGTTCTGCGAAGAGAGCTTACCTGTGAGCTGGGACTACTGTGGCAAAATCCAGGTAGGAAGACCATCAGAGAAGATACGTGCGAGGGGGTATGCCTCTTCAACAGTCAGTGTTGCAACAACGTGATAAGGGCCCTCTGCTGACGTATCAAATACCAGCGCAAGGGGTTTCCCGACATCGGTGGTGGGGAGTGCAAGATAGATGCAGTGTTTGGACGGATTGTAGAGCTCAACGGCCATGCGCCATCCATGTTTTGCTGCTCGCAGGGCGTTTTGCACCAGAGGCGAGTCGTCATCAAATCCGCACTCGGGATCAAAGAGCAGAGGCGCGGCACCTGGAACGGGAAGCGAGAAGTCAGCGTCAGTGTGCATGAGCTGCTGCTCGTTCTTTCTGTAGACGTACGCTGCGGAAAGGCAAGCTTGCGCTGCCTGCAACGAGGGCGCGTCGCTCAGATAGGTGGTGCTAAGCGCATTCCAATCGGAGACAGGAGCCTCGTTCATGACCACGTCAACAGGGTTTATGGGCAGCTGCTTTTCTGCGGCGGGCAGTTTCTCCCATGAAGCGATACCAGACTTAGGCAGACCGCGAAGCACGTCAACTGCCTGATCCTGCAGCTCACTTGCAGAAACGCTAAGCTCCAAGAGCGTCCAAGGACGCAGAGCTCCGCGTTTTGACTTGCGGATAGTAGCGGTAATTACCTCGTCTGTCTGCGGTTTCTTGTAACGCGTGTTAAACGTAAACGTGCCGCCCTTGGAAATGAGCGCGCGAGAAGACACTGCAAGTTTGAAGTCTTCCTCCAGCTGCTTGAGGACGTTGGCGTCAACGGGAGCCATCTGATACAAAATGCCGAGAAGCTCGTTGTTGACGTGGACATCTTCCTCAAAATTGGCAGGGTATGTTGGGGTAGGAGCAGGAGTCTCATTCTGATTGATTACCTGCGCAGAAGTTTGGGATTCAGAAGCTGTAATGCTAGAGGCAGAACTTGTTGCACTCATTGCCTGCTGCAATACTGAAGGAGCAGCTTCAAGCGTCTTCTCTTCATCGGAGCCGTCGTAGGGATTGTAGGTAACGGTAAGCGAGATGGTAGGCTCAGGCACTACAGGTTCGGGCACTGTAGGCTCGGCAGCTTTAGGCTCTGGAGCTGGTGTTTCGGTCTCGTCAGATTCTGGAGTGGCATCATCGGTTCCAGCGGGCTCTGGAGCAGCATCATCGGCAGATTCTTGCTGGAGGTCTTCTTCAGGCACCTCAGCAGCAGATTCCTCTGCGATTGGTGCTGTTTCTGCAACAGACAGTTCCTCTGAGCTCTCCGTGACAGGTAGCTCTTCTGACTCCGTCGACTCTTCCTGGGCAGGAAGCTTCTCAACTTCAGGCTCCGCTTCAACTACCAGGTGTTTTGGCTTGAGAGCACGAATGGACTTTGCTCCACGGCGACGCTTCCAAGGTTTGCCGTTGCTTTGAGGCTCGACGTTTTTCTCGCCAGCAGCAAGGGCAACCTCAAAGGTGTCAAAAGTCAAAAGCGTTGCGTAGACGTAGCCTTTTTTGAAGGCTGTGATCTTAATGAAGTCAGGACAAGCCTCCATGAGAGCGCGGATGTCGTCAAAGCCAAAATCCTGCGGTGCAAGGTTGTCTTCAATGAGCACACCCTCAACAGTAGAGAGGGGAGTCTGCTTAGAGACGCCAATGGTTGCTTTGAGTAGTTTATACAGGTAGAGAGCGTGTTCTTGTTTTATAACAGCCATGATGCTCCTGAGATAGTAGTTAGTGGACTACATACTACTCGATTTTGAACAGACAAAGATACTGATTGCACATAGAAAGTCGCAATACGTAGCAAAAAAGCGAGAGCTGGACTGATAGAATAAAGCTAGATTGAAGGGAGCCCACATGATTGGTCGTTTTATTAAAAGAGCTGCAGTTAGAGCTGCAGGTTTAGCAATTACTCAGTATGCCGCAAAGGCAGCACTTCAATCCGAGGCTGGAAGAAAGCTGCTTGCTACAACGGCTTCTAAGGCTGCTAACTTAGCAGGCAATATCGCAAAAGAGCAGCTTACAGCTGGGTTTAATGCTCATATCAGGCCAGCACTGCCAAGCGGCGATGCTATTCAGTCATCAGTCGCTCGTGCTCAGTCTGCGCTTCGTTCGGCTCAGACTTCAGTTTTGGCTGCTCAGGCCCAGCTTCAGTCTAATCTAGAAAATCGTTTTTCTCGCCCAAAGAACAAGCTTTCAAAGCAGCTTGCAAGCACTGCAGAATCGCTTGAAGAGATGGGGGAGACCCTGGCTGAGCACCAGGATGCTGCCGCAGATATCGCAGTTGCAGATGTTGCTGAGGAAATTGCTGCTCAAAATGGACAGGATTCTGACGCTTTGTTAGCTTCTACCAAGAAGCGCAAGTCGTTTAGAAATGCGGCAATTGCTGGTGGCGTTGTGGCTGGTGCTGCTCTTGGTTTAGCTGCATACGGTGCTTATTCTATTGCTCCTCGCAAGCAAAATGATCGCCTGCTCCTGGAGCGTTGGCACGAGATTGCTCGTCATCGCTACGCTCACCGTGGCCTCTACAACAACGAGGCAGGCATTCCAGAGAACTCCCTGCTTGCTTTCCGCGCAGCTGTCGAGAAGGGCTTTGGCTCCGAGGTTGATGTTCACCTGACCGCAGACAATAAGCTGGTTGTTGTTCACGATTCAGCACTTGATCGCCTCTGTGGTGTACAGAAGATTGTTGAGGAGTCCACGCTGGAGGAGCTTCGTGGTCTTAGACTTCTTGCTACCGACGAGCAGATTCCAACGTTTGAGGAAGTCCTTGAGGTCTATGCATGGAGTGGTTCCGGTGAGCTGCCTGCACCTTTGATTATTGAGGCTAAGACGCGCAACAATAACGCTGAGCAGCTGACAGAAAAGATTATGCAGGCTCTTGATCTTCGTCCCGTTCGTGCATGCATCGAGAGCTTTGATCCTCGCGTTTTGCAGTGGCTGCGTCAGAACCGTCCTGAGATGCTTCGTGGCCAGCTCTCAGAGAATTTCCTGGTTGACCGTCAGACTAAGCACATGAACATTGCTACACGAGCTGGCGCTACAGCTCTCTTTGGTAATTCTGTTGGTCGCCCAGACTTCATTTCATACAAGTTTGAAGATCGCAAGAATCCCTTTGTTAAGCTGGCTTGCAATACCATGGGTGCACACCTTATCACCTGGACCGTTAGGAGCGAGGAGGACATGATTGCCTCCGAGCTTGAAGGTGCGCCTGTCATCTTTGAGGGATTTATCCCAACTCCTGCATCGCTGATCAACTAGCTTTCCACTTGGCGAGAAGAACGTTTGGATCAAACTGCGGCCAAAATTTATAGGTTTATCTGGGACTCCACGGGTTTCTCGCCCGCGGAGTTTCTTGTGAAAAGTTCCTTAAGATTATTGTATGAATATATGTACATATATCAATTTAAGGAGTAGACTAGGCATAACAACAACCCAAGGAGGAGCCATGAGCTCAAAGACAAAGGTGAAAATTGCTCGCATTGTCTGTTCTGCTGTTTTGCTAGGTATTGCTTACGCGGTTGAACACGCATTTGACCTGCAGCTCTGGCAGGCACTGCTGCTTTACTTGTTGCCTTACGCTGTTGCGGGATACGATGTTGTTCTAGAAGCATGGGAGAGCATCACTGAGGGTGAGTGCTTTAACGAAGACTTGCTCATGACCATTGCTACTGTTGGTGCCTTGCTCATTGGCTTTGTGCCTAACGGTTCTCCTATGTTTGATGAGGCCGTCTTTGTCATGCTGTTCTTCCAGGTAGGAGAAGTGTTTGAACACCTTGCTTCCGATAACAGCAAGAAATCTATTGCCAAGCTTATGGATATCCGTCCTGACAGCGCAACGGTTGAACGTGACGGACAGCTGCTTACTATCTCTCCAGAAGAAGTTGGGCTAGGAGAGATTATTGTGGTCAAACCCGGCGACCGTGTCCCTGTTGACGCAGAGATCGTCGAGGGTTCTACCAGTCTTGATACCGTTGCTCTTACTGGTGAGAGCGTGCCTCGTGACGCAACGGTGGGAGACAATATTATCTCGGGCTGCGTAAACCTTTCTGGCGTGGTTCGTGCTCGCGTTACCCACCTCTTTGAAGACTCTACTGCTTCCCGCATCATTAAGCTGGTAGAGAGCTCAAACCAAAACAAGTCCAAGACTGAGAGCTTTATTCGTCGTTTTTCTCGCGTGTATACTCCAGCAGTTGTTTACAGTGCCATTGCGCTGGCGTTTTTGCCACCACTGCTCTCGGGAGACTTTGTGGGCAACGCATCAATCTGGATTGTAAGAGCACTGACCTTCCTTATTGCCTCATGTCCTTGTGCGCTGGTAGTTTCCGTGCCACTGGCCTTCTTTGGCGGTATTGGCGCTGCTTCGAAGGAGGGCATCCTAATCAAGGGCTCTGCGTACATTGATATGCTTTCTACCCTTGATACCGTTGCCTTTGACAAGACCGGTACGCTGACTGAGGGTGTTTTTGAGGTCCTTGCTGTTCATCCTCAGGCCATTGGCGAGAAGGACCTTCTGCACCTAGCTTCTCACGTTGAGATGCACTCCACGCATCCCATTGCTGCAGCTCTTCGTGCTGCTTATCCAAGCGAGGACGATAACTGTGTTATCACGGACATCAAAGAAATTGCTGGTCAGGGCATTTGCGCTAACGTGAATGGTAAGAGCGTTGCTGTTGGCAACAGCGCACTTATGGAGAGCGTAGGAGCTTCTTGGAAAGCGTGCGAGAACCACGGAACCATCATTCACGTGGCTGTTGATGGGACCTACATGGGCCACATTGTTATTTCTGACCGCGAACGAGCTGATGCTCCAGCAGCAATCGCTTCCCTCAAAAACGTTGGCGTTTCTAAGGTTGTTATGCTCACGGGCGATAAACGCGACGTTGCAGAAGAGATTGCTGCTCAGATGGGCATCACTGAGGTTCGCTCTGAGTTGCTTCCACAGGATAAGGTTTCTGCCGTTGAAGGCCTTCTCGCCCAAAAGACAGCTGGTAAGTCCCTTGCTTTTGTCGGTGACGGCATCAATGATGCACCCGTTCTTGCACGCGCTGATGTAGGCGTTGCTATGGGCGGTTTGGGATCTGATGCTGCTATTGAGGCCGCCGACGTAGTTCTTATGGACGACAAGCTTTCTAAGATCTCAAAGGCCGTAAAGATTGCTCGTCATACCTTGGGTATTGCAAAGCAAAATATTGTGTTTGCTATTGGCGTTAAGGTTGCTGTTTTGATCCTTGCAGCCTTTGGTTTGGCTCCCATGTGGCTAGCGGTCTTTGGAGACATAGGCGTTATGGTGCTTGCGGTTCTTAATTCCACTAGAGCTTTGAATATAAAGTCGATTAAGTAAAAGAGTCAGGGCTGCTGGCCTAAAAAAGAGCGCTCGCAAAGGAGCGCTCCTACAAAGGTTTTTTTGGCAAACGGCTGTTTCTACACATAGCCAATTACAAATTACTGAGCCTTCTTACGAAGTCTACGAGCACGGTTTGCAAGATTGCGGACCGTGCTTTCCATTCCATGAGGAACGTAGGTTAGCGATTCTAAATCTTCTGGAAGGTAGTCAACAAGACTGACAGGCTCTGTGGGTGTGAAATCTGCTGGTACAGGACCCGGAGCAATTAGGTAGGCATGAACCTTAGCGCCCTGGGCGCCAAGTTTTTGTTCGTACTCACTGGGAACATCGTGAGGAAAATCGGCTTGAGCATCTCGCGTTTTCCAAATAAAGTTGTAACCAGCAACTCCAACTTGCTCAAGAGAAAAATCAAAAAGTGGCTGACTGTCCGTTTTAAGACGAACAACACCCTCTTTAGCCAAAACATTTCTATACTGCATAAGACGCTCAGCATCAGTGAGGCGCAACTTTGCCTGCCTGATTCGAGGAAATGGTGCAGGGAAGTTGAGGTAAATAACAGAGACCTCTTCTGGCGAGAAGTACTCATCAATCTTCATACCAGTACCAGGAACTACGATGGCATTAGGTATTCCTGCCTCGTAGATTGTTTTTGCAGCGTATGAAATGCAGATAGGCTCTGTATCAATGGCTACAAAAAGCACGTTAGGATTTGCCTTAGCTTGAGCGGCAGTAAAAGATCCCTTGCCGCAGCCAAGGTCTACACGGACCTCAGAGAAGGGAACATGCCCCTCAGCAGTAATTGGCGCACACGCAGAAGCCCACGTACCTCTCAAAGCCTCTGGATGAGGTTCAATGACGCTGGAATACGCCTCTAAGCGCTCTTCCAGAACAAAGTTTTTAGGCAAACGTGCATGTAGTGCGCGCAAAGCAACTCCTCAAAAGCAGGCAAAATCAGCGTTTCTTTACAGAAGCTGATCAAGCGTTTCTCCGTACGAAGGTAGGAATTCTGTCATAAAATCGCGCACTTCTGGAAGAGAATCTGCTAAATCTTCAACAACTCCACGAGTTGAGGCTTCAGCGGTAATAAATTCTGAGTTTCCAGACTGAGCTTCCACAATGCATTTGATGAGAGCTGCAATCTTATCTGCAGCTTTAATAAGCTTTCTAAGATAAGCTTCACTCTCTGAAGCCTCAGCGCTGTGAGTGAGCACCTGAGCATAGGCATCTTGCAGGTCTTCTGGCAGTGTGGAGAGAATGGTTTTCTCGGCACGTGCTTCTACCTGATGATACGCATCTCTAATTTCTGAATTAGCATACTTTACAGGCGTGGGCATGTCTCCGGTGATAATCTCTGATGCATCGTGATACATACCAATAAGAGCTGCGCGATCTGCGTCAAGATTTCTGTGATAGCGCACATTTGCAATAGTTGCTAGGCAGTGAGAAATAACGGCCACGTCAAGGGCGTGTTCAGCAAGGCTTTCTGATCGAGAATTGCGCATAAGCGACCAGCGCTCAATGTAGCGCATGCGAGAAATAAGTGCAAAAAAGCTGGACTGCGACGAAGAATTCTGAGACATTGCCCCTCCTTAATTTGTTTTCTCAACCTTACCACGGATACCGGACAAAAACTGTTTTGACACAACTATGCAATGTAGTCATAGCAAATATGAAGTAATCAAATACTTTAGATGTTTATATGAAATTATTGATATCTGAACATCCGTTCATGGGTATTTTTGCTCCGCTTACCGGCAACCATGGCTAACTTATCCCAAAGGAGTTAACCCGGGCTTACTATGCAAGTAAACCTCGTCCGTTTAAAAGAAGTGAGCGGACAACAAAGGAAGGATGGGAAACATGAGTAAGTATGCTTTTGTAGGCGGCAAGCTCGTTGACGGTACTGGCGCTGCACCAGTTGAGGACTCCCTTGTCCTTATCGATGACGACAAGATTACCTATGCTGGTCCTCGTAAAGAGGTTCCAGAGGGATATGAGGTACGTGACGCATCTGGCCATACTGTAATGCCTGGTCTTGTTGATACACACCTGCACTTCTCCGGTAACCTGACCGACAACGATAACGACTGGGTTATCGAGTCCGTTGCTCAGAAGCAGGCATGCGCAGTCAAGCAGGCTTATGACGCTCTTACCCACGGCCTTACCACTGTCGTTGAGATTGGCCGCAATGGTATTGCTATCCGTGACCTCGTTAACATGGGCATTATGCAGGGTCCTCGTATCTTTGCTACCGGCCTTGGCCTTTGTCGCGTTGCTGGTCACGGTGACTCTCACCACCTGCCACTGCAGATCTCCAAGGACGGACACCCTTGGGGCGACCAGGTAGACGGTCCATGGGAGCTTCGTAAGGCAATCCGCCGTCGTCTTCGTGAAGAGCCTGACGGCATCAAGATCTGGGCAACCGGTGGCGGCATTTGGCGCTGGGACTCCGACCGTCTGCAGCTCTTCTGCACCGAGGAGATCAAGGCAATTGCTGACGAGTGCGCACTGGTAGGCATCCCTCTGTATGCTCACTCTTACAACAACTTTGACGCTGCATATGACTGCGTCCGTTTTGGCTGCAAGCAGCTCATTCACGGCTTTGAGCTAGACGAGCGCACCATGAAGCTTATGGCTGAGCAGGGAACATACTTCACCCCAACCATCGGCTTCCTGCCAACTTGGTACGGAACTTATCCACCAGACTGGACTCCAGAGCTTGACGCATTCCCAGGCGAGACTGTTGTCGAGAAGGGCCTTGCACGCACCTACGCTAACCTGCGTAAGGCTTATGACATGGGTATCACCATTACCATCGGCTCTGACTCCTTCAGCTTTGTCACTCCTTACGGCTATGTCACCATCGATGAGATGTACGACTTTGTCGAGAAGGTTGGCATCTCCATTCTTGATACCGTTGCAGCTGCTACCTACAACGGCGCAAAGATGCTGGGCAAGGAGAACGAGTTTGGTGCTGTCAAGGAAGGCCTCTCCGCTGATATCCTTGTAGTCAAGGGCGACGTTGCTAACAACATCCGCGACCTCACGCCTGAGAACATGGACGTCATCATGAAGGAAGGCAAGATTATTGATCGCGGCAGCTTCTAAGCTTCCAGCTCGATAATTTGTAACGCGAAGGTTGGGCCCTGACTCACTTAAGCGTCAGGGCCCACTTTTACAAGCAAGAAGTTTATTCTTTGATATAAAAGTTTGACATTTGAAGGAGCTCACTATGTCTGAACCAAAGCAGGTGAAAATTGTGCTGCTTACCGGCTATTTAGGCGCAGGTAAGACCACTATTTTGAACCACATTCTCTCTAACACTGAAGGTATTCACGCAGCAGTTATCGTCAACGACATTGGCGAGATTAACGTTGATGCTGGTCTTATTAAAGACGGCGGCTACGCTAAAGAAGGCGACGTTATTCCTCTTACTAACGGTTGCCTCTGCTGCACCCTTTCTAATGACTTGGCACTTCAGTTGGGTGATTTGGCCGATACCGAGGAGTTTGACTACATCATTATTGAGGCTTCGGGCATCTGCGAGCCAATCCCCATTACCTATAACATTTCTGCATTCTGCAATCAGAGCCAGCATGCAACTAATCACTCTCACCTCAACCTTGATAACATCGTCGCAGTTGTTGACTGTGCTCGCATGTTTGAGGAGTTCCACAACGGCGCCGATCTTCTCGACCCAGATATTGAAGAGGACGACATTGAGAACCTGCTTGTTCAGCAGATTGAGTTCTGCTCTACGCTGGTGCTCAACAAGACCGACCTGGTTACTCCAGAGCAGCTTCACGAGCTCAAGGCGCTTGTTCGCGGCCTGCAGAAAGACGCCGTTATTGTTGAGGCGGTCAACGGTGACATTCCAATGAGCGAGCTTATCAATACGGGCCGTTTTGACTTTGACAAAGCCTACGCCTCCGCTGCTTGGATGGATGCAATGGAACACCCTGAGGAGCACGAGGACCCAGAGGTTTTGGAGTACGAGATTACTACCTTTGTGTATCGCCGCCGTCAGCCATTTGACCTGGATAAACTTAACCAGTTTGTGGCTAGCTGGCCAAAGAATATCATTCGCGTCAAGGGTAGCATCTGGATTTCACAAGACCCCGAGATGAGCTACGTATTTGAGCAGGCCGGCAAGCAGGTCCAGTTCTACGAGAATGGCATGTTCTACGCATCGCTGCCAGAGGATGAGCGAGAAACCCTTCTTGACGAGAAACCCGAGCTACGCGCAGAATGGGATGATGAACTGGGCGATCGTCAAACAAAGCTGTGCTTCATTGGCCGTCATATGAACCATGAAGAAATTGAAGCCGGTCTGGATGCATGCTTGACTGAGTATGTTCCTGACGAGTTTGATTACTAGCGTTTTCAGCGCCAAGAGCTCCGGCGCTTGAGACGAGGGACCCAGTTTATCCGGGTCCCTTTTTTAGGTTAGAGGTGCCTAATGACCAAGATTGAGCAGCTTAAAGACTGGATTCAGTCGTCAGATAACATTGTTTTCTTTGGTGGCGCCGGCGTGTCAACAGAAAGCGGTATTCCTGATTTTAGGGGTACTAACGGTCTGTATCGCCAGGGCGGTATCAAGGTTGAAAACATGACCATTGGTCTAGGCCAAGACGGCTACGACATGGGAAAAGAAGCCTACGACCTGGGAAATGGTGTAACGGTTGATCCCGACAATGAGGAGTCTTTTGCCTACAGCAAGGCGCCAGACTTTACGCTTGAAGAGATCTTCTCGCTCGATGTGTTTTTAGATTACCCCGCAGCGTATTACACGTATTTTAGAAACTCTCATCATTTGGGGGAGGCTCAGCCAAACATTGCTCACAAGTGGCTGGCAGACTTGGAAGCTGCGGGAAAGTTGCGCGCGGTGGTGACGCAAAACATCGACGGACTGCATCAAGCTGCTGGTAGCAAGCGTGTGTTTGAGCTCCACGGCAACGAGACGCGTTTTTATTGTCCCGAGTGCGGCCACACCTACACGCTTGATCAGATTGAAGAGCAGTCATCTGTGGTGCCGCTTTGCCAATGCGGTGCAGTTATTAGGCCTGATATTGTCTTCTACGGAGAAGGCCTCAATATGGACACCGTGTATGGAGCCCTGAACGCCATCTCGCAAGCGGAGGTTCTTGTAGTTGCAGGAAGTTCGCTGGTAGTGCAGCCTGCCGCCGGTCTTCTCGACTACTACGAGGGCAACAAGATGGCAATTATTAACGACCAGCCTACGCCGTACGATAATCGCGCCAATCTGGTGATCAGAGACAAAATAGGCGCCGTCATAGAACAGCTCCTGTAGAAAAACGCCTACCCGCAAAAGTGCAGGTAGGCGTTGTCTTTTCAGCCAATGGCGAGAAACCCGCGCAGCGGAAGCTCGCATGAGGCGCGACGCGCGAGAAAGTCGCGCAGTGGAAGCTCGCATAAGGCCCGACGCGCGAGAAACCCGTGTTAGTTGGCGGATTCCTCGGCGAGCGTCTGAAGCGTTGCCATGAGAGATGGAACAACCTGCTTCTTACGACTGACAACTCCTGGAAGAACAGCAATGTTGCCGTCAACCTTTACGTTAAAGGCGCGCTCGATGACGTTGGCAGCGTTTGCACCGTAGAAGAGCATCTCGGTGACCTGGCTCTTTACGTCGGTGAACATGTAGAAGACCATTGGGAGCTCTTCGGACTTAGCGGCAGTCTCCAAGAATGGTCCAACAAGTTCCTCTGCAGCTTTGCGGCTGGACTCGGTCATGAAGGAGCCCTGGCCAACGCCAAACTTTACGCCGCCACGGCTGAATACCTTGTAGTCACCGTGGAAGACTTCTTCTGCAGTACGGCCAGTGAGGTCTGCGCCAGCGTCAAACATTTGCTCAGAGTAAGTGTCAATGTCTTCTCCGCAAATCTCTGCAAGCTTCTTACCAGCAACAATATCGCGCTCGGTGCAGGTAGGGGAGCGGAATGCAAGGGTGTCGGAAAGAATTGCAGAGAGCATGAGGCCAGCAATATTCTTAGGAATCTCGATGCCGTACTCGTGGTAGAGGCCATAGATGATGGTGCAGGTGCAACCAACAGGGACGTTTCTAAAGGTAATTGGGTTGGAAGTCTCAATGGAGCCGATGCGGTGGTGGTCAACAATCTCCATAATCTCTGCCTGCTCAAGACCATCAACTGCCTGAGTGCGCTCGTTGTGGTCAACAAGAATGACGTGCTTCTTGCGAGGATTCAAAAGACCAGGACCGCTGATAAGACCAGCTAAAGTTCCGTTCTCGTTGATAACAGGGAAGAAGCGGTGCCTTGAGTTGGTCATTTCCTTACGAGCATCATCAATTGCGGTGTTGACGCTGAACTTAAGGATGTCGTCAGTGAGCATCTTCTCACGTACAGGCATAGACATGATAAGCAGGCGAGCTACCTCAAAGGTATCGCGAGGAGTGCTGATAATAGCGCAATCACGCTTTTTAGCCAGGTCAATGACGTCCTGAGCAATTGGAGCATCGCAAGAGACAATAAGGCAGGAAGCACCGTGCTCAACTGCGATAGTCTGGTTCTCATGGTTGCCAGCAACAACAATGATATCGCCAGCGTCAACAATCTCTGAAAGGGCGGAAGCGCTGGTACCAACGCGAATATTGCCCTGCTTAACAACGCCCTGAGGATCACCAAGAACCATGGTGCCACCAAGCGTAGAAACGATATTTTCATAGCTTGTCTTAGCCTTAGAGAGCAGGTTTGGCTCGGAAAGACTCATGTTTGCATTTGCAATATCTTTAACGGCAATCAGGCCGGTAAGCTCTTCTTCCTCATCAGTAACGCAGAGTGTATCAAGCTTAACGTCCTGCATAAGCTGCCAAGCAGCATAGAGGCTCATTCCAGCATCAACTTTTGGCTGTGCCTGAATCTCTGCATCTTTAATCTGAGGAGTAACCGTAGTAATAAGCTGCGGCTCTTCAAAGCCAAAGTGATTTAGGACAAACGCAGTCTCACGGTTGAGTGAGCCAGCGCGACGAGCTTCATAGATAGGGTTGTCAATCTGATTTTTGAGATACGCATAAGAAATTGCAGCACAAATGCTGTCTGTATCTGGGTTCAAATGGCCAATGATATTTACTTTACGAATTGCTTCTGCCATCTTTGCCTCCCTGATAATGTCGATGATGTAACTTTCTAATTAGAACACACTTTAGTAAGCACATTTTGTTTCTTTTCTAATACCACCTTGTAGTGTACCCCTCTCTCTTTTTACTTAGAACAGAAAATCGCAGAAAAACAGCGGGCGTACCTGTGAATCTGGTAAATGTGTATAGGTGTATAGGACAAATGACAATTCAAAAGTTGAAGGAAATTAGTACAATGAAATAGTTAACAAATCGATTGAATTGGAATACCCAGTGAGTTCTCCTACGCGTTTTTCTGCTAAAAAAAGAAACGCTCGTCATATGGTTAAAGCGGCGCACTTCCCTGAGCCTTCATCTGAGGCAAGTGAAGTTGCACCTGTAGAAGCACCTCAGGCTCCCGTAGAGAATGCTGATACTTCGGCAAGTCCAGCGGCCTCTCTGCAGACCGCTTCTGAGCAGCTTTCGTCTGCTTTTACGTCGTTTGCGCAGCGTAAGCCTGCAGAAGTGTCTGCTGCACAGCCTGCAGAAAAGTCCGCTACACAGCCCGCAGAAAAGCCTGCTACAAAGCCTGCAGAAAAACCTGCAGAAAACATGCGGTCTAAAGTTGAGCCAGAAAAAGAGAAGCGTCAGAAAACGCCTCTATCTGCCCGCAAAAGCATTCGTGTGGAGAAGCGTCCTCGCAATCAAGCAGATCCAGAACCAGAGCAGCGTCATTCTCGCCCGGTGAGTGCGGGCAGAAGAAAGCTCGAGCTGGTAAGCGTTGTTGCAATTTTGGTGCTTGCGGTGCTCTCGATTGTTCTGGTTAACCGACCAAGTCAAAAAACGCTGGTATTCGGCGACAATCAGGTGACGTATACCGGCACTACCATTCAGGGAAAGATGAATGGTCAAGGCAAGATGACTTTTGAGAATGGTGATACCTACGAGGGAGAATTTGTCGACGGGTATTTCCAAGGTACGGGAACGTATACTTCAAAAGATGGCTGGACGTACGAAGGTCAGTTTGTAAAAGGCCAGGCAGACGGACAGGGAAAGCTCACTACGCAAGACAACATTGTGTACGAAGGAACTTTTAAGCAAGGGATTTATCAAAGTGCGAATTAAATGGTTTTCGCTTGTACGTATAACAGGACTTGTTTTAGTCCTCATATATCACTTTTTTAAGGACGCGCTTCCAGGTGGCTTCATTGGTGTCGACGTATTCTTTACGTTCTCGGGCTATCTCATCACGGCTCTCTTGATTGACGAGTTTGCTCGCTTTAGATCCATCGACGTCATTGGTTTCCTGCGCAGGCGTTTCTACAGAATTGTGCCGCCGCTTGTGTTTATGGTGCTTGTATGCACGCCGTTTCTTCTGCTTGTGCGTACCGAGTTCATTTCCGGTATTAAGTATCAGATTGCCGCAGCTCTTGGCTTTGTAACTAACTACTTTGAGATAGTTCTGGGCAACAGCTATGAGAATCAATTTGCTCCTCACGTGTATCTGCACACCTGGAGTCTTGCCGTTGAGATGCATTTTTATGTGCTCTGGGGTTTGTGCGCCTGGCTGCTTGCTTGCATGAGCAAAACAATTAGAAGCTATAAGGTAAAGATTGCTGGAGCTTCCCTGGTGCTGTTCGTTGTTACTTACTTGGCGATGGCCAACGGCGCCCAAAACTCCACGAATCTTTCTATCCAGTATTTCTCGACGCAAACGCACGTGTTCCCCTTCTTTATCGGTGCGCTTTTATCGTGTGTTGCAGGAATTGCTCAGACGGGCGAGCTCTTTGACCAGCTCGAGCAGAAGCTTTCTACTCAGCTAACGCTTGTGGGCCTTGTGGCAAGCTGCGGCGTTCTTGTCTTCCTGAGCGTCTTCATGCACTTCGAGGATCTCTTCACGTACACCTTTGGTTTCCTTTTTGCCTCGCTCGCAGCAGCCGCAATGATTTTCTTTGCTCGCATGTTGCATCAAAAAACCGAGGGTATCAACGAGCCTGGCATCGTTTCTTTTGTGGCAGATACCAGCTACGGCGTGTATCTGTTCCACTGGCCTTTGTACATTATTTTTGCCGAGAAGGTCGATCCAGTCCTAGCTGCACTCCTAACCCTGGTGCTTTCGTTTGTATTTGCAAGCTGCTCGTTCTATGTACTTGAGCCAGCGCTGGCAGGGAAGTCTCCGGAGATCTTCTCGCGCATCAAGCTTGATGGTCAGAAGGTTTTGCGAGGTACCGGCCTTGCGCTTATTCCTTTTGCTGCGGCCGTTGCCTTTATTGCGCTAACCGCTCCACAGCTTAGCGATTTCCAGAACGATCTGCTGCTCAATGCTTCGTTGCAGGAGCAGAGCACCATGACCATGACTCGCAAGCATGCGGATACCTCGCAGGCAAGCAACTACAACGTTGTTGAGGGAGTCACCTACATTGGCGATTCTGTTTCGCTGCGCGCTCGTTCTTACCTGCAGGATGCGCTGCCCGATGCTCAAATTGACGCTTCTGTTAGTAGAAACGTGGCGATGGGCGTAGATTTGCTGCAGTCTGCGATCGATAACAACACCCTCTACCAGGACGTTGTTGTTGCCCTGGGCACCAACCCTGTTGGCGGCTCCGATGCGGTTGATAAGATTGTGGACATGCTGCCGCGCGGACATCGTCTGATTTTTGTCACTCCGTATGACGGTAGAAACTCCGATCCAAATGCTGGTGCAAATGCCATCCGCGCACACGAGCTTGAGCTCGCTCAACAGTACGACTTCATTACCATTGCGGATTGGGCACAGATTGCTCAGGATAATCCTGACATTTGGGCAGGTACTGACTACGTTCACTTTGGCTCTGATTCAGATTCCATTAATCGTGGTGGCACCCTCTACGCGCAGATGGTCAAAGATGCCGTAGATAAAGCAAACCAGGGCCACGTAAAACCGTAAGCTCACTTAAACCACAAAAGACCACGTTAACCCACAATTTTGTTGCCATTCTTCCTACTCGTTCGTAACGACGCGGTTGAATGGCAATTTACAATGCGATTGTTCTATATAGCTTGGAGATTTGGTGTCTCTTGCGACAAACCATCCGAAGACGGCAATCTAATGCGAGCCATAATCACAATTAATGGGTCAATTCATCATTATGTATAAATAAGACTCAATATTCGTAATGGTGAATACTGATATATAAATATTTTAACTACCCCTATTTTCGAGCCTCTAGCTACACACCTATGTCGGATAATCTGCTTAATGCGAGGCAAAAAACACACCTAAGTCCAATAATCTGCAAGATATAGAGGTTTTGAGTGCAATGTATACGCCTTTTGAGCAGATTATCTGACATAGGTGTGTTCTCGCGCTCCACGTCGCACCCTCGCGTTCCACGTCGCACCCTCGCGCACCGCATCGCACCCTCGCGTTTTGCAGGCATATCCTCTTTCCAGCTTCTCTACTGTGGAGTCCTCGCAATATTTCATTAGAATGGACTATGTGAATATTTCATCTGACAGCCCCTTAAGGAGGAGCACATGGCAGAGTTTGTCTATCAGATGTACAAGGCTCGCAAAGCTGTCGGCGAAAAGGTCATCCTTGATGACGTCACCGTCGGCGTATACCCAGGCGCAAAAATCGGTGTTGTGGGTCCAAACGGAATGGGAAAGTCCACCCTGCTCAAAGTTATTGCCGGCATGGAGGACGTCTCTAACGGCGAGGCTAAGCTAACCCCAGGTTATACCGTTGGCCTGCTCCAGCAGGAGCCGCCGCTGGATGAGACAAAAACGGTCAAGGAGAACATCGAGCTTGCCTTCGGTGACTTGCTTGCCAAGATTGCACGCTTCAACGAGATTGGAGTTGAGATGGGCAATCCTGACGCCGATTTTGACGCGCTCATGGCAGAGATGGGCCAGCTCCAGACCGAGATCGATGCAGCTAACGGCTGGGATCTGGACAGCCAGCTCTCTCAGGCAATGGACGCGCTCCAGTGCCCAGACCCAGACTCTCCCGTCACTCATCTCTCTGGTGGCGAGAAACGCCGTGTAGCCCTGTGTCGTCTGCTTCTCGAAGCTCCTGACCTGCTGCTTCTTGACGAGCCCACCAACCACCTCGATGCGGAGTCGGTGCTCTGGCTTGAGAAGTTCCTGCACGATTACCCCTGTCTCTTATAC
>CALCXO010000005.1:0-26183 GCA_937905925.1 uncultured Atopobium sp.
CTACGTACTCGGCATCAGCGTCGTTGGAGCCAAACTTGCCGCCACTACCAGTGAACTTGTTGAATGCAAGGCCATGACCCATGATAGCAGAGTTCTTGATTTCAAAGCTTCCCGTAAAGCTAGGATCATAACCAGCAGAAACGTCGCTGGAGAGCATGTAGGAGTTGGCCATGCAGCGGCGTAGGGAAAGTGGAGACTCAAAACCAGCAAGTGCCAGGACCTCTGCCATGATGTTCTCAAAGAAGAGGGAGTTCATGCCAGTAGCGCCAACGGAGCCAATCTCTTCCTTGTCGGTCAGGATGGTGACGGAGGTACGTGCAGGAAGATCGCACTCAAGCTGCGCAATCAGGGAAGGGTAGGAGCAGCTGCGGTCGTCGTGACCATAACCCAAAATCATGGAGCGATCAAAGCCCATGTCACGAGCAGGACCTGCAGGAACAATCTCAAGCTCAGCGGAGAGAAGATCTGCTTCCTCAATGCCGTAGAGGTCCTTCAGGATGTTGATGACGTTAGCCTTAACGGCTTCCTTTGGCTCGTCGCCTTCTGCATCAGCGGGTTTCTCGCCATTCTGACCCCAAACAAGTGGACGATTGCCAACAATAAGGTCCAGCATTTCGCCCTCGATGACCTTGGAAGCAGTCTTTCCAAGCTGCTCAGCGCTCAAGTGGATGAGAAGGTCGGAGATGCAGAAAACAGGGTCCGTTGGGTCCTCACCAACGCATACGTTTACGACGCTACCGTCTTTAAGTGCAAGAACGCCATGAATTGCTAGAGGAATGGTGACCCACTGGTACTTTTTGACGCCGCCATAGTAGTGGGTGTCAAAGGTAGCAAGCTCATTGCGCTCCTCAAGTGGGTTCTGCTTGACGTCCAGGCGAGGGGAGTCGATATGAGCACCAAGAATATTTAGACCCTCTTCCAGGGATTTGGTACCAATCTGGACAAAAATGACGGACTTGCCGCGAATGTCTGCATAGACTTTGTCGCCAGCCTTGAGGGTTTTACCTGCAGCGATGGCGTCAGAAAGCTTGACGTAACCTGCTGCTTCGGCAAGCTTGATAGCGCTTGCGGCGCACTCGCGCTCAGTCTTGTTCTCGGAGATAAACTTTCTGTAGTCCTCGGTAAACGACTGGAGTTTGTCCAGGTCCTCCGAGGTGTACTTTTTCCATGCGTTTGTGGTTTCCATACCCATCCTTTCTGTAGCAAGCTCAGTGTGAGCTGCTGCTTATTGTTGCTGTTAGGCGCACCGCGGAGGCCGCGCTGCGACCGCGACTTAGTTGCCTCCGTTGGAGCTGTTTGAGCCAGAACTACTGGATCCGCTGCCAGAACTATTGCCGGAGCCGGAGTTCTGATTGGAACCAGAATTGCTGTTTGAGTTGCCCGTTCCGGAGTTGTTACTAGAAGAGTTACTCTCAGACGAGCTGCTTGAGCTGTTAGAGTCGCTGGTCTTTTCCGAACTAGACGAGCTGTCGGAGCTGGTGGTCTCTGATTTCTTGGAGTCAGTGCTCTCCGAAGAGGAATCCTTGGAATCAGTGGACTTGCTTGACTCGTCGGTCTTCTCGCTAGAAGAGCTGGAATCGTCTTTCTTATCCGTCGAATTGCTGGTATTCGTAGTTTTTTCCGTCACAACTGGGGTTGTGCTGACCTTTGGTCCCAAGCCAGATCCGTCGGTGATATAGCTGAGGAACATTGCATAAAGAATGACGGCAGAAATGGTAAAGATAATTGAAATAATGGTCACGATAGTCAGCGCTCTTACACGCTTGCGAGACAGTGTTGGCGTGCGATTTACCTGTGAAGACTGCTCCGTGCGAGAGTCAGCGTTGGGATAGTAATCGCGAGAAGGTGCATATTGTGCTCGAGGCATATATTGTGTGCTTTCGAGCGTACTTTGATTGCTATTTGGATATGCCTGCTGGTTATATTCATCGTTGTCGCCAGCACGGAACTTATGCGTGGAACGCCTGATGACGTTCTGGTAAATCTGCGAAGCAAGCGCCGAGGCGGCGGCACCAACGGCCACGCCAATAATCGAGCCGGCAATACCAATTTGGTTTGACAGCACAAACGCAGTCACCGCGGCAAGCGATGTTGCCAAAATTTGGGTAATTGAGACGTCCTTAAGAAGGCCGGGCTTCTCATCTGTTGCCTCATCTGTAGGCTGAGCAGGCGAAGCTAATCGAGTTTTGTCTGCATCAAAGTGCTTATAGCTCACAAGATGCTCCTTTCTTCGAACTGATAGCCTACCTCATTTTTGTGAAGATGTAATGTTTCGTCGCTAAATCGCAACATCAGCTGGCGAGAACGCATCGGGTTTCTCGCCCGAGAACGCGTCGAATTTCTCGCGATGTTTTGTTAAAAACGACCGTATCAAAGGTGATGAAACAAGGTATCATTTATATGTATCAGTTTTCCGTCAAACGGAGGTTTAGCATGCTTGTAAGCGCAAAAGCCATGCTCCAGAGTGCCGAGAAGGGTCACTATGGCATCGGCGCATTCAACGAGAACAACCTTGAGTGGACCGCAGCAATCCTTGATGCAGCAGAAGAGCTTCAGTCTCCTGTCATCATTCAGTGCACCAGCGGTGCAGCAAAGTGGCAGGTAAGCTACCGCGTTGTTGCAGATATGGTTCGTCGTCTTGTTGAGGACAAGAACATCACCGTTCCAGTTGCTCTTCACCTTGACCACGGTTCATATGAGGATGCATTCAAGTGCATCGAGGCTGGATTTACTTCCATCATGTACGATGGTTCTCACGAGCCTGATTTTGAGACCAACCTTAAGCGCACCGAAGAGGTCGTAAAGGCAGCTCACGCAAAGGGTATTTCTGTTGAGGCTGAGGTCGGCGGCATCGGCGGCACTGAGGACGGCGTAACCGCTAAGGGCGAGCTTGCTGATCCTGAGCAGTGCGCAAAGATTGCTGACCTGGGCGTTGACTTCCTTGCATGCGGCATCGGCAACATTCACGGTATCTATCCAGCTAACTGGGAGGGCCTCTCCTTCGACCAGCTCAAGGCTATCAAGGAGCGCGTTGGCGATCTTCCACTTGTTCTTCACGGTGGCACCGGCATTCCTGTAGAGCAGGTTCAGAAGGCTATCTCTATGGGCATTTCCAAGATCAATGTCAACACCGATCTTCAGCTTGTCTTTGCTGAGGCAACCAAGAAGTACGTTGAGGCTGGCCTTGTTGACAACGGCAAGGGCTACGATCCTCGTAAGCTTCTGAAGCCTGGTCGTGAGGCAATCGTCGAGCGCACCAAGGAGCTCATCCGCGAGTTTGGTTCCGACGGTAAGGGCTGGAACTAACCTGCGGCATGCGCTGAGCGCGGGCGTCGATGCGATGCTCACTCGCAGCTAGTTAAAGCGACGGACCTGGATTTTTTCCAGGTCCGTTTTTTGTTGGGCGCGGTATGTGCGAAAGACGTGCACCTAGTACGTTTTTCTTGCGAGATACGGGTGTGCGGTAGGTGCGCAAGATGCGCTTGAATCGCTGGGTGATCCAAAAGAGAAGTAATTACGTACCAGGGAGTTTTGGCCTGTGGACTTTTCAGGGTCGATTGATCTAAAACCTGGGTAATTATGTGTCCGTTTGATCCAGAAGAGGGGTAATTATGTGCCAAAAGGCACATAATTAGGGCGGTTTTGGATCAAAACCGCCCTTCTCGACACATAATTAGTGTGCTTTTGGATTAATCGAGCTTCAAAAATCTACAAACGAGACTATCACACACATAAATGCATCGGTTTTGGATCAAACATTGGAGTCCCACCGCACACGACAATAAAACCGCAGCTTAAACGTTTACTCAGCGGTAGGGTTGTCGGAGGGGGAGACGTGCATGTTGCCTTCGTTGCGGGCGATGTCCGCGAGCGTCTTGCTGTCCAGGAAACTGGAGGTCATGCGGCCAAGGTCGCGCCAGACATTGATGGTGGTGCAGGACTCCATCTGGGGACAGAGGGTGGTGTTTGTGCAGTTCAAGCAGCTAGCGGGCGCAAGATTGCCTTCGGCTGCGCGAAGAATCTCACCCAGCGTGTAGTCCTCGGGTTTGCGCGTGAGGCGATAGCCGCCGCCCTTTCCACGCAGGCTCTCGACGTATCCAGCCTTGTGCATCAGGGCAATGACCTGCTCAAGGTACTTGCGCGAGATGTTCTGACGCTCGGAAACGTCGCCCAGCGAGACCCATCCCTCGTGAACAGCCAGGTCAGCCATTGCGCGGAGTGCGTACATTCCCTTCGTAGAGAACATTCCGGCCACGGCTACTCGCCGTCCTCGGTGTGCTCGCTCTCGCCGCCGTCCTCGGCGTGCTTGCTCTCGGCGCCGTCCTCGGCACGCTTACTCTCGGCGCCGTCCTCGGTGGAACCGCTGTTGTGAGCCTCGAGCATCTCCTCGAGCGTATGCCATGCCAGCTCGGCGCATTTAACGCGCGCAGGCATGTGAGCGATGTCGTGCAGAATGTTGGCATCTTCCAGCTGGTCAAGCACAGTCTCGTCAGTCTCTTCTCCGCGAATCATGCGTCCAAAGAGTTTGCAGAGCTCAATGGCCTCTTCTGGGGTGCGGTCAATCATTAGATCGCTCATGATGTCGGCCGAAGCCTGAGAGATTGCACATCCGCTGCCCACAAAAGCAGCCTCGGCAATCTTGCCGTCCTCAATGCGCACGGAAAAGGTGAGCTCATCGCCACAAGAAGGGTTAACACCCTCGTGGGAGACGGTTGGGTTGTCCATCTGGTATTTGTAATCGGGGTGAGAAACGTGGTCCATAAACTCAGCGTTATACAGGTCGTTTGCTGCCACTTATTTCAACTCCTTGTTTTATTTGTTGCTGATCGCGCTGCCAAAGATCTTCCATACCTGGTTAAGACCCTCGATGAGCTGGTCAATGTCGTGTTTATCGTTGTAGAACGCAACAGATGCGCGGCAGGTGCTGGACTCGTGCAGCTCAATCAAAAGCGGCTCGGCGCAGTGATGACCAGCGCGAATGCAAACGTTGTTCATGTCTAGGATGCTCGAGACGTCGTGTGGATGAACGCCGCGCACGTTAAACGCCACAGCGCCCACGTGGTTTTGTCCCAGCTTAGAGCCAACGATGTCAACAAAGTCCAGCGTGCACAGCTGCTGCACTAAGTACCTGGCGAGAAGTTCTTCTCGCTTCTCGATTTTTGCCATGTCCAAGCCGTTGAGGTATTCGATAGCGGCGCCGGTAGCATAGATACCTGCGGCGTCCTGCGTGCCAGCCTCAAACTTCTCGGGAACAGGAGCCCAAACAGCGCTTGTTTCGGTGACGGAATCAATCATCTCGCCGCCAGTAAGGAACGGTGGCATGGCATCAAGCAGCTCTGCACGACCCCAGAGCACGCCAATGCCCATAGGTCCACACATCTTGTGTGCCGAGAAAGCCAGCAGGTCGCAGTCAAGATCATGCACGTCAAGAGGGATGTGAGGTGCGGATTGGGCGGCGTCAACAACCATGTAGGCGCCTATAGTGTGAGCGCGTTTGGCAATAGCCTTGATGTCATTGCGGGTGCCCAGTACGTTGGAGACGTGTGTGACAGACACAATTTTGGCACGCTCGGTAATCTTTGACGCAATCTCTTCAGGCGTAATCTGGTACTGCGAATTCATGCGCAGGTACACCAGGTTAGCGCCGGTAGCTTTACAAATCTGTTGCCATGGGATGATATTGGAGTGGTGTTCCATAATGGAAATGACCACGTCATCTCCTGGCTTGAGTGCATAGCGGCCAAGGCTTGAAGCAACTAGATTAAGCGCCTCAGAAGTGTTGCGCGTAAAGATAATTTGCTGGCTTTCTGGCTTGCCGTTTTTATCGACAGCGCCAATGAACTTTGCAATCGAAGCGCGAGCTCCCTCGATAGCTGCGGTTGCTTCCACACTCCAACGATACAGTCCGCGTAGGGCGTTTGCGTTCATGGTCTCGTAGAAGCGCGACTGCGCCTCAATAACCTCGCGTGGACGCTGAGAAGTAGCAGCACTGTCCAAGTACGCTACCTCGGGATTTGCTGCCAGAAGTGGAAAATCTGCCTTGTAAGGATTATCGGTAATCTGAGCAACTTCTGCGTCGGTCATTACGCGACACCACCTTTGCTGGAATCGGCTTCAGCGTCGGAATTCCTGCCATCACTGGCAGCCAGGGAGTTGCCAGCTGCGTCGTCACTAGCTGCAGATCCGTCATAGTCGTGAGCAATTTCTGCGCCCAGCTCAGCCTCGCAACGCTCAACAGCCACGCGGTGGGAAATTTCCTCAGGCGCGTTGATGATGGCGTCTTCAAAAAGAGCGCGTATAAACATCTGCTCAGCAGCCTGGTGAGAAAGTCCTCGAGCCGCAAGGTAATCAAGCTGCTCAGGGGAGACGGATCCGATAGTAGCGCCGTGGTTACCAGCAACGTCGTCTTCATCACAGAGAATAGCAGGCATGGTCTTGTTGACAACGTCGTCACCAAGAATCATGACCGTTTCAATCTCGTTGCCCTGGGCATCCTTTGCACCGCGGACAAGATCGATGGTTGCGCGAAGCGTCTTCTTAGCTGCCTCGTTAAGGACGCCGGACTCGGTGAGCAGCGCGCGCGTAGAGGTACCACGCATGCGTACCAGGTGGTTAATATCAAGCGTCTCTTCGTGAGTAGCGTGATAGCGATTGTTAAGGTCAAGGCGAGCTTGAGCGCCAACTAAGTTGGCGGTAAGGCCAAGACCGATGGTTGATCCACCCAGAGCGTACTGCTTAACGTCAACAGCAGCGTCCTGGTGAATCTCAAGGCCAACGCTTTCAAGGTGCTGCTGACCCTCATTGACGCCAAGCATCTCAATAAGGTGCAGCTTTGCACTAGCCTCAACCACAATGCGGGTGAGCGCAGCGCTGGTTGGAAGCGCATCGTCGTTCGCGTCGCTGCCTGTAGGTGCGTCGCCGTCAACATCGCCTGCAAACGCTGCGATGACTACGGTAGCCTCGGCACCTTCGCGTACAATGATGCCGGTGTTAGCACACTGATTTTGAGCTGCAGAAACAGCAACAACAATAGGCTCATCTCGCTTGGTACGAGCGGGAACGTTGTAGAAATCAGACTTGAATGCCTGTGACTCTACGTAGTCAGTAACCTCTTGGCCCATTCCACACTCAATGCGCTCAAAAAGGCGAGGCAGAGGCAGGTAGACTTTGCCTGCGTCAGCGTGATTAGGGACGGTAACTGACAGTGAGTTTGCGCGTAGACGGTTCCATGTCTGAGCTGCAGGAACGTTGGCGCGATTAATCAAAACGTTATCCATTAACCAATCGCTCCTTCCATCTCAAGTTTAATCAGGTTGTTCATCTCAACGGCGTACTCCATTGGGAGCTCCTTTGAGACAGGGTTTGCAAATCCGTTTACTACCATGGTGCGAGCCTCAGCCTCAGAGCAGCCGCGGCTCATCAGGTACAAAACGGTGTCGTCAGAAATGCGGCCAATAGTTGCCTCGTGGCCAATCTGAGCAGTTGCATTGCGGACATCCATCTCTGGGATGGTGTCGGAACGGCTGATGTTATCCAGCATCAGAGACTGGCACGAGAATGCCACGCGAGCGTTTTCTGCCTTGCGTCCAACGGTAACTGTAGAGCGGAAGGTATTGACGCCACCGTCCTTGGAGATGGACTTAGTGTCAACGTTTGCTGAGTTATTGGAGCCGTTGATGATCACCTTGCAGCCCGTGTCTAGGTCCTGCGTAGCGCCTGCAAACGTAATACCGGTGAACTCGCAGTTAGAAGAATCGCCGTTCATGATCGTAGAAGGGTAGAGGTAGGAAACGTGGCTTCCAAAAGAGCCCGAGACCCACTCCATCTTTGCATTGCTGCCAATAATGGCGCGCTTGGTGTTGAGGTTGTACATGTTCTTGGACCAGTTTTCGATGGTCGAGTAGCGCAGACGAGCGCCGTCCTTAACAAAGAGTTCAACAGCTCCTGCATGGAGGTTTGCTGCATAGTACTTAGGTGCGGAGCAACCCTCAATAAAGTGCAGGTCAGCGCCTTCCTCAACAATAATAAGCGTGTGCTCAAACTGGCCAGCACCCTGAGCATTCAGTCTGAAGTAACTCTGAAGTGGGTAGTCCAGAGTGACATTTTTAGGAACATAGACAAAAGAACCGCCAGACCACACGGCATAGTGCAGAGCCGCAAACTTGTGGTCTGAAGGAGGAATCAGCTTGCCAAAGTACTCTTTAACAACAGGCTCCCACTGTGGATCATGCAGAGCATCCTCAATGGTAGTGTAAATAACACCCTGCTCAGCAACTTCCTCACGCATGTTGTGATAGACAATCTCAGAATCGTACTGAGCACCAACACCAGCAAGGCTCTCTGCCTCTGCCTGTGGAATGCCCAGACGATCAAAGGTATCCCTAATATCCTCAGGTACGTCGTCCCAGCTATTTGCCTCCTGAGTCTTTGGCGAGACATACGTGGAGATATGATTCAAATCCAGACCTGCAATAGAAGGTCCCCAGTTGGTAGCCATCTGGCGCTGGTGATAGGTTTCCAGAGCCGACAACCTCATTTGGAGCATCCACTCGGGCTCTTCTTTTTTCTTGGAAATAGCACGCACAATTTCTGGCGTAAGGCCATCATCGTAGCGCTCGTAACCCTCTTCGGACTTGGTGAAGTCGTAGAGCGAGCGGTCTACGTCAGCGACCTCAGATCGCTTCTTCTCGCTCACTAGTTAGCACCGCCCTCATCAGTCTGGCTCTCAAAACGCTCAAAGCCCTCGTGGTCAATCTGGTTGATGATGTCAGCAGGACCATCTGCCACCAGGTGACCCTTAACCATAACGTGAGTGCGGTCAATCTCAAGGCGCTCAAGAATGCGGGTGTTGTGAGTAATGATGAGCAGAGAGCCGCCGCAGGTCTCGCGATAAGCCTGAATGCCTTTTGAGACAACGGAGAGCGCGTCAACGTCCAGGCCAGAGTCTGTCTCGTCGAGAATGGCAAGCTTAGGTTGAAGCAGCAGAAGCTGGAGCATTTCAACCTTTTTCTTCTCGCCACCAGAGAAGCCAACGTTAAGCTCACGCATCAAGAAGCCCTGGTCAAGCTCAAGGTGATCAGAAATCTGACCAACACGCTGACGGAACTGACGAGCAGTCATCTTAAGCTCAGGGCGCATCTGTGTAATGGTACGCAGGAATGAATAAAGAGGAACGCCAGGAACCTCAACAGGTGCCTGGTAGGAGAGGAAGATGCCCGCAAGGGAGCGCTTATCTGCAGTAAGCTCAGTTACATCCTCGCCGTTAAAGATAAGAGAACCTTCGGTAATCTTATAGGTAGGATCACCCATAATGACGCGGCCAAGTGTTGATTTGCCAGCGCCGTTAGGTCCCATCAGAACGTGAGCCTGGCCATCACCAATGCTCAGATCAATTGAATGCAGGATGGATTTCTCCTCGGTACCTGCAGAAATTCCGTTTACACGGAGTAGCTCAGTTGCCATAAATCACTCCAAATACCTCTACGTGCAAGCACGTGATACGTTTGTGACTAGCAAGTTTGGGCAGCTCTAGGGCGAGCAAAACCTTGTGCTAGTGCGGTTTTGTGGCAAAGACAAACGCCAATGTCACCGATGTCTTTGTCATACCCCAAAATCCGCTAATTCATACTAAATGGTAGGAATTAAAAAGCAACCCTCACATAAGCACTTTTTCACGTTTTCTAGAAAATAATCGGATTTTTTCATAGGTTTCAAAAGTTATAAAAGCTTTTCTGCGCCAGAGCCGCCTCTCATGGGTAAACTAGAAACATCTATGTTTGTAACAAGGAGGATTCATGGGTCAGAGAATTCAAGGTACCGAAGATCTTTATGGCGGCTATATGCGCTCTTGGGAGCATATGCAAGATGTTGCCCGCCATCTGTTTGGTACCTACGGCTTTGACCGCATTGAGACTCCTGCACTTGAGCAGGTAGATACCTTTGTTCACGGTATTGGCGAGTCAACCGATGTGGTACGTAAAGAGATGTTCCGCGTCTTTTCTGGTGCACTGCTTGATGACTTGCTAGCTGCTGGCAATGAGTCCGGTCTTAAGCCTCGTCAGCGCATGGCTATGCGTCCTGAGGGAACTGCTGGTGTGGTCCGTGCTGCTGTTGAGCACAATTTTGTGCCACAGGGAGGAACTCCTGCAAAACTTTGGTACGCTGAGTCAATGTTCAGGGGAGAGCGTCCTCAGAAAGGCCGTCTGCGCCAGTTCCACCAGGTAGGTGTCGAGTGGCTTGGAGCCTCTGATCCAGCTGCCGATGCAGAGTCCATCATCATGTTGATAAAGTTTTATGAGCAGATGGGTTTCTCGCCAGCTGATATGAAGCTCATGATTAACTCCATGGGTGACGCGGAGTGCCGTCCAGCATATCGCGAGAAGGTCAAGCAGTTCATTCTTGATCATAAGGATGAGATGTGTGAGGACTGTCTTGAGCGTGCGGAGATTAATCCACTTCGTGCATTTGACTGCAAAAATGAGAGCTGCCACGCGGTTATGAAGGATGCTCCTCTCATTTCTGACAACCTGTGTGATGATTGCCGCGCTCACTATGAGCAGGTCAAGGCATATCTGGATGCAGCGGGTATTTCATACGTTGAGGATCCAACACTTGTTCGTGGTCTGGATTACTATACGCGTACCGTCTTTGAGGTAGAGATTCCAAACGCTGGCGTTGGCGCCATTGGTGGTGGCGGTCGTTATGACGGTCTTGTTGAGCTTGAAGGTGGAAAGCCAACTCCAGGTGTTGGATTTGCTGTTGGTTTTGAGCGCATTATGCTGGCTCTGGAGGCTCTTGGTGTTGCAGCTGAGCCTGCAGCTCCAAGCTGTGTCTATGTAGCTTGCGCAGGTGCTGAACAGGCTCCTGTTGTATTTGATGCTGTGTTGGCGCTGCGTGAGGCTGGCATTAGATGTGAGGCTGATCGCACTGGTCGTTCGCTAAAGGCTCAGTTTAAGCAGGCAGATAAGATGGGTGCAACGCTTTGTGTGGTCATTGGTCCAGATGAGGTTGAAGCTGGTACGGTCACTCTTCGTGATATGGAGTCTCACGAGCAGGTACAGGTGCCTGCTGACCAGCTTGTTGCTGAGGTTAAAGCCAGACAGTAACAATAGGACTAGAAGTCAAATTTAAACCCTCTCGTGTCTGTGAATCGGGAGGGTTTGTTTGTTAGGCAACTTTTACAGCAGGAAGACTTGCAGTCGCATCCGTTGTGTCTTCGTCCTGCATGCGAGGCAATGAGCAGCTGCGGACATCGTCAGAGGTAAGGCCAAGCCAACGAGCACGATGACCGTCAATTTTTGCTGGACGGCGATGGAGCCACAGGGAAATTCCCAGAGTCCAAAGAGGCAGCAAATAAAGGAAGCTCGCAGCTAGAAGACTCATGGAAGGTGCGCCAATTGCAGAGAGTACCGAGATGTTTGAAATAGACCACGGTACCAGAGGAGCAAGAATTACGGCGCTATTCTCGATATCCAAGGCAAGAGCGCTAGAAGAGTTCTCTGCGTTCTCGCATAGGTCGTTTGTCAGCATAATAGCCAAGGTCTGGTTACAAGAAACCATTGAGGTAAACATGCTGGTAATCAGAACGCCAAAGAAAGGCGTGGAGTTATCGGAGAGGTCAGCTACTAGCTGGCACATACGGCGAAGCAGTCCAGTTGTCTGGAAAAGACCAGCGTAGCTTGAAGAAATGGTGACAATTGTCAAAACGTTCATCATGGAGAAAACGCCGCCACCATTAACCATGTTTGCAACGGTAGCTCCTGGAGCGCGAAGGCCAAAGAGCAAGATGACTGGCAGGTCTGTAAGCGGAACGCGCTGGATGGTGACACACAGAATGCAGGCAAGCACCAGGCTGGATGCCATGGTCACAATGACATCAACCTTAAGAAGCGAGAAAACAATTACAAGAAGTGCTGGTGTAAGTGAAATCAAAGAAAGCCTAAAGGAGCGGCTCAGAAGACCAGTAATGTCGGGAATAGTTCCCGTGTTTGCCATGAAGAAGTCCCAAGCCACGTAGATAACACATGCAGCAATAAAAGGCACCACGCTGGTACGAAGCATGCGGTTAATGTTCTTGGATAGATTGGTATCGGTGAGTTGCGAAACAAGGATTGCGCTGGTAGACATGGGGGAGCAACGATCGCCAAAGTAGCTACCTGCAAGAACAGCGCCACCAATAAAGAACTCGCTTGCTCCAATTGCCTTACCAATAGACATGCAGATGATACCCATGGTTGCAGCGGTACCAAATGCGGTGCCCAAAAGCATGGACATCATGGTGCAGAGTAAGAAGGTTGCCAGAATAAAGACAGAAGGAGAAATAAGAGAAGCAGAAATGCTGACAATCTCTGGAATGGTTCCAGCTGCTCGCCATGCTGCGCTCATAGCGCCTACAACAGCAAACAGCGCAATAATTGTTTTAACTTCCCAGACGGATTCAAAGGCTGCTAAAAGAAGCTTTTTTGCAGAGATTTTGCGAGAGAGTCCGTAACCAAAAAAGAGGAAGAAACCAATGGTCAAGATAGAGGTAAGAGGGAAAGATAGGGCTGTGCCTACGATGAGCATCACCGCAAAGGCACTTAGTACTATTAGCTCTACCATGCATCCACTCCAAACGAATTTCTTATGTAAATAGAGTAGGCAACTAAGAAGTTGAAGTCCAACTGTTTTCAATGGTTATAATTACAAGTAATTTTTGTAATACAGTGGGAGCAAAAATGAACTTTCAAACCATGGATTATTTTGTTGCCGTTGCAGAAGAAAAGAGTTTCACCAAGGCGGCTGAGCGCCTGAGTGTAACGCAGCAAACGCTCTCGGCAAATATTGCGGCAGCAGAAAAAGAACTTGGCTCTAAGCTGCTAGAACGTACGGTCCCGCTGTCGCTCACGTTTGCGGGAGAAGAGTTCTTGCGCTACGCCCGTAGGTTCCAGGCTCAGCGTCGCGCTATGGATCAAGAGTTTCTTGATATTGCGGGCAACGAGCGAGGTCGCCTGCGTGTTGGCGTCACTGCTACACGAGGTCACATCATCATGCCGCGCTCCATTGCCGCTTTCCAAAAATTGCACCCAAACATTTCCATTGAGCTTGATGAAGGCGAGAATGACGAGCTGGTTGAGTGGCTATCTGAAGGCCAGCTTGACTTGATTGTTGCAACGGTTAATTCATCGTCGTATGACCTAGTTGTTAAAAAGCTGTTTGACGAGAAGATCGTTCTGGTAGTTTCTCAAGCGCTTCTTGAATCTTTGTATGCAGATAAGGTTGACTCGGTTGTTGCGCAAGTCAAAAAGACGGGAAAGCTCACGGCCTTGGAAGCTTGCCCTTTCTTAACGGTAGGTAAGCGAGACATTGCTGGTAGTTTTGCTCGCCATGCGTTTGCTGCATCGGGCATTTCTCCTACCATCAAGGTTATGTCCAGAAACTCCGAGACGCTTTTGGCGCTTGCCATGAGAGGGGTGGGCGCGTGCTTCTTGCCATCAGAGCTGGTTGCTTCTTCTTACTACGACTTTGAAACATCAGGTCTCCACATTATTGAGCTAGGAAAAGAGATGTCGTACTCGGTCAGCGTTGCCTGGCGCCGCACCGATCATGTGTGGAGCACAATCGAGTCATTTGCCCAGGTGCTTTCTGAGCAGCGCTATGTAGTTAAGCGAGGTGAGTAGCGTGGATGCTCTTCAGTTTGACAACAACCTTGAGGTTTTGTATCAGGATGAGTATCTACTTGCCGTGAATAAACCGGCGGGAATTATCGTTCATGCGGACGGTACCAATGAACTCTCGCTAACTGAGATGGTTCGCGAGAAATTCCGTGCACTTGAGGGCTTAAGAGAGGTAGATCTTTCCCAGGTTCAAGCATTGAATCGTCTTGATAAGGAGACTACGGGCATAGTGCTCTTCTCGCTCAAAAAAGAAACGCAGCCTCAGTTTGACCAGCTTATTGCCTCTAAGGAGCTTTCCAAAGAGTATCTAGCTGCCGTTAAGGGAGCGTTTGAGCCAAATAAACTGCTGATAGATAAGGCAATTGGAAAAGATAGGCATGACGCTCAAAAGATGAGGGTCTCAGCAACAGGCAAACCTTCTCAAACGGAGGTATGTCTAGTAAAGGTTGCTTCATCAGCACAAGGTCAAACTCAAAGCTTGCTACTGGTCAATTTGCTGACAGGAAGAAAGCATCAAATTAGAGTGCATCTCTCGTCACTTGGATTTCCTCTGGTAGGAGACGCGCTGTATGGAAGCGTATCATCTCTGCAGCGCACCTCAAAAAAGAAGCATAGGCCGCCGCCGTTAATGCTCCATGCATATCGCGTTGGATTTATTCATCCAGTGACGGGCGCAAAAATTGTGATTAAAACGGATATTCCAGAGCGATTTTCTTATTTTGGTGTCACCGAGGTGGACTTATAGTACATACTTTGTGATAGAGACATACATTCATTTTGTGCGGATACGTTACCCAGACGTGCATAAAGTGAACGAGGAGGGGGAGAAATGCCTGGCACAATGCGAGGTGTCTATACCAACCTGACTGAAATTCGCAGGAAGGTATTTAAAGAGGTTTCAGCGCTTGCGTATGAAAAAGCAGACAAGAGCGTTGATGAAATTGCTCGTCAGATGGAAGAGCTGCCTTACAAGATTATTCCTGGTGATATTGCAACATATCGCGAGAGCGTCTTCTTGGAGCGCGCCATTGTTGGTGAGCGTATCCGCATGACTATGGGTATGCCTATGCAGGGCGTTGATCTACCTGAGCAAATATCCGATGGCTTGGAAGAGGCTTCTCGACCAGAGGTTTATTACCAACCACCGCTGATCAACATTGTCAAGTTTGCGTGCAACGCATGCGAGGACAACGTGTATCGCGTTACCAATGCATGCCAGGGTTGTCTTGCACATCCTTGCCGAGAGATTTGTCCTAAAGAGGCAATTAGCTTCGTAGATAAAAAGGCATACATTGACCAGGAGAAGTGCATTCAGTGCGGTATGTGCTTCAAGGTTTGTCCATACCAGGCTATTCATCACCATGTACGTCCATGTGCTGCTGCTTGTGGTATGGACGCTATTGGTTCTGACGAGCATGGTCGCGCAGACATTGATTACGAGAAGTGCGTTTCTTGTGGTCAGTGCCTGGTCAACTGCCCCTTTGGTGCTATTGCCGATAAGAGCCAGATTTTCCAGGTTATTCAGGCTATCAATGAGGGCTATACCGTTGTGCCAATTGTGGCTCCTTCATTTGTTGGTCAGTTTGGCAAGGGCAGCGTTGGTCGTCTTCGTGAGGCATTCAAGGAGATGGGATTCGCTGAGGTAGAAGAGGTAGCAACCGGTGCTGACCTCTGTACCGTTCAGGAAGCGGAAGACTTTGTCAAAGAAGTCCCAGAAAAGCTGCCATTTATGGGAACAAGCTGCTGTCCTTCCTGGTCTGCGATGGCTAAAAAAGAGCACCCAGAGCATGCTGATGCTATCTCTATGGCACTCACACCAATGGTTCTGACTGCTCGTCTAGTAAGAAAACAAAATCCAGAGTCCAAGATTGTCTTTATTGGACCATGCACTGCTAAGAAGCTCGAGGCGCTGCGCCGCTCCGTTAAGTCCGAGGTCGATTTTGTTCTGACCTTTGAGGAGCTTGCGGGAATGATGGAGTCTAAGGGTATTGACTACACCAAGCTTGATGACGACAACTCCGATTTTGAAAACGCCTCCCATGACGGTCGTGCTTTTGCAGTGGCCGGTGGCGTAGCAGGCGCAGTTGTAAACGTCATCCACCAGAAGTACCCTGATAAAGAAGTACCTATCATGGCTGTTGACGGCCTTGCTGAGTGTCGAGCTATGCTCAAGGATGCTGTTAAGGGTAAATATCCAGGTTATCTTCTTGAGGGTATGGCTTGCCCAGGTGGATGTGTTGGCGGTGCGGGTACCCTGAGTGCTGTTAACCGTGCTGCTGCGGCAGTTAAACGTTATGCAAAGACTGCTTCTTCCGACCTGGCTTCTGCGAATAAATACAACGATCTTATTCCTGTCTCTTATAGTACGGTCTCTGCCGAGGTTGAGATTGCCGAGGTTCTTGAGGTTCAGAAGCCTGTTGAGTAGTCATATTTTCTCAAATTAAACGTAAAACGCCGATGCACTGCATCGGCGTTTTTATATGTGATGCAGGTCATTAAGGTAATTTACCTGGTAAAAAAGGACCTGCGTTAACAGGTCCTTTAAGTTTTAGCTGAGAGATAGTCAACAAAATGCTGATTATTTTGAATTACTCAGATTTTTCGTTCTTCATGGATGCATAGAACGTTGCATGTGCAAAAACGTCTTTAATGGTTTTTCCATTAATAAAAGGAAGCGCGAGAAATTCGTCTACCGTAGGAACTAATTCAGAACAATCTACAAAGTGGTTCTTTGAGTTTCTGATGCTGGTGTCTTGAGCTCTCCATGCCTCAAAGTTGACATCAGTGAGGTAATAAACCTGGTGTCCGACTTGCATGTACACAGAGTGATTACTGTGCAGGTACTCTACCAGGTCTTCGTAAGAAATCTGGAGAACCTCAGAACTTTTCTTGCCCATGATGCAATCCTTTCCACGTCGCTTGCGCGCAAATTATGGACGCACTTTTATTGACTATACCGCCCTCCGAATACGCTTATTCAGATGAATTGAGAGGCATAGGCAAGCGGACGTTTTTTCTCGCTCAACGGCAATGATGAATGGTTGTAATTTTTAGTGCTACTATTTGAGAATTTCTTGCACCATTTCTTCTGCGGTATCGCAAAGCGTGGTAGCGCCTGCAGCTAGAAGCGTTTCTTTATCTCTAAATCCCCAGGTAACACTTATGCAAGGCATGCCGCTGTTGTGTGCTGTTGCAACATCAACCTCGGAGTCTCCAATGTAGACAGCATCTTGAGGGTCAACGCCAATTTGAGCAAGGGCGTAATGGACAGGCTCGGCATCAGGCTTTCTTTTAAGGTCATCACGCTGACCCAACGCAAAGTCAAATCTACCTGGGAAGAAATTGGTCATTAAATCTGCAATAGCAAAGTCTGGCTTGTTGGAAACAACAGCGCATTTAACGCCAGCTGCTCTGAGCGTATCAACCGCATCAAGGATGCCAGGGTAGGGTGCAGTGTTATCCAAACTATGGTCAGCGTAGTGTTCCTTAAAGCATGCGAGCACGCGCTGGTATGTTGCATCATCGGTACCCTCTGGCACGGCGTCACGAATAAGCTTTGCAACGCCATTTCCAACCATCTGACGTACTTCATCAACGGTATAGGTGGGCATGTTGAACTGCTCAAGGGCGTAATTTGTTGCCCAAGCAAGATCAACAATAGTGTTCAGAAGTGTTCCGTCTAGATCAAAAACGGCGGCTTTATAGGCCATAAAAGCTCCAAGTTCTTCTCGCCTCGTAGTGAGGCTCGTATGTATCAGCTTCAGTCTAGCGTAAAAACGTGAATGTAAGTTATTTATTCTGCTGAATCTGCTCTAAGTTCAGATTGAGGGAGCTTGGCTAAACGTTGGAGAGTACAATGGTTTATCTATGAGCAAGAACGCGCCGTCTACGCGTTTTTGCCGTCTTGAAGGTGCTTTCCGATTTGGCACAGGGAAGCAAAGACGAAAGGATAAAAATGGATTGTTCCTCAGAAAACCCCCAGAATTATTCCGCTCACGCAGCTGTTGATTTGCACAGTATGCATTCGCATACCTGTGGAGAGCTTCGCGCAGAGCATATTGGCAAGACCGTTACGCTCACTGGTTGGGTTTGGCGTCGTCGTGATTTTGGAGGCCTAATCTTTGTTGACCTCCGTGATCGCGAGGGTTTAACTCAGATTCTGTTTGACCCAGATGTTGATGCAGAAACATTTGCAACTGCAGAAACTATTCGTCCTGAGTGGCCTGTTCTGATTTCCGGTACCGTTCAGCATCGCTCTGAAGGTCAGACCAATGAGGCTCTTGCTACCGGTGAGGTAGAGGTACTTGCTTCCAAGATTGAGGTTCTTAATACGAGCGCTGTTCCACCATTCCAAATTGAGAACCACATTGACGTTAATGAGGATCTTCGCTTGAGGTACCGCTATGTTGACCTGCGTCGTCCTCAGATGGCACAGAATCTTCGTATGCGTTCTGATTTTGCATTTGCGCTTCGTGAGGCATTTCATAAGCGTGATTTTACCGAGGTGGAGACTCCGGCGCTGTTCAAATCTACTCCTGAGGGTGCTCGTGACTTCCTGGTTCCATCCAGAATGCAGGGTGGAAACTTCTACGCACTGCCACAGTCTCCACAGCTGCTGAAGCAGTTGCTGATGATTGGCGGTATTGAGCGCTACTACCAGATTACTAAGTGCTTCCGCGATGAGGACCTTCGTGCAGATCGTCAGCCTGAGTTTACACAGGTTGATATGGAGATGGCATTTGTCCGCGAGGAAGATGTCATGGCCGAGCTTGAGGATATTCTGGGCGATGCATTTGCAAAGATGGGTATTGAGTTCCCAGCTCCACTGCGCAAGATTCAGTACTGGGACGCAATGGATACCTACGGCTCCGATAAACCTGATACCCGCATTGGTATGGAGCTCCACGATGTCTCTGAGGTCTTCAAGCAGTCCAGCTTCAAGCTCTTTAGCTCCGCTGCAACAACTGATGGTCAGTACGTCAAGGCAATTAACGTTAAGGGTGCAGGCACCTGTCCACGCTCTCAGGTTGATAAGCTTGCCGAGGTAGCCGCTGGCTTTGGTGCCAAGGGACTTGCATGGGTCGCCTTCAAAGAGGACGGTTCCGTGGGAGGTCCTATTACCAAGTTCTTCTCGCCAGAAGAGCTTGAGGCACTACGCGCAGAGATGTCAGCTGAGGCAGGGGACTTGATTCTCTTTGCTGTGGGCGGCCGCCTGGAGACAGATGAGATTCTTGGTGGTATGCGCCTGCATATGGCAAAGGTCTTGAATGTACCGCGAGAAGGTCATGATTTCCTCTGGGTTGTTAACTTCCCACTGTTCCACTGGGATGAGGAAACTCAGTCCTACGCTTCTGAGCACCAGCCCTTTACCCTTCCTCGTGAGGATGAGCTTGACCTTCTGGATACCAATCCTCTTGCTATGGGCTCGTATACGTACGACTTTGTTATGGATGGCTTTGAGGCTGGCGGCGGCGGAATGCGTATTCACAATGCTGAGCTGCAGCTTAAGATTCTGGAGAAACTCGGCTTTACTGAAGAGCGTGCAAAGGCTCAGTTTGGCTTCTTGATGGAGGCTTTGACGTTTGGCGCACCTCCAATGGGCGGCTTTGCACTTGGTCTTGACCGTGTATGCATGTTGCTTGCAGGTGCTGATTCTATCCGTGATGTCATGGCATTCCCAAAGACTACTTCTGGCTCTGATTTGATGTCGAGTGCTCCTTCGCCTGTTTCTAATGAGCAGCTCAAGGAGGTTTCGCTTCAGACGCTTCCAAAAGAGGCATAAGCAAACCAAGCAAAGCAAGACAGTGAGATACGTGGTGTTTTAACAATGAATGATGATTCTGTAGAAGAAAAGGCTCCATCTGCTCGTGCTGAGTTAAAGGTTATCTTGGACCACTTTGGCGCGTATAAAAAGGACTTTGTTATGTCGGGACTCTGCGTGTTTGCAGAGTCCCTACTCGAATTAGTGATTCCTGTACTCATGGCTCAAATTGTTGACCAGGGTATTTTGCAAGGCAACCTTCAGACTGTTTTTGTAAACGGTACCGTTATGGTTGTCTTTGCTCTTCTCGCCATGTTTGCCGGCATTGGCTATGCTCGCTACTCGGCAAAAGCGGCTATGGGACTGGGTGCTCAACTCAGGCAAGACGAGTATCGTCGTATGGAAGAGTTTGCTTTTGCAAATCTTGATAAATACGATTCATCTTCTTTGGTTACGCGTTTGACTTCTGATGTAACCATTATTCAGAACGCCTTTGCAATGGGTACGCGCCCGTTTATGCGTGGACCAATTATGCTGGTCATGGGCTTGGTTATGGCGTTTATTATGAGCCCAGAGCTGGCAGTAGTGTATTTTGCCGTGCTGCCTTTCTTGGCTATTGCACTCTTCTTTATTGTGAAGCGCGTTGGTCCTTTGTATCGCGTTATGCAAAGTGCAATGGATAAGCTTAACGAGGCTCTGCAGGAAGACTTTGCGGCCGTGCGTGCTATTAAGGCGTATGTCCGAGAAGGATATGTCTCCGAGCGCTTTGAAAAAGTTAATACCCAGTATGCGCAGACTGCTACAAAGACCTTTGGAACGTCCGTCTTAAACCTGCCTATTTTCCAGGCTTCAATGTACGTCACTAATGTGGCTATTCTTTGGTTTGGTGGCCAGATGATTATGGCTGGCAGACTGGGTGTTGGTGAGCTTACGGGCTTCATGAGCTACGTGCTGCTTATCATGAACTCTCTTATGATGATTTCTGGCGTGTTCTTGCTTACTGCTCGAGCTATTACCAGTGTGCGTCGAATCGGAGAAATTCTTTCCGAGGAGCCCGCTATTGAGTCTCCAGAGCACGGTTTGACTGACGTTAAGAATGGCGCGGTCCGTTTTGAAAACGTATCTTTCAAGTACAGCCAGAGCGCTGAAGAGGACGTTCTCGAAGACATTAATCTCTCGTTTGCGCCAGGCTCTACCGTTGGTATTCTCGGCGGCACCGGCTCCGGAAAAACCACTCTTATCCAGCTGATTGCACGCTTGTACGATGCTACTGAAGGCACCGTATTTGTTGGCGAGAATGACGTCCGCTCCTACAATCTTGTTTCACTTCGTGACGCAGTATCTGTTGTCCTTCAGAAAAATGTGCTGTTCAGCGGTACCGTCCGCGACAACCTGCTCTGGGGAGATCCCAACGCTACTGACGAGGAACTGCTTCACGCATGTTCTATTGCATGCGTTGATGAGTTTCTTGACAGGATTGGCGGCTTGGACGGAGACCTTGGTCAGGGTGGCGTCAATGTTTCTGGTGGCCAGAAGCAGCGCCTTTGTATTGCGCGTGCGCTTTTGAAGAAGCCAAAAATCATCATTTTTGATGACTCTACCAGTGCAGTTGATACCGCAACTGACGCAAAGATTCGTGCAGGGCTTGCCGAACTTGCTGACATGACAAAAATCATCATTGCCCAGCGTGTGAACTCAGTTATGGACTCAGATCAGATTGTCGTTCTTGATAACGGTAGGGTTCATATGACTGGCACCCACACAGAACTTCTCGCCAAGAGCCCTATCTATAGAGAGCTTTATGAGTCGCAGACTGGCGGTAGTCAGTCAGACATTGACGCTGCTGGTAAGGAGGTGTCACATGGCTAATCGCGCAGGAGGAGCACGTCCTCAAAACATTGGACATACCATTAGAGTGTTTGTCTCGTACTTAGGTCATGCGAAAAAGCGTCTTATGTTGGTGGCGCTTCTTGTTTCTATCAGCGGTTTAGCAGCGCTCCTTGGTACCTACATGATTAAGCCTGTTGTTGCAGCAGTGGGCAGGGGAGACGTAAACGCATTTACCAACCTCATTGTATTTACAGCGGTTGTGTATGCAATTGGCGCTCTTACCAGTGTTGGTTACACGCAAATTATGGTTCGTGCTGCTCAGAGGATTGTTTTTGACATCAGGCGAGACCTTTTTGAGCACATTGAATCGCTGCCCCTAAGATTCTTTGACCAGCGTACCCGCGGCGATATCATGAGTTTCTTTACAAATGACGTGGATACCATCTCGGAAGCGCTCAATAACAGCTTTGCCAACCTTGTTCTGGCGTTTATTCAAATGGTTGGTACGCTTGTGCTGCTCATTGTCCTTAACTGGCAGCTGACGCTCATCACTGTTCTCTTTGATGTTTTGATTGTGATTTATGCACGCTATGCAAGTAAGCGCTCTGCTAAACATTATTCGGTGCAGCAAAAGAGCCTTGGTGTTCTCAACGGTTTTGCAGAAGAAACTATCTCTGGCCTTAAAGTGGTTAAAGTTTTTAACCACGAGGATGCCAACTTTACTGATTTTCAAAAGGTTAATGACGAGTTACGGCACTCTGGAACAAGTGCTCAGGGTTATGCGGCAACTATGGTTCCTATCACGGTCTCGTTGACGTATATCAATTACGCTGTGGTTACCGTGGTTGGCGCACTGCTTGCGGTTAACGGACACGCGGATGTTGCAAGTCTTGCATCCTACCTGGTCTTTGTTCGCCAGGCAGCCATGCCGTTCAACCAGTTCACACAGCTCTCCAACTTCCTGCTTACCGCTCTTGCCGGTGCCGAGCGCATCTTTGCGGTTATGGAAATGACTCCTGAGGTTGATGAGGGCAAGGTCGACCTGGTCCGCGTTAGTGGTTATGAGTCAGGAGAAGAGTCCTGGGCTTGGGTCACACCGTCTGGCGAGAAAACCCCTCTTGCTGGAGACGTTCGCTTTGATGACGTGACCTTTGGATACGACGATGATCAGACGGTTCTTGCAAACCTCACGCTGTTTGCAAAGCCTGGCCAGAAGATTGCGTTTGTCGGCTCAACTGGTGCTGGTAAAACAACTATTACCAACCTCATTAACCGCTTCTACGATGTTCGTAGTGGAACCATCACCTACGACGGCATCCCTATCAATGACATTAAGAAATCTGCATTAAGGTCCTCGCTTGGTATTGTTTTGCAAGATACGCATCTGTTCACAGGTACCATTGCAGACAATATTCGCTTTGGTAAGTTAGACGCCACTGATGACGAGGTTATTGCTGCAGCAAAGATTGCAAACGCGGACAAGTTTATCCGTCGTATGCCACGTGGCTACAACACCGTACTTACCTCAGACGGTGCTAACCTTTCACAAGGTCAGAGGCAGCTTCTGGCAATTGCGCGTGCTGCTATTGCTGATCCTCCCGTGCTTATCTTGGACGAGGCAACTTCCAGTATTGATACGCGTACTGAGGCACTTATCGAGAAGGGCATGGATGCCCTGATGGCAGGTCGTACCGTCTTTGTGATTGCTCACAGGTTATCTACGGTTCGAAATTCTGACGCCATTATGGTTCTGGAGCACGGTCGTATTATTGAGCGCGGTACTCACGATGAGCTTATTGCAAAGCATGGAGAGTATTACCAGCTGTATACGGGCTCGCGTGAGCTGGAGTAGGGGTGCTTTATGTTTGAAGCGTTAGCTGTGGCTCTTGGTGGAGCGCTGGGTAGTTTAGGTCGTTGGCAGTTGGGCGTCCTCTTTAAACAGTGGATTCCTAACCTGCCAGTTGGTACGTTTGCTGCAAATGTTGTTGCAGGTTTGATTATTGGCTTTGTGACGGGGCTTGATCTTGCAAGTCCACTTCAGCCACAGGTAAAGCTATTCTTAGCCGTGGGTCTTTGTGGAGGACTTTCGACCTTCTCGACCTTCTCAAATGAAACACTGACGTTTATTCAAGCAGGTAACTGGACCGCTGCAGGCGTGAACATTGCAGTTAACGTTGTAACGTGCCTGGTTGCTGTATTCATTGGATTGAAATTATCTGCCGTTGTGTCGTAGTGCAATAGTTCGATCGTCTAAATCAAAAGCTAGTTATCCGTTGTTGGATAACTAGCTTTTTAATTTGCTTTCTTTTAAATGCCGTTGCCGCGTCTTTATTTTGTCATCTTAGGTAGTACAAAGAGCACGATTCCCATAGTAACAAGAGGAATACAAGCTACGCATACAAGCACAAAGAGTGCGTTTTGAGCTCCTGCGAGGGTGCTCGTAGCCAAGTTTGTAGCTCCAAGCTGAGAAGCCGCTACTACACCAGAAATAACGCTGGTGCCCATAGCGCCAAAGAGCTGCTGCATTGTGTTAATAACAGCATTTCCATCTGCCTTGCGGTCTTCTGGCAGATGTCCCAAGGCTACCGTAAAATTGTTTCCCATCTGAAGCGCCTGGCCAATGGCAAAGATAGCAAAAATATACGTAATCATTTCTACGGTAAGTTGGTGAACAAAGAGCAGCAAAAGGAGCATGCTGGTAAGACAGCAAAGAATGCCTGTAACAATAGGTTTTTTAGCTCCTAGTTTGTCTAAAATCTGACCAGAAATTGGTGCCATGACTGCGCCAATAGCACATCCTGGCAGCATTTGAGCTCCTGCTGCGGTAGCGCCTGCACCTAGTACTAGCTGGGAGAAGTTAGGCAGAAGATACGACTGACCAAGAATAATAAATTGCAGAGCAACAATAGCAAAGAGCGAGAGTACAAAGCCCTTCTCGCTAAATACCTCAAGGTTAATGATAGGAATTTTTTGAGATTTATCCGATTGCTCCTGGTATTTAAAGGAGTTCTCGTGACGCACAAAAAGCGCAAGTGAGCCTACAAAAATTACCATTGCAAGCAAAACAGGAATGCTAAGCAGACCAAACGCGCTGGACTCGTCAATAACAAAGATGAGCGCAATAAAACTTACGGTAAGCAGCAGCCAGCCAAAGATATCAAAAGAGATCTCTTCAGTCTCATGGCTTTGTTGGATTGAACTAATTCCCAGTACAAATGCCACAATCAAGAAGGGGAGAAGACCGGCAAAGATCATTCGCCAGCCAAGATGTTCTGCAATCCAGCCACCAGCTGAAGGTCCTACCGCAGGTGCAACAGCGGTAACAAGCATACCAATGCCCATCATCACGCCCATGTTTTTAAGTGGAGCCTGTTCGGTAATGATGTTGAACATCAGTGGTAGAGCCAGACCGGTGCCAATGCCTTCTAAAATGCGGCCAAGCAGCAACAACATAAACGTTGGAGCAGCAAATCCACAAAGAATGCCGCTGATATAGAAGATCATGGCTCCGGTAAAAATACTTTTAGTTTTGAATCGCCTGTTTAAAAACGATGACATAGGCATGATAATGGCAAGAATTAAAAGATACGAAGTGGTCATCCATTGTACCGTTGAGGTTCCAATAGAGAATTCTTCCATCAATGTTGGAAACGTCACGTTCATGGCAGTTTCTACGACAACACCCGAGAAGGACATAATTCCTGTGGCGATTACAGAAAGAACAAGTTTTGCGTTGAGTTCTCTTTTAAACATTTAATCCCTTCTTTTCTCGGCGGTACATCGTAACACTATTCAATGTGGGTTTTATTACTGCGGGCGTATTCATCATGGTTCTATAAGTAGGCAAAAAAGAACGGGGTGGTATTAAACCACCCCGTTCTGCTTAACAATATAGCGTGTTGGCAAACAGCTTATTTAGCTTTGCCCTGGTTAGCAACAGCGTTAATCTTTGCCTCTATGACGGCTGGATCGCCAATATAGTGCTTGTCTACAATGTTCCAATCCTTGTCAAAGGTGTATGCGCAAGGAATGCCAGTTGGGATGTTGACCTCAAGAATCTCTTCTGGAGTGAGGTGCTCAAACTGCATAACAAGAGCGCGAAGGCTGTTGCCGTGTGCAGCAATAAGAACACGCTTACCTGCCTCAAGCTGTGGCTTGATCTCCTGCTCAAAGTAAGGCCATGCGCGTGCAATGGTGTCCTTCAGGCACTCGGTGTAAGGAAGATCCTCTGCTGGAACATCGCGGAACATTTCCTGAACGTGAGGATCGCGCTCGTCGCCTGGCTCAAGAGCTGGTGGCTGGACATCAAAGGAACGACGCCAAATCTTTACCTGCTCCTCACCGTGCTCAGCAGCGGCGTCTGCCTTGTTGAGACCCTGAAGTGCGCCATAGTGACGCTCGTTCAGACGCCAAGTCTTATGAACAGGAAGCCAGTTACGGTCAAGCTCATCAAGAACATGATTCAGAGTGTGAATAGCACGCTTGAGCAGAGAGGTGTAGCAAACATCAAAGTCATAGCCAGCCTCTTTGAGAGCACGACCGCCAGCTGCTGCCTCCTCGTGACCAGTCTCGGTAAGGTCAACGTCAGTCCAACCAGTGAACAGGTTGAGCTTGTTCCACTCAGACTCACCGTGGCGAACAATAACAAGGTGCATGTACTGATCTTCAGCCATTAGGCTTCCTTTCTACGCGTCAAACTTTGTGCACCATACGTGGTAAACACCAAGTTTTTGGCAATACTTTACATACAGGTGCAAGACAAAACGCTTGCGAATAATATTCTACCGCACACCGAAAAATACGTGCGAATCAATGTCTAAAAGATTTTCATATCGCCTGTGCCAACTTTGAACTGACTCCCATTTCTTTGACACGAGAAATGGGAGTCAGTTCAAAACACACCTAAGTCGGATAATCTGTCAAAAAGACGTATACAT
>CALCXO010000006.1:0-27098 GCA_937905925.1 uncultured Atopobium sp.
AAAATACAGAATCTTTGCACTTTTCAGGCTCGCTTTTCAGGCTCGCTTTTCAGGCAGAGTTTAAAGCGCGTCCGAGTTCGATCTTTCATGGAGCCTGATTTTCTCGCCATGTCTGAGTAATTTGCCGGAAAAGTTCACCAAGTCTGAGCTATTTGCCGGTTTTTCTCGTTATGTCTGAGTAAATGTACTCAGACTTCATGATCTTTTCAGGCTTATCGCGGTGCTTGAGTCTGGATTCGCAACTCAGAAGCATCTGCCGAGAAACCCCGTGAGCCCGCAGCAGCGCTTCGCGCGTCTGACCTGCAAGTTTGTCCGCACACGACGCTGTTGCCGTACAAAAAACCGGTGTCCACCTGCGTGAACACCGGTCTGACCTGCATGTTATGTGGAACTTCCAGCCCGCGCTCCGTGCTACCCCTTGAACCAGCGATTGGGCTGCTCGTAGGAAGGGCAGATGTCGCTCATGGGACAGCCGACGCACTTGGGGTTGCGAGCGGTGCAGGTTTCTCGCCCAAAGTGAATCCACTCTTCGTTGACGTCTTTCCAGAGCTCGTGGGGGAGAAGCGCGAGCAGGTCCTTCTCGGCGGCCAGCGGCGTGGAAGCCGAACTCAGGCGCATGCGCTTGGAGATTCTGTACACGTGCGTGTCCACCGCGATGCCGTCGACCACGTCAAACATCTTGTTGAGCACGATGTTTGCGGTCTTTCGACCAACGCCGGGGAGCGTGACCAGGTCTTCCATGGTGCCAGGGACTTCTCCGCCGTATTCCGTCAGCAGAATCTGGGCGGTTTCTACGCAATGCTTGGCCTTTGCGCGCCAGAAGCCGATGGTCTGGATGACCTCTCCGACCTCGACGGCATTGGCGGCCGCCATGGATGGGGCGTCTGGCCAGCGGCGGAACAGCTCGGGCGTAACTTTATTTACCGCGGCGTCAGTAGTTTGCGCCGAAAGCATAACGCTGATGAGCAGGGTAAACGCGTCGTAGTAATCCAACGCACTTTGGACGCTTGGATAGAGCTCGTGCATGCGTCGGCACAGCTCAATACCGCGTTCTACCTTGACTTTCTTTGATTCTCTGGGCATAACCTCTCCTCAATTCCTTCTATGTGTACCCAGTATGTAGTTACGTTATCACGTGTGGCGAGAATAGCAAAATAGCTGCATAACGACTACAATAACAGCCCAATTGAAAAGTTATCAAACCTTCACCCAGCAAGGTTTGGTGTAACCCGCATGCGTTTGCATGTGGGTTTAGCGGCATGGCGGGAGACTGTGTGTTTATCAATAGAGTTGCAGCTCAACTACTGAGCGCGCCCGAGCTAGAGAAACTGAAACGAGAGCTTTCGCGCGGATCAGACGCCACGCTGTCCCTCTCGCAAAGCGCTCGTCCGCTGATGCTGGCTGCGCTCTGGGCGCAGGATCCCCGCCCGTGCCTGCTGGTCGTTGCGGGAGAGGACGCCGCGGACCGCACGGCGCGTTCGCTCGCGGCGTGGCTAGGCAACGACGCCGTGCTGCGCTATCCCAACCGCAAAGATCGCCCCTGGTCGGACACCACGCCGGATGACGCCCTCATTGGAGCCAGGTGTCGCGCTATCGCCAAGCTTTCCGCTGGCGAGAAGGTCATTGTAGTTGCAAGCGCCCACGCGCTGATGCGCAGAGTTCCCCCTGTTGGTTCGGGCTATTTTCTTCCTGCAACGTTCACTGTTGGCGACGATGTTCCCTTTGAGGACGTAGCTTCGCTGCTCGTCGGCATGGGATACGCCGATACCGGCGAGGTAGACGCGCCAGGTACCTTCCACATTCACGGCGATACGGTTGATATCTTCCCAGCTCAGGCAACAAGTCCCGTACGTATTGAGTTCTTCGGAGACGAGATTGATCGCATTAGGCGCATGGTGGCGGCTACTGGCCAGACTATCGGTGCCATTGATGAGGTCACTGTTGCCCCAGCTCGAGAGCTTGCGTTTACCAAAGAGACCATTCGTCGCACGGAAGAGGCACTCTATACGCGAGCGCAAGAGAACTCTGCACTCGCCGCTGACCTGGAGCTTATTCAGCGTGGAGCCCAAGCCCCTGCGCTTGAGCGCTATCTGCCCGTACTGTACGGAGGATCTGCCAGTCCGCTTGAGCACATCTCTTCAGAGACGCTGGTAGTTCTTGCGGAACCTCGCTCGCTGTTTGATGATTGTCAGCGCGCCTTTGACGAAATCTCTGCATCCGCTGCAGCATCAAAAGTGAAACTAGATGGTCTGTACACAGATCCCAAGGCCATGGACTTTGGCTCGCAGCAGCGCCTGTCCTTCTCGTCACTTTTACGTACGGGAGCTGCGGTAACGTCAGAGCTCTCTGTGGTGCAGCCGTCTATTGCGGGCTCGGACACAAAACTCTTGGGCCGCGTCAGACAGCTGGTGCAAGATCGAGATGCGGTGGTGTTTGCGGTGTCCGATCGTGCAGCTCGCGAGCACCTCAAGCTGCTTTTCTCGGACGAGTCCATTCCGTTTGAAGAGTCGCTGGGTACGGCGCTTGAAAACGAGCCGGACCAAAACGGAGCCTACGCGCCACTCAAGCGCGGTCGCGTCACGTTTACCGACGCACCCGTTCCCGCCGGAATCATTATCCCTACAGCTAATCTAGCAGTGCTTTCTGTCTCGGACTTGACAGCCAGGAGCGCGCGCAACAAGAAGCGCTCCAAGCGCATTGACCCTACAACGGTCACTTTCCCGTTTAAGCCGGGCGACTACGTTGTCCACGCAACGCACGGTATTGCACACTTTACCGCTATTGTGCGTCAAGAAGTTGCAGGTAGAGAGCGTGATTACTTCCTGCTTGAGTATGCCAATGACGATAAACTCTATGTGCCCCTGGAGCAGGTTGACCGCATTACGCGCTATGTAGGACCTGACGGCAATAATCCACGCCTGACCAGGCTGAACACGGCAGATTGGTCGCGCGCTACTAACAAGGCAAGAAAGTCCGCCAAGAAACTGGCGTTTGACCTGGTAGACCTCTATACGCGCCGCGCTTCAGTGCCGGGCTATGCGTTTTCGCTGGACACTCCCGCTCAGGAAGAGATGGAGTCCAGCTTCCCATATCAGCTGACGCCAGACCAAGAAAGCGTTGTTGCAGACATTAAGCTGGACATGGAAGCGCGCAAGCCAATGGACCGCCTGCTTTGCGGTGACGTGGGCTTTGGCAAGACCGAGGTGGCGCTGAGAGCTGCGTTTAAGGCGTGCCAGGACGCTCGTCAGGTCATGATTTTGTGCCCAACTACCATCTTGGCTCAGCAGCACTACGAGACGTTTTTCTCGCGATTTGCTCCGTTTGATTTGAAGGTAAGAGTGCTTTCGCGTTTTGTCACGCCTGCCCAGCAGAAAAAAGCGCTTGAGGGATTTGCGGACGGAACCGTAGATGTGCTGGTAGGAACTCATAGGTTGCTCTCAGCTGACGTCAATCCACACGACTTAGGCTTGGTTATCATCGACGAGGAGCAGCGCTTTGGCGTGCAGCATAAAGAGCAGCTCAAAAACATGCGCGAGCAGGTAGACGTGCTGACGCTCTCGGCAACGCCAATTCCGCGCACCATGCAGATGGCCATGAGCGGCGTGCGCGACATGAGCCTGATTTTGACGCCGCCACCTGGCAGAAAGCCTGTTCAGGTGATGGTGGGCGAGTACAACCCAGATCTTGTTTCCGCAGCTATTAGAAGTGAGCTGGAGCGAGAAGGACAGGTGTATTACGTGTCCAATCGCGTGACCACTATTGATGAGGCGGTGGCTCGCGTGGAGGAAGCTGCGCCGGAGGCTCGCGTGGGTGTGGCTCACGGCCAGATGAGTGCTCGCGAGGTAGAAAACGTCATGCTCGCCTTCCAGGAGCACGAAATTGACGTGTTGGTGGCCACCACCATCATTGAGTCCGGCATTGATAACTCGCACACTAATACGCTGATTATCGAGGACTCTCAGCGCCTGGGACTGGCTCAGTTGTACCAGCTCAAGGGCCGTGTTGGTCGTGGTAGGCAGCAGGCGTACGCGTACTTTATGTTCCCCGCAGAGCTGCCGCTGACGGAAGAAGCAACCGAGCGTCTGACGGCAATCAACGAGTTCCAGGACCTGGGCAGCGGCATGCGCATTGCCATGCGTGACCTGGAGATTAGAGGCGCCGGCTCTCTTATGGGCGCTGAGCAGCACGGAAACCTTTCCAGCGTTGGCTTTGACCTCTTTACACAGATGTTGGGCGAGGCAGTTGCTGAGGCTCGCGGTGAGTCCGCTGAGCTGGAGCAGGCTGAAGTTACCATCAATCTACCTGCAGATTTCTATCTTGATGAGGATTATCTGCCAGAGGTTGACCGACGCGTTCTGGTGTATCGCCGTCTTGCCGCAGCTACAGAGCTTGCTGATGTGGATACCCTGCAGCAAGATACCGAGAATAGCTTTGGCGCCCTGCCGCTTGCGGGCAAAAACTTGTTTGATCGTGCCCGCGTGCGCATCCGCGCGCAACGTTTGGGTGCAACGTCAGTGAGTCTGACAAATGGACGTCTGGTATATCTGGGTGTAGAAATTCCTCGCGAACAAGCCCTCAAGTTAAAGGGCCGCGGTGCTATTGTGTATCCAAAGACGCATAAACTGGCGTATCCGTTCCATCGCAATGAAGAACAGCTGATGCCCGCCGCCTTAGGAGTTCTTGAAGAGCTTGGTGGCGACGACGAGGTTGAGGAGTAAACATGAGCCAAACAGCAGGTCAAACGTCACAGAACGCCGAGAGTGCCGCGCAGGACGCTACGAGCGCCGTTGACACCATCTTTGCCGCACCACACCTCAGGTGGGGTGTTATTGGCTGCGGAGTTATCGCAAACCAGATGGCAGAGGCTCTGGCCTCGGTTGGTAGAACCATCGACGGTGTAGCCAACAGGACGCAGGAAAAGGCCGTCGCGTTTGCTCAAAAGCACCACGTAAAGCGTGTGTATGACAGCATCGACGATCTTCTCGCCAGCGACGAGATTGACGCGGTGTATCTGACCACACCTCACAATACGCACATCATCTACCTGCGCAAAGCGCTTCAGGCGGGCAAGCACGTTCTGTGCGAGAAGTCCATTACGCTCAACTCCGCCGAGTTGCTTGAGGCCGAAGAACTTGCACGTCAAAACGGTGTTCAGCTCATGGACGCCTGCACCATTTTGCACATGCCGCTCTACAAAGAGCTGGTCAGCCGCGTAGAGTCGGGCGAGTTTGGCCCAGTCAACCTGATCCAGGAGAATTTTGGCAGCTACAAAGAGTTTGACATGGAGAATCGCTTCTTCAATCCTAAGCTTGCCGGCGGCGCCCTTCTGGACATTGGCGTGTACTCGCTGACGCTCGCTCGTCTTTTCCTGAAGAGCCAGCCTCATGACGTGCTTTCTATGATGAATCCGGCGCCGACCGGCGTTGACCAGACGGACGGCATTTTGCTCAGAAACGCCGAGGGTCAGATGGTCGTTCTGGCGCTGACGCTTCACTCTAAACAGCCAAAACGCGCCATGATTTCCGCGGATAAGGCCTTCATTGAGATTATGGAGTACCCACGCGCGGACGTTGCCACTATCACGTGGACTGACGATGGCAAGCAGGAGAAAGTCCAGGTAGGACGTACCGCTGATGCTCTGGCATACGTGCTGGCAGATCTGGAGGCCGCTGTTGCAGGAGACGCTTCTGCTCAGGCGCAGCTTGAGGTCTCAAAGGACGTTATGGAGCTCATGACTGGCCTGCGCAATGACTGGAATTTCCTGTACCCTGAGGAGCAATAAACTACATGACATCTGACGAGAAGATCGCCCAGCTAGCTGCCGCAGTTGATGAAGAGACAAAGGCTCGTCCGGGCGCGCCTCAGACACATCCGGAGTTTGACCGCCTGGTTAGAACCATTTGGCGTCTTCGCCAGGAGGACGGCTGTCCTTGGGACAAGGAGCAGACGCATCAGTCCATCTCAAAGAACATGATTGAGGAGGCTTACGAGGCGGTCGAGGCGATTGCCGAGGGCTCTTCGGAGCATCTTGAGGAAGAGCTTGGCGACGTGCTTGAACAGGTAGTTCTTCACTCGCAGATTGAGGCGGACAGCGGTGCCAGTGCGGGCAGTGGCGCACGCGATTGTGCAGCGGGTATGGCTGACGCGTGCAATCGTGCAGCGGGCTTCGACATCGACGACGTATGTCGAGCGCTCAACCAGAAGCTGGTACGCAGGCATCCGCACGTATTTGGGCCAGAAGCTGGTTCAACGTCGTCGGCCGCGGCCGTCTTAGACGTGTGGGAGAGCGTCAAGGCTGAGGAGCGCGCCAGTGCGGAAGATACTGTGCACACCGAGGGTCTTCTCGACTCGGTTCCGCAGTCTCTACCTGCGCTTATGCAGGCCCAGAAGATCTCAAAGCGCGCCGCAAAGATGGGCTTTGAGTGGGCGTCTGTCGCTGACGTGTGGGACAAGGTTGCCGAGGAGCGCGCAGAGTTTGACGCTGAAGCCCCAGGTACACAGCAGAAAACGGACGAATTTGGCGACATCTTGTTTGCGCTGATAAACGTTGCTCGCTGGGAAGGCGTTGATGCGGAAGAAGCACTGATGAGCGCCTGCAGAAAGTTCCGCTCTCGCTGGTCGTACATGGAGAAAGCTGCTGCTGAGAGGGGCTTCTCGCTTGACGAGAAACCCGAGCTTCAAGAAGATTTGTGGCAAGAAGCTAAACGTCATCTTGATGCGTAAGCAAGCTGCACAGATTGCAGCGAAGACGTGCGACTTACCGCAAAGCTTACGACTTGCCGTTGGAGCGACGACTTCTATTCGGTAAAACGATGAAATTCCAAACTGAGGCAGGGCTATCGGCGCTGCCTCTGCCATAATAAAGATGTTGCAATTTGTTGCGACGCATCACCAAACAAACCAGAAATGAGATCCGTGATGAGTCAAGACACCACTAAAAAGAGTGGTACAAAAAGAAAAACAACGCCCACCAAGCGTTCCGTTGAGCCTCTTAAAGAGACTACCGCGGAGCATGCCTCTGGTGCTCTCAAAATATTTTCAACTAAAAAAGCCGAGAAACTCCAGGTAACTGAGAAATCTCAACCTGACTCGAAGGCTACTGAGGTTAAAAAGCCTTCGGTGACTCCAAAAGATACAGCGTCGTCAGAGGGCACGGCGCCATCAAAACAAGCATCTTCTCAGAAGAGTTCCAAGGACGTCAAGTCTAAAAGAACTGCTCCTGTTCAGCGGATCGATAGGGCTCAGAAGTCCGAGCGCGGTCAGAAGTCCGAGCGCGGTCAGAAGTCCGAGCGCGTTCAGAAGACTGAAAGAACCAATAAACCGCAGTTCAGCGTAGCTTCTCTGGTAGAGCTTAAAGACAACGCACTTGATTTCGCGCGCAATCATACCAAGCTTGTCGTTATTCTCGGCGTTGTAATCTTCCTGCTTGTGGGCTTGTATCCGCCAATTCGCGGCTACTACCACGCTGTTCGCGAGCATGACGAGTTGCTGCTAAATCAGCAGAAGCTCGAGGAAGATCAAAAACGACTTGAGTCCGAGGTTCAGGGTCTGCAGACAAAAGAGGGCATCATAGATGAGGCTCATAAGCAGGGCTTGGTTTCTGGCGACGAGGAATCTGCGCGAGTAGAGGGCCTTGATAAAAAGAAGGACGAGAATACCGTTCAGCATCCTGACTATCCGTGGTACATCAAGGTTGGGGACTTTGTTTTTGGATTTACACCAGGCGATTCCGGCAACACTGAGGCTCCTAAGAGCGCAAACTCTGACGATTCTACATCTGCACCAGCTCCTGGAGAGTCTCACGAGCTGAAGAACTCTGGAGAAGGTGGATCTTCTGAGGGGTCCGGAGCCGACAATTCAAAGTCTGATAGTGGGAACTCACAATAATGCTTCTAGCTGCAATTGATATTGGAACCGTAACTGCTCGACTTGCGCTTGCGCAGGTAGAGGACGGTCACGTCATTCGCATGGCCAAATACACCGAGATTGTCAATTTGGGCGAGGGTGTTGATACGACAAAGCGCCTGCTACCTGAGGCAATCCACCGTTGCGTTGGTTGCGTTTCTTCTTATGTTGATCATGCGAGAAAAGAGGGCGCTGAGGCGGTTGTTTGCACGCTCACAAGCGCCGCTCGCGATGCAGAAAATGCTCCTGACCTGGGAATGGGTCTAGCTTCGCTGGGACTTGAGCCCATGATTATTCCAGGTGAAATTGAAGGCGCGCTCACATTTCTGGGTGTCTCTCACGATTTTGAGAATCATCGCATTCTTGTTGCCGACAGCGGCGGCGGCTCAACTGAGTTGGTTGTTGGCACGCTGGCAGGCCAGCCTGCGGCCCAAGGCGCAGGACAGCAGCTTGGAGGGCAGCAGCTTGAGGGGCAGCAGTTCGGAGGACAGCAGCTCGACATCAACTTCGTCGAGTCCGTTGACCTTGGCTGCAGACGTCTGACTGAGCGCTTTAATTTGTCATCTGATTATCCTTCGGCCGAGGACATTGATGGAGCTCACAAAATGGCGGCTCAGATGATGTCTGAGGCTATTGGGCGAGCTCAGCAGCAGTGTGCAGCCCCAGAGCTTCTGGTTGGTGTTGGAGGAACCGCAACCAGCCTCATTGCCATCAGGGACCACCTTGATCCGTACGATCCCGCAAAGGTGCACCTCAACCACATCTCGCTTGACGAGGTGTTGCAGATAGAGGGGCTTCTCGCCAGCAAAACGTTAAAGGAGCGAGAAGACATAACGGGACTTCAAGCAAAACGTGCACCCGTTATGCTTGCGGGAACTATTTTGCTTGCAGAATTGATGAAGAATTCGGGCTTTAAACACCTGGTAGTAAGCGAGAGTGACCTGCTCTTTGGCCTGGTGGTAACTGCAGCTGCCGTTCACCAGGGAAAGCAGTCGCCTGTGATTTGGCAGCCAATTTTGCGCCCGCTGAATTAAAAGTAGTGGCATAATAGCTAGACATATCCGGGGGCGTGGCGGAATTGGCAGACGCAGGGGACTTAAAATCCCTCGACTTCGGTCTTGCGGGTTCGAGTCCCGCCGCCCCTACCACTCTTGTTGCAGAATAAATAGTGTTTTAGCTGCGGTTTTTCAGAAAATATTTAAGTATTAGGTTTTATTGGATGTGAAGAGTGTATAGCTCTTGACCTGGTAAAACTTAGCTCACCAGTTAGCGGGGGGGGTGCGGACGAATAGTTGGACCGAATCGGTCCGGTTAGGAGTCTGTATGTTCACCGAAGAAGAGAAGGAGAAGGCCGCGTACATATCGGAGGCTGTTGCATCACGGGTAACGATCCGGAATGGCATTGTAACGATTGCGAAGAGGAGTTTTAGCTACTGGGACAATTTGTCCCAGTAGGGCTGCAATTAGGAACTGTTGGGCGTTTTGTCTTTAGCCGGTTCCAGATATGTAGAATAATGAAAACCAACCAACGTTCAGCAGAGACGATAGGGAGGAAATGTGGGTATCAAAGAAGTCAAGAAGAACCCGATAAACATGATGGTCGCTGATGCGGACGACCAAACCCTCGAGGCTGTCATCCAGCTTCGCAAGAAGGGCGGCAGCCAGGAGGAGCGCCTCGGATTCGTTAAGGGCCTCTACTACATCTCACTAGTCGATGCCGACTACACCGGGGACGAGAAGGCGCTCGTTGAAGGCACGGCATGTGCGCTCGGAATCAACGAGTCCACCCTCACCTATATAGAGCATGAGATTAACGATGATCCCGATGCCTCCATCGACTCCTTTGCCACTGCTGGATCAAGGGAGTACCGTCAGCAGCTCTTTGAGGAGATGGCCGCGCTTACCTACCTAAAGGGATATCAGCTCGCCGAGGAGGACAGGGCGATGATGAAGGTCGCTAAGGCGATGGGCATCAAGGAGGACAAGGCCGAGAAGACCATGTACGAGCTGTACATGGCGATGCAGGGATTCGACGTCTCCAAGAAAGCGACGATTGCGAAGGCCGCCATGGGAGTCGGGGCGATTGCGGCAGGCGTTGCGATTTGCGCCGTCACCGCTGGAGTGGCTGCTCCCGCAATCGGCGCGGCGATCGGCGGCATGCAAGGCTTGACAGGAATTGCCGCGGTAAACGCAGGCTTGGCCGCGCTTGGCGGCGGAGCTATTGCAGCAGGAGGAGGTGGCGTGGCCGCTGGAACGGCTGCGATCATCACCGCGGGTGCAGTTGCAGGCGGTAGCGCCGCAGCTGTCGGAATCAGCGTCAAGGAGAATATCACCGCCGCCCATGACAAGAAGAAGCTCCAGGCTGCCATCAAACAGCAGCAGAAGGACAATATGACCAAGCAGGAGATCACTGAGAACCTCATCAAGGCAATCGAGCTCGAGAAGGACCGTCTCAAGCAGCTGGAGGAGCTGCATGTGAGCAGGCGTGACATCGCCAGCATCGAGCTCCAGATTGCGAACCTGCTTGCACAGAAGGCGGAGATAGCCGCCAGCATGGAGAGCTAAGATGCCATCAGGACCAAGGCGCGATCCGTATCTCGACAGGTTGCGCGCTATCCAGGCCGAAACAGCAGGCATCGACGCGTGCCTGGATGCTCTTGAATCCGGATACACCCTCGATGCCGAGAGGGTCGATTCGATCGTAAGATCCCAGATGCTTGCAAGGCCGGTGAGATACGAGGACTTCCTCTCGGAAGGGGAGCTAAAGGAAATCGCCCTCGAGTACTCCCAGGCGCTGAACAAAGGGGTCGACTGCGACGCCCTCGATTATGCGTTGTCGGCGGCTTGCGGACTCGTCAGCGGAATAGTGGACGTTATCTTCGTCGGGACGCCTGGCGAAGGCTTGGCAGGCAAAGCCTCTGACAACCTTTTTGACGCAGTTGTAGTGCGCTTCGCGAAGACCCTCAAGGACGACAATGGCAATCCGCTTTGGAACCCGAAGCCCGGGAACGAGAACAATGTCGCGTCGGCCATAGGAAGGCTGGAGCAGGTGTTCAAAGTCGGATACGACCAGGTGAAGTCGGCCGACACAGCAGGCGTCATTAAAAATATGCTCCCAAAGAACCACCATGCGAAATCGGCATCGCACTACCCCGATTTCATAGGTCTCATCGCTTCCATCTGCAACCAGTTCACTGACACTTCGACGTTCTTCGATAGCAATAACGGTCAGATCGCCATCGTTCCTGGAACAGGAAACGGAGTCGAGCTGATTGGCAAGACCCTAACGGCCAAGGTCTTTGCGGGGACGATTAATTGGTTCGGGCACTGCATGTCCGATGTGGCTGGCAGCAGTGGCGCCAGCGGACGCGGAACAGGGCTTCCTCTGCCTTTCTGGGAGTTTTTCGAGCTTTGCAACTTCGGGAAGTTCCCGAACGAGAAGGGCCAATGGCAGTCATTCGCGACCGTCATGACCCAGGTCTACGAGCAGGGTTACGATCTGAGGCACGGAGTTTCGACGACCTTCCCCGTGCTGATAAACGAGCTGCTCGTAAGGGCTGTATACACTATCAAGCGCCACTTCGGCGCAAGCGTTCCGTGGGCAGAATGCCTTCCTGTCGGAAAATGCCCCGAGCTCCAGAGAATGCTTACGGTTGGAGTCGGCTCTATGTGCCTGATCGATCTGGGTCATGCCGCGGCAACGTCCTGGGGCAACTGGGTTAAGTTCTTCGGGGAACTGAATATCACTGCTTGGGCGCGATTCGGATTGCAAGGAGCAAGAGAGCTCCAAGCCGTCGCAGAGAGGGACGCCAGGAACCTGCTCGAGCTAAACGACGACATTTCCTCGGAATGGAATCGTCTGTTAGAACGCAGTCAATCACTCCTTGAGTAAGAGCGCACTGGGACAAATTGTCCCAGTGCTGACAAAGTGGAGTGCGGTCAAAATTTAAAGCTTTTATTTTTCTAACAATGGGGTAAGTTCTTGCTCAGCTTTTTTAGTGGGACCATCCCAAGTGAAATACTCTGGGTAGAACTTATATAGTTCTCTACGGCGGATTATTGCAACCTGTTCATCACTCGGAAGGCTCATGTAGATAGCCATATTTTTCTTTACATCAAGCTTTTTCCCATACTTTTTAAGTAACTTTACGTGTTCACGTGCATAAGAATTGCTTCCTCGCATTAAGGCATCAAAAGAAATATCTAACGAGTCACAAAGAGCATCATAATCAATTACCATGAGAGGCCTCTTTTACTACAGCAATAGTGATTTGCTATTCAATCTGAACAAGTATCTTCAGCAAAGCAACTTTATTTTATTCTGCAATAGAGACCGTTAAAAGTTATTTCCATACCTATTCTGTTCTCCTTCAGAAACTTGTATACTACTTGTCTTGTACCTAACGTATGCATGACTAATTTCTTACTCATTTCGGAGGACCTATGTCATTTGAGACAGGAGTTTTTCCGGTTTTAGTTTCTGAGGGCGCAGCTGCAGAGTCACTATCTCCCCAGGTCAGGGGAGGACTCAATGCGTCGTCTGCTACACCTCTTCATGTGCAACTGTCAGATTTGATGCGCGTCAAAATTCTGTCAGAAGACTGGAAGGCAGGAACGTATATTCCGTCTGAAGCCGAATTTATGGCGCAGTACGGCGTGAGCAGAGGAACCATCAGAAAAGCTATTCAATCCCTGGTCAAAGAGGGTTTGTTGCTTACTCAAAAGGGTCGAGCAACACAGGTTATCTCTAACACCGTTCGTCATGCGGCGGGAAATACTGTGCTTTCATTTGCGGCCGCGCTCAGAGATGGCGGCTTTGAGTATCAAACTGAAGTCCTGTTTAAGCAGGTAGTTCCTGCAGATCAAGCCGTTGCCGAGCACCTAGAGATTCCCGTTGGCTCGGACGTACTCTTTTTGCGTCGTGTTAGGAGTGTTTCTGATCGGCCTGTAGTGTGCCAGGAGTCATGGTCTAACCTGCTTGTTTGCCCACAGCTTGAAGAAGCGGACTTTGAGAATGAGTCGCTCTTTGACGCGGTTGAAAGAACTTCTCAAAAAGAGATTGCACGCTCTCGCATGCGCTATCAGTCGCAAATTGCAGGTAAAGACCATGCCGACTACCTGCAGTGCTCCCCAAATGAGGCTTTGCTTGTACTCGAGCAGGTAATTGAGCTGTCCGACGGCAATTGCATTGAGTGGAGCCAGACTTGGCTTGCCCCGCATCAGAGTGTTGTTGGCGTATCTGAGCAGGTAGATAGCTCTATTGGACCTCTGGACATCTCTTCTGTTCGCCAGTCAGAGCACGCGGGTGTATCGCTGACTTCTGCAGAAATAGACCCTGATCAGCGCAAACAGCTTGAGCTTGATTTGTGCCACGAGGCGCTGGCAGTGCGTCGAGGCATCATTGAGTTGGCGCATCGCTACAGCTCAACGCCATTTCACATCGGTGGCGCGTGTTCTGTGGCAGATATAGTTTCTGTGCTTTTGAGCAAGGTTATGCAGGTGGGCCACAGGGATTGTGAGTGGGAACTCAGAGACCGATTGATTCTCTCTAAGGCTCACACGTCGCTGGCACTATTCCCAGCTCTTTTACGTGCGGGAATGATCTCTCAAGAGGATATTGACCGCGGAGTCTTTGGACCCAACGCCGTCCTCTTTAAGCATCCTCTGCGAGATCCTCAGCGCGGCTTTGAAATCTCTGGTGGCAGCCTTGGTATGGGCTTGGGCTATGCCGCTGGCCTGGGGTTAAGCCTTCGCAGAAAAGATCTTCCTTCTCGCGTTTTTTGTATTTTAGGCGACGGCGAGTGTGACGAGGGTTCCATTTGGGAGAGCGCGGCGTTTATCGGCCACAACCAGCTTTCCAACGTGACGGTCATTGTTGACCAGAACCGCATGCAGCTGGACGGCCCTTGTGCGTCCATTTTGGACACCGGCTCAATTGCAAGAAAGTTTGATGCGTTTGGTTTTGAGTCTGTCGAGGTAGACGGACATGATGTGCTTGCACTGTACGACGCATTAAAGCAGCAAACTTCAAGGCCTCGCGCGATTATTGCGCACACCATCAAGGGTAAGGGACTCTCGTTTGCCGAGAATAACGTCTCGTTCCACGACGCGTGCGTGACGGATGACCTCTATGAGCAGGCATTACTTGATCTGAAAGTTGCAGAGGAGGCATGCTCATGCTAGATACATCTTTGCAGCCATCGTGGATTTCGGCTGAAGAGTCGCAGATGCTTGCGGGCATGAATACAAAAGAGGTATTTGGTTGGGTCATGGGTAAGCTTGCTGAAGATGATGAGCTGTTAACCGTTGCTGTTGCCGACTATGGTCGTCGTTTGAATCTTGATCGCTTCTGTGAGCTTAGACCAAACGGCTACATCCAGTGTGGAATTGCAGAGCAGAACCTTATTGAAGTGGCGTCTGCCTGCGCAAATGAAGGCTTTCACGTTTTTGCACCGTGCTATGCCACGTTTGTGACCTCACGAACGCTCGACCAGATTCGAATCAACCTTGGCATGATGAAGTCGCCTGTGGTGCTTGTGGGTGTTGCCGCTGGCTGCGAATCCGCAGCTACAGGGCCTTCTCATATGGCAGTAGAGGACATCGCGGTAACCAGGACCATCCCGGGACTTTCCGTGTTCAATCCGGCTGATAACGCTCAGCTTGCCGCAACGCTTATGGAGCTTGCAAAGCACCCACGGCCAGCTTACGTGCGTATGACCTCGTGCGATGGCGTTAACCTGCATCCAAATGGCTACGTTTTTGATGCCTCTGGTGTCGAGAAACTCTTTGAGTCGGCTTGCGCGGTGGGTGCGGCGGGGACATTTGAAGTCGCAGACGGCGCAGCGACGCCCGAAGCAGCGGCTGCTGAAGCCTCAACTGAAGTCACGACCGTCACTCAGCCGAGGCGTGTGACCGTTCTTACAACAGGTGCGATAACCAGCCGAGTTGTTGAGGCAGCTCAGAGAGCTGCAGGGCAGATTACCTCAGTGCAGGTGGCTGCTGAGCAAGCCGCTGCCGCGCAGACAAACATCGAGGTTTACGGTGTGTCGAATATCAGGCCACTTGACGCTTCTCTGACGCAAATCTGTCAGAACTCTGACGTGATTATTACGGTTGAAGAGCACAGCATTTTGGGTGGATTTGGCAGCGCCGTTCTCGAGCAGCTTAGCGCATCAGGCACATGTCCGCAGGTAATACGTTTAGGCATGCCCGATACGTATTTGGAGGCAGATGTTCACCACAACATTCTTGCGCGTGCTGGACTATCGGTTGAGAGTCTACAAGAGGTCCTTCTCGCCAACTGTTAAATCAACTGATCAAATCCGGGAAGTCTTTTGTATACTCGCTTGATGATTTAACATTCCAAGAACGGACGAATAACTTTTGAGAGCTCGACAATTTTCATATTGAAAGTCTTTATTTAATTAGCCCTCATGAAGATAGTGAGTTAGTTGGAACTGTCCCTTGCCCATTGAGATGATGAACAAGGGATCGTCCCCATGTTCTTGATTGATTATTTTTTCAACTTCTTGATTTGTAGTAATGTGGCCGATTCCATTATTCCAGGTGACATGCCAGTCACAGTAAAGGACTGATTTTTCAGGTTCTTGCGGAGGTGTATAAATCCCACCAATTTTTTCTCCCTCGCAAATGAGTGATGGCATTGAATAGAACCACACATCATCTGAATATTCATTAGCAAAAGTCATACATGCAATTTGAGTCTCAGGATTAGGGGTGTCACATTGAACCCATTTAATACTTGGAGGGTTAAAGCTCCCAGTAAAAAGAATATATATAATCGATGCAGACATAGGTATTATCGCAATGGTTTGTAAAACGGTGTGTACAAGTTTTCTACTATAGTTTAAAGACTCAAAAAAGCTGCGAGACGACACGATTAAAAAAATGACTATAGCCGCTAAAATAAAGCATACCATCCAGTGTCTAAAAAACAGTACTCCTAAAAAACACACTGGAGTGGGATATGTTATGAACGAAATGAATTCATTTGCATAGAACAGCAGAAAGAGAGTTGCTAAATAAATGGCCGCTCTTAGTAAATGAACAAGGCGATTAGTCTTTGAAAGCATCTCATTACCTCATTCTGCAAGTTTGAGAAATAACATCAACTCATGATTTCATAGACGGATAAGATTTGTATGTATGGGGAAAGAATCTTCTCTTGTTAGGGTTTCAATGGCATCTGAGTTTGTAGTTGTAATGTCATATTGGTTATTCTCATGAACTAGTAGCCACTCAATATCTTCAGTTGGTATTGAGTGGCGATATAACTCAACAGTTGCTATTTTTTCTCCCAAGCCGAATGGAAAACGTAAAACATAAAAATGTAAAGTTTCTTCTCCAAAACCAAATTCCTCAAGTAAAACAACTCTGGATAATGAAATTTCTCCAGTATTTACTACAGATTTATAATCATTTTGACAGGAATAAATGCAAGGAATAAATAAAAATAATGCTGCACAAAAAGCAACAGAGATATTATAAATAGCAAATAGATAAGTTGCTTTTTTAAAAAAAGCAACCATAGATTTTATTTTAGACAACAGTATTAGTGAAGTTATTAGAATGAAAATAGACATAAGAAATAATGCCTGTGGTATTGTCAACAAAGTGCCAAGAAAGCTCACTGGAGTAATATAATCAAGTGAGAAGAAAGAGAAATTTGAGAAGAAGAAATAAACCACTGACAGGACGCAAATAACAAAATATACGAAGCAAATTACCGTGATAAAAAACCCTTTTGACCTGTCCATCGCGATATCCTTTTCTGTAGGCAGATAAAGACATTTCAGTAGAACGGTGATAACGAAAAAACTCCTTATTGTGGGAGTTGTTATACTTTCGGCGCTTTTTGACCTTCTCGCAAAAATCGGCCCTATTTCTATGGGTCAAATCACAATTATATTTTATATTGTCGAAGAAAGTGTGTCTGCAATAAAAATCATAAAGAAGCTTGGCATAAAAACACCTGCTAGATTAGTTAAACTAATAAAAGAAAAACTTAATGACAAATAGCGTATGGTGCCCCCAACGGGAATCGAACCCGTATTGCCGCCTTGAAAGGGCGATGTCCTAACCGTTAGACGATGGGGACGCGAAGAAAAAGTATAGCAAAGATGCTGCAGATTTCTAGGGCTAAACGAAGCGATTTTGGGCTTTCATCTATTCTTCGTTTTCCCACCAGTCTAGTCCGGCCTTAAACGCGTAGTCGCGAGCGCTTTGAGTTACGCCGGGCACCGACTCAGCCCACGAAATAAATTCCGGCACGTCGGCGATAATCGCCTCGGCCTCGTGAACTGCGATAACGTTTTCGGCAAACGTATCAGGCGAGAAATTGATTCTGCACGGAATGTAGAGATCAACAAAAGATGGCCTGAGCAGCGCATATGCCGCTCCTTCGCCGAGGTTAACAAAACCTTTGAGCGCGCGCTTTGCCGCGGGCATGCGATTCAACTTGAAGAACAGCAGCGTAAACGCCAGACGCATCCAGGCATTTGACTGATACCCGCAACTCTCGTCAAGCTTGTGGAGCCCCTCCTCGTCCTCCAGGCGAGCAAGAACATATGCCAAGGTAAAACGCGCACCCAGCAAATCTGTTGACGAGAAAAACAGGAGATCTTCACAGGCTTTTTTGGAGAGCTTGAAGCAGGCGCAATCGGTTGTGACCTGGGCAATCTGCGCGTAGAGACGCAAAAGTGGTCGAGCTTCAGCGCAGGTCCAAGCGTCGCCGTGAGTTTGCTTTGCTTGCTCTAGTTTTGGTCTAAAGATAGGGTCAAATTCTTTTTGCAGGTCAAGCAGGTCGTTAAGGATTGCTGCAGGATGATTGTTGGAGATCTGCGCAAGGATTCGCTGGGCTTCAAGGTTAATGCTTGTGTTAGCAAGAGCTTGGTTTTCAGTAATATTTGTCATCTGATTATGCAAAAGGTTAAGCAGGTCCATGCGGCGTGAGAAGAAGTCAGCATCGGAATCAATTTCTTTAGTAATTCCATCCTGGTACTTGCCAATGACATTGACGTATTGAGCAAAAGCCTTTTCTTCTTCGTTAGAAATAAAGTTTTCAGGCGAAGCTTCTACCGCAAGTTTCAACTCATAGAGAGCAGCCTCAGATACGATGTTCTTTTCTTGCGCATGCTTGGTTACTAGGCGGTCTACCTGTTCACTGACCATATCGTTAGCGGAATGCTTAATCACTTTGCATCACCGCCCGAGTATGGATTATTTGGCCCATCAATATGCGGTCCGCTTGGTCGCGGGCCAGCGGGACCTCCGGGGAAGCCGGGGCCGACCGGGCCGCCAGGGAAGCTGGGGCCAGCTGGGCCGTCGGGCACGCTGCCGCCGGATTCACCAGGGAACGAATCGGCTGAAGCGAACAAGGCATTTGCCTGCATTTGAAGTTCTTTTTCTGCCAGCTCAACGGTCTTTGGGTCTCTCGCCCTAACTTGATCTGCAAGCCAACGACCAAGAACACCGCGTCCTATCAGGTCATTTCCTTCTTGCAGCAGCACAGTTGCTTCTGCAATGGCAATGATGAGCTCGTCCTCAGAATAGGGAAGTACGTTGAGACGAGAGAATTCTCCCTCAGGCAAATCCTTCTGCACGAAGCAACAAAGTGTTGCCTCCGGATAGCGCTCAATCAGCAGGTCAAGGTAGTGCTCAGCCTCAACCAACTCACGCTTCTTGAAGTGTATGGCCAGGCGAGCCAGCAAAATCCACGGGTCATCTGCCCCGCGAGGCGGATCAAGCTTGCGGTACTGATCCATAAGGTTGTCGAGGGCGTCTTCGTCCTCAAGCTTTGCGTATGCGAGCGCAAGCGTAAAACGAGCATCGGCCGCGTCCGCAGCGTCAAGCTCCAGGAGTTTCTCGCCATATGCAATGGCGTCTTTGTTGCGGCCGCAGATAAGCGCGCGAGAAGAAAGCGTGGCTAACCAGCGCTTATAGGGGTTGATGGCCAGGCGCTGGGCAAGTTCTGCCTGCTCAGCGGGAAGCCCCTGCGAGGACTCTTGCGCCTTCTGGTAACACGCGGCTTCTACCTGGGGAAGTTTCTCCACAAGAAACTGGTAGTAGGCATCAAAAAGCCTGCTATTTGAGGCGTGGAGCATTCGCTGGGCATCAAAACAATTGGGGTCAAGCTGAATTGCCTGGTTAAGGAGGTGTTTTCCCTGGTCGATAAGGGCCTGCGCCTGGGATTCTTCGACAAACGGCAGGCGGTAATCAACAATCTCGGCCGCTTGCGCAACTAGATTGAACGCGCGGTCTTCGTCGGTTTGAGGGAGGGAATTGCGGTCGTTGGAGAATCGCCAGTTGAAGTCCTTCATCAGCGTAGCAATGCTGTCCTCGTCGCCGACTTGCGTGCGAGCAAAGCGGAGGATAAGCCGCTGGTAGTCTTCTTTTACCGGGTCAAACGCCACAGGATTCCTTTCTCTCTTAGGTAATGATATCGCAGGTTATTGAGGTGTGCGGCGCAACTCCGCGAGCGTCGTAAGAAGATTGCGAACGGCAGACGGAAACGTTTGGAGTGGACGGGTTTCTCGCCAGATGGGCGTCAGGTTCCTGTCAAAGGAGTGTATATATTCTGAACGATATTGCATAAAATGACACTTTCATTTTGGTCAGGTGTCCAAAATGAGCTAGAATAGAAATGTTGAGAAGAAGTAATTGCGAAGAATGGCTTCGCTAGCCGCTTAGGGAAGCGGCACATAGTTAAGGAGAGGTTTTATGGGACGTTTTACAAATCCACGCGATCTGTATTTTGGCGAGGGCGCTCGTCATGAGGTTAAGAATCTCAAGGGTAAGAGGGCAATTATCGTTTCTGGCGGCAGCTCCATGCGTCGCGGCGGCTTCCTTGATGACATCGAGAATGACCTCAAGTCCGCAGGTTTTGAGGTTGCTCACATTGAGGGCGTCGAGTCCGATCCTTCCGTCGAGACCGTTATGAGCGGCGCTGCTAAGATGAGCGAGTTCCAGCCAGACTGGATCATTGCTATCGGCGGCGGCTCCCCAATCGACGCAGCTAAGGCTATGTGGATCAAGTACGAGTACCCAGAGACCACTTTTGAGGATATGTGCAAGGTCTTTGGTCTTCCTGAGCTCCGCACCAAGGCTCACTTCTGCGCAATTTCTTCTACTTCCGGTACCGCAACTGAGGTAACCGCATTCTCCATCATTACCGATTACCAGAAGGGCGTTAAGTACCCAATCGCTGACTTCCAGATCACTCCTGACGTCGCAATTGTTGACCCTGAGCTCACTTACGGCATGCCTGTTAAGCTTGTTGCTCACACTGGTATGGACGCACTGACCCACGCTATCGAGGCATACGTTTCTACTGTTGCTTCTATGTACACCGACGGCGACGCTCTGCACGCAATCCGCGAGATTGTCGAGTGGCTGCCAAAGTCCTACGCAGGCGACAAAGAGGGACGTCAGCACATGCATGACGCACAGTGCCTTGCTGGTATCGCATTCTCCTCTGGCCTTCTGGGCATCGTTCACTCCATGGCTCACAAGACCGGCGCTGCATTCTCCGGTGGACACATCATCCACGGTTGCGCAAACGCTATGTACCTGGGCAAAGTTATCCAGTTCAACGCTCGCGACGAGCGCGCAAAGACTCGCTATGCATTCATTGCTAAGGAGATTCTGCACCTCGAGGGCAACACTGAGGACGAGCTGGTAGAGGCACTTGTTCAGAAGATTCGCGACATCAACGACGCTCTTAACATCCCACAGGGCATCAAGAACTACGGCGAGGGTGGAACCAAGTCCGAGACCTCCATCATCGACGAGAAGGAGTTCTTCGAGAAGGCTCCAGAGGTTGCTCGCCTTGCTATCGAGGACGCTTGCACCCTCTCCAACCCACGCAAGCCTACCCAGGAGGAGATGGAGCAGCTGCTTAAGTGCGTCTACTTCGACCTTCCTGTTGAGTTCTAAGATCTCGCTTAGACACTTAGCTTCGCTAAAAGCCTGGTAGCGTTCCGCTACCAGGCTTTTTTTGTGCGCGCCTGCGTTGGCGGACGGCAGGCTTGCAGGTGGGCAAGTGCGGGCGGGCACGACGACGTGCTGGTAACATGCGCAGGCGTGCGCGGATGGTTGCTGCGACGTGCTGGTAACGTGTGCAGACGTGCGCGGATGGGCATTTCGGTGTCGAAAGTTCCTCGAGTCACCTCCAAGTGGTAAAAAATGCGTTTAGTTGGAGATTTCATTTTTCTGTATACAACGTTTGCCCAGATAAAAGTTTTTGAGGCGGTAAAAAATCGTCTTAGTTGGAAATAAAACGTCTATTTTTCAATTTTCATTTCCAACTAAACGGGTTTTTTACCTTTTTCGGCACATAATTTTGAGCTCAAAAATTACGTATTCATGGAAATGAATTTAATTGCAGAATTATTCAGAATTTTGAAACCAAGCCAGAGAAGTTACATGATGAACTCCCGCAGGGTGCCAAACGACAAATCTTGCACAGATTTCCTGTGTGATTTCAAATCGGTCAGATTACTTGCGCCATTTCCGGGTATGGAATTCATACTTTTTCGCGAAGGAGTGCTATGGATTACTGTCTTTCGTACTTTTCAGCGTTTAATTTATTAATGAGTTCCTCTAGGCTATTTGATTCGTCGTCGGCAGCAAATGCTATGGTCAGAGCGCCACTTGTTCCCGAGTCTACACCTGGAGCGGCCATGGAACGAGAGTTTGCCGTCTACTATGGACACCTGCCGGAAATACAAGGCGTGCGTCTTCACCAGGAGTCTAATGGTAAGGTTGACCTGCTAATTCGTGATGTGAATTCTGCGTCTACAAGAGCAAATGTTGCGCTTCACATCTGTAATACGAACGTTTTACCTTCGTCACTCCTGCCAATAGATACTGACTTAAAAGGATTTGTGACATCTCCAGAATTCACTTATTTGCAGATCGCGTCAAAACTCGATTTCATCGGAACAATTCTTGCAGGTAGTGCGCTGTGTTCTGATTATTTTTTGAACCAAAATGGTCACGGTGGAGTTTCACAACGCCAAAATGGCCCTCTGACAAATCGCGCTGCAATTGCAAAGTTTCTTGCCACACAAGGAAGAAAGCGTGGCATCATTCCAGCTAAACGAGCACTTCAACACATCGTAGAGAAAGCTCGGTCGCCCCGAGAGGCCTCGCTTGCGCTGCTATTGTGCCTCCCGTATAACCTTGGTGGCTTTAACCTAGGAACCGTTGAGCTCAACAAGCCTATTGAGCTGGAAAATCGATATGGCGAGAAAATCACTCGAATTCCTGACCTAACCATTCAGCTCAAGGACAAGAGGCAGAAGCGGGCTACAGTGTTGCTAGATTATGATCCCGCGGTAACGCATTCTGGCAATCAAAAAATCACGCGAGACCTGGACAGGGAAAACGAGCTGGTAACGGGCGTTCAGTGTCCGCATTTTTCGGTATCTGGCGAGATGCTTAAAAGCTTTGAAAGCGTTCAAGGCTTGGTCCGCCAGATTCGAGAGTCAACCGGAATAACTGCACGTGACACGACTATGTCAGATCTTGAAGAGCGACAGCGGGAGCTCTGGACACGGCTATTCAAATCCAGGTAGCAAAACAAGGCGGCCACATCTTTTATGCGCCGCTTGCCGTACAATAGAGAAGCACAAACCGCTCATAATCGCACAGCCAGAAGGAGAAAATCGTGGAAGTCAACGGCCTTATCGACCATACAAATTTGAAGCAAAACGCAACCGCTGAAGACATCAAGAAACTTTGCGCCGAGGCAAAGCAGTACAAGTTTGCAACTGTCGCCATCAATTCTTGCTGGGTTTCCCTGGCTCACGCCGAACTCGAGGGCTCTGGAGTTGGCATTACTTCCTGCATCGGTTTCCCTCTGGGTGCCGCTTCAACTGCAGCTAAGGTCGCCGAGGCCAAGCAGAGCGTTGCCGACGGCACTACCGAGATTGACATGGTCATCAACGGTGGCCACCTGGTCGCTGGCGACGACGACTACGTTATCGCTGATATCAAGGCTGTCGTTGAGGCCGCTGGTTCCGTGCCCGTTAAGGTAATCCTGGAGTGCTGCCTGCTTGATGACGAGCAGATCGTTCGTGCTTGCAAGGATTGCATGGCTGCTGGGGCTGCGTTCGTCAAGACAAGCACCGGCTTCAGCACTGGCGGCGCAACTGTTCATGACGTCGCTCTGATGAAGCAGACTGTCGGCAACACTTGCAAGGTTAAGGCTGCTGGCGGCATCCACAATAAGGCTGACGCTGAGGCAATGGTCGCAGCGGGCGCTGATCGCCTGGGCTGCTCCAGCGGAATCGCTATTGTCACCGAGTAGCTTGCTGAGCTGGAGTTTGCCGGACCGACACTTCACTGATAGGTAAATGAAAACGACCTCGTAGCATGTGCTGCGAGGTCGTTCTTTGTTGCAGTGAAAAGGGCACAAAAGCTGGCGAGAAACCCGTGTAAGCTGCAGCAACAATCGCGGCGAGAAACCCGTGCGAGCTGCGGCTTGCACCACCTGGACGCCGTGTGCTGCTGGTATCGCGGTTCACGCCGCGTCTGCTGCGGCTGGCACCGCGCACCCGCCGTGGCAACTAGCTGACGACAACCTCGCCAAAGCCCAGGCTGCGGGCTTGCAACTCAATCGCCTGCATGCGCTCATCGCTTGGAGAAGGGGAGTTCTCCATCGGACCGCGGACGCCAAAGTGCCTGAACTTCATGAGGCGAATGCGCGTCTGACCAACCTTCTCGCCAAGTGTTGAGGCAATGCCGTCAACTGCGGCTTCGGCGTCGTTCCAGCCTTCGGTCACGATGACGCGGACCTCTTCCAGCTTGTTTTGCTCGGCCAAAAACGCAAGATTTTTGCGGACTGTGACGCCATTTTCTCCGGTCAAGTGCTCAAACCATTGATCGTCCCAAGCCTTGACGTCAAGCATGACGCCGCTTGAGAGATCCAGCAGATCGCGGTATTCGGTGAAGTCGATGGTTCCGTTTGAGTCGATGAGGCAGTTCAGACCAGCGGCATTGCAGTAGGTGAAGAGCTCGTAGAGGAAGTCGGGACGGAGCATGCATTCGCCGCCTGACGTGGTGATTCCGCGAATGAACGGCATGTTGGAAATGCAGCGGTCGGCCACCTCGCGTGCGCTGAGCAGCTCAATCTTTGGCGTGGACTTATGCTGGCAAACCTTGATGCAGTTGTCGCAGTTGATGCAAATGGAGTTGTCCCACACAACTTTGCCGTTAGCCACGGACAGGGCGTGAGCTGGGCATGGCTTGACGCATGCCTGGCAGGAGATGCATTCCACCTGGGTCTCGGGGTTGTGGCAGTAGGCGCAGCGAATGTTGCAGCCCTGCAGGAAGACGGCGGTTCGGCTTCCTGGGCCATCTACCAGCGAGAAGGGAATGATCTTGTTGACAGGAGCAACACACCCGGTTGGATGTGTTGCTCCCAAAATTGTTTCTGTTGCAGTGAAGGTCACGATTGCGCAGCTCTTCTCGCTAGTCGCTCATGCGAACCTTGCGCTCACCAAGGTGGTTGGCGGTGAAGTTGCCCAGGCCGTCGTGAGCGGTGTCCTGAAGAACAACGTCGCCGGACTGGAACTTCTTCATCTCGGAGCGCTTAGCCAGGAAGCCGGTGATGCGGACCAGGTCACCCTCGGAGCTGTAGAACGAGAGATATTTGTCGTCGATGGAGAATGCGGCCTTGACCACGTCAACGACAGCGTCTGGATTGCGCTCAGCAGTTGGCTCAGCTGGGAAGATGTCGGAGACGCCACTGTTGAAGAAGCGGTGCATGCGAGCGCTGTGGCGAATGTGGTCGTAGAGATTTGCAGGCTCGTCGCCAACCTTGATGCGGACACCTGGGGTAACGCCCTGCTGGTCAGAGAAGCCAGCCTGTGCGTGCAGGGTGAAGCGGCCGCCAAAGACCTCGGAGTAGACGGCGTCAAAGCTGTTGACCTGGTCGGCAATCTTGACCATGATCTTGTCGGCTAGCTCGTTAGCCTCGTCATCCTTGCCGTAAGTGCGGCTGCTATCAAGATGCAGCAGCTCAGCGACGCACTCGCTCATGCCAGCAACGCCAAACATGCCGCAGAAGCGCTCGCGAGAAATGAGGCCTTCCTGAGCCAGGAAGCTGGTCTCAAAGAAGTTGGAATCCTCAACCATAAAGCGGACGCGCTCGTTCATGAAGTTCAGGACCTCGCCAGTTGCGGTTGGTAGCAGGTTGTTCATGAAGTCGTCAACGTTGGTTGCAAGTTTTGCAAGGCCAGGGAGAAGTACGCGGCTCAAAGTGTAAGCGCCACCGCCCATAGGAAGGACGTTGTAGCAGCTTACAACGGTGTACTCGCCAGGGTAGGTCTCTTTGTGGATGCGGTGGTTAGCAAAAGCAGGGTTGGAGCAGACCATAGTGGTCTTGACTGCCAGGCGCATGAACTCGTCGGACGTGATCTCTGGATCGTACTTGAGGGTGAAGTTTGGAACGGCGTTCATGAGCTCGCGGTCAACCTCAAGCAGCAGTCTACCTGCGCGAGTGTCCTCTGGACCAATGTTTGCGTGGCAGTAACCACTAGCAACAGTGCGGTCGATGTGGTTCAGGAAGCGGCGCAGACGAGGCTTAATCTCTGCGTCAGTCATGCCCTCCAGGAACGGATCGATAATCTTGTCCAGCTGGCCAACGTACACAGGGCGGCTGGTGACAGAAGGAACGTTGTCGTAGAGAGCGGCAAGGCCCCAGAGCAGGTCATCAAGGGTTTCTGGCTTGTCAAAGCGCAAAAACTCAGAACCGTTCTGAGCAAATACCTGGTAGTCAGGGCAGATGTAGCGAGGACGGTAAGGAGCGTTGCCCTCACACATGTCGTCAAGCGCGTGAGCTGCAAAAAGACGATCAAACTCAGCGGTTGTCTTGATAGGATGCTCGGAGTTCTCGGCAGCCTGAGCCAGGTGCAGAACCTTCTGCTTGTACGAGAGGTTGTCGGAAGTAATGATGTCCATGAACTCGCTCATTAGTGCTCCTTACGTTTATCCTGCAAAAACAGGCCTGTGATTACGACGGGTACGTCGGTCGTTCCAAGTTATGGTGCACCGCATTGCGCGGCGCGCTGCCTGGGGCGAGAAGAACGGTCTTGCCCAAGCGTTGTGCCAGGTACAGAGGTTAGTCCAGAAGGTGGGATTCTCCCTCGTGTTTCATTGCGTCGTCGAGGCGCTGGAACTGCCTTTCGGTAATGACAATCTTGCCGTGCTGAACAGAAACCATGCCCCTCTCCTTAAGCTCGTCGATGCCGCGGGCAACAGTTTTTGTGCTGGTACCAATCTTGTCTGCAAGCTCTTGCCTGGTCAGACGCACCGTAAACGGCCACTCAACAACGCCGCGGTGAATCTGATCGCGCGTTAGCTCGCTAAGCATGTACATCAGACGCTTGGTGCCGCTCCAGGTTAGCAGGCTGCGCTCGTAGCCAGACTGACGCGTCAGATTCTTGATAATCCAGCGTGAGCGGGTGAGAAGTGCCTCAGGGTCCGAGCGAATCCACTGCAGGTAGTCCTCGCGTGGAACCGAAATAAACTCGCAGCCGGAAGTTGCGGTGAGCGAGCCCAGGTAAAACGGACTCTCGCTAATAACTTCCATCTCACCAAAAGCAACGGGCGCACGATATTCGTCAATTACATACGTGCTACCTGCGGAATTATGCGACGTAGTGCGCACGGTACCGCGGCACAGAATGTACACGTTATCAACGCGGTCCAGCATGTGGACAAGGGTCTGTCCGGAATTAAGACGAATCTGCCTACAATGAGAAAGACGATTAGCGGGAACGCGAGAAGCCCATTTGATGATCTTCTTGCGAACGTCGGAGTCAAGACTGTCAAGGTAGGTTAGAACGTTCACACGAGACCTCGCTGTTCTTGCTTCGTGAGTCCTCATTACAGGACAGTTTTGGCTTAAGTTTGAGTAATTGTACCTGCTCCCTAAAATAAAAATAAGGACTTTTGTCCACTTTTTGAGATAATTTTCTTGAACGGTATTGGGCTGCGATTAGGTTGCGATTAGGTTGCGGCCAACCAGCGATCAGCCTGGGGTCAACCCGCGGTCAGCCCATGGTCAGCTTGCGGCCAGTCCACAATCAAGCTGCCGCAAGACATAAAAAGCCCCCACATCAAATGAACTGCCCCCCATTTCTTGGACACGAGAAATGGGAGGCAGT
>CALCXO010000007.1:0-70457 GCA_937905925.1 uncultured Atopobium sp.
GACGTCCATCTTGGTTAGAGCTGGTAAAGAGTACGTTGACCCTCGGGCAACATCTGATTTTGATGCGCTCTTGTCTGACCCTGCGCTCGATACCGTTGTTGAGTGCATGGGCGGCCTCACGCCAGCCTATGAATATATCAAAGCTGCGCTGACGGCTAAGAAAAATGTAGTCACCTCAAATAAAGCCGTGGTATCTGCTCATTTTGAGGAGTTTATGACACTTGCCGCTGAAGCGGGCGTCAACCTTAAGATCGAAGCATGCGTGTGCGGTGGTATTCCTTGGATAGCAGGAATTCAGAAAGTTCGTCGTATTGACGAGATTTCTGCGTTCTGGGGAATCATGAATGGAACCACCAACTACATTGTCTATTCCATGCTCAAAGACGGAACGGACTTTGCTGAGGTTCTGAGCAAGGCTCAGGAGCTGGGTTACGCCGAGCGAGACCCGTCAAGCGATATCGATGGCATTGATGTTCGCTCTAAGACTATGATTTCTGCATCTATTGCCTTCGACGTAATCTGCACAGACCAGATTCCTATGTCTGGTATCAGAAACTTAACTAAGCGCGATCTTGCCATGTTTGGCAGTCACGATATGACAATCAAGCTCTTTGGTCGTGGTGTTTCTGACGGTTCATCGTATGCGGTAGCTGTTGAGCCAGTTGCGGTTTCGCTCTCAACCATAGAGGCTAACGTTCCAACTAACTTTAACGTTGCAACTGCCGTGGGAAATACCATTGGCGAGCTCAAGTTTTACGGTCAGGGTGCCGGTGGCGACCCAACGGCAAACGCCGTCGTGCAGGATATTATTGACTGTGCTGCGGCTCCTGCTGGGGGTCAGCAGACCTTCTCGTCAGATCTTTCGTATAATCCTGAGCTGCTTGTTTCTGATTACGTATTTAGGACGCAAGCGGATGTTCCGGGTGGCTCGTTCTGGGAGCCGGGTGCTCAGTTGGTTAAAAATCTAAGTGCCGAGAAGGCCCGTAATCTTCTTACCAGCGCACTTTCGCAAGATCCTACAACCTTTATGGCTGCACTTGAAAAGAGGAATTAGAAATGATCAAAATTGCAAAATTTGGCGGCTCAAGTGTTGCTTCTGCAGAGCAGTTCAAAAAAGTTAAAGCTATTGTTGAGGCTGACCCTGATAGACGCTTTATTGTTTCGTCTGCAGCAGGAAAGCGCCACTCAACCGATAACAAGATTACGGATCTTTTGCTGCTGGTAAATGCCCACATTGAGTATCACGTTGACTGCACCTCTTTACTTGCAGACATCGAGGCTCGCTTTGTGGAGATTGCTGATGAACTGGGAGTTGCATGGTCTGTCGCTGAGGAGTTTGAGAAGTTTGCTACAAACATTAAGTCCTTCTCGCCAGAGTATGTAGTAAGTAGGGGCGAGTGGTTCACCTGCCAGATCCTTGCTGAGTATCTTGGCCTGCCCTTTGTTGATGCTGCTGACGTTATGCTGTTCCATCATGACGGCACCATTGATATGGAGCGCACTGCTTCTAGACTCAAAGAAGTTGTTGCTCGCAGCGGCTCGTTTGTGCTGCCTGGCTTCTACGGTGCTACCGTTGACGGTGCAATTAAGTTGTTCCAGCGCGGTGGTGGCGATATTACCGGCGCCATTGTCGCTCGCTGCCTAGACGCTGACTTGTATGAGAACTGGACTGACGTGTCTGGCTTCCTTTCTGCGGATCCTCGCATTGTTCAGAATCCACGCGCTATTGGCCGCATTACTTTTGACGAGATGCGCGAGCTTTCTTACATGGGCGCTTCCGTTCTTCAGGAAGAGGCAATTTTCCCTGTTCGTGAGGCAAACATTCCAATTCAGATCAAGAACACAAACCGTCCAGAAGACACGGGCACGGTTATCCGTGAGACTGCAGATGGCGATACAAACGAGCACTTGATTACAGGTATTGCAGGCAAGAAAGACTTCTTAGCTATTCATGTCAAGAAGGCTCACATGTCCAACGAGGTTGGCGTCATCAGCCGCGCACTCAATATTGTTGAGCGCTACGGCGTCTCTGTCGAGCACATCCCAACAGGTGTTGATTCGTTTGGTATTGTGGTAAATGCCTCCGACGTAAAGGATACGGTTTATTCCATCATCAGCGATATTCGTCGCGAGATTGAGCCTGATGACATTACGATGGTAGACCGCTTAGCTCTTGTTTCTGTTGTTGGTCGTAATATGTCTAGGCGTTCCGGCACCTCTGGTAAGATCTTTGGCGCGCTGGGCAATGCGGGCGTCAACATTCGCATGATTACGCAGAGCTCGGAAGAGATTAGTATTATTGTGGGCGTCGATAATGCCGACTTTGATCGCACAATTGGCGTCATTTATAACGGATTTGTTCGTGACGAAATGGTTTCGAGGTAACTATGGCTTTTGATCCAAACGGTAAGGTTGTTGCAATTCTTGGTGCTACCGGCGTTGTTGGTGCCCAGATGATGCAGTGCCTTGAAGAGCGTAATTTTCCTATCAAGGAGCTGGTGCTTCTGGCATCCGCTCGAAGCGCTGGTAAAACTATCGAATTTGCTGGCCAGCAGATTGTAATCCGCGAAGCAACACCAGAGGCTTTTGAGGGTGTAGATATTGTCCTTGGCGCAGCTGGCGACGAGCAGGCAAAAGAGCTGCTCCCTGAAGCGGTTAAGCGTGGATGCGTCTGCGTTGATAACTCCCATGCATTTAGAATGGACCCAAACGTTCCGCTGGTAATCCCAGAGATTAACGCCGAGGATATCAAGAACCATAACGGCATCATCTCTAATCCAAACTGTGCAACCATTATTGGCTTGGTACCTCTGTATCCTCTACATAAGGCAGCAGGTGCAAAGCGTATTATTGCGTCAACCTATCAGGCTGCATCAGGCGCTGGCCTTCCTGGCCTCACCAGCCTGAAGAATCAGATGGCTGACGTTGTTGCAGGTAGGGAAGTAACCGAGACCGCTCCATTTGCATACCAGCTGGCAGTCAATCTGATTCCACAGATTGGCGGCTTTGATGAGGTTGGCTACACTTCCGAGGAAATGAAGATGCAAAACGAGGGTCGCAAGATCATGCACCTTCCTGAGCTGCGCGTTAACTGCACCTGTGTTCGCGTTCCAACGATGCGCTCACACTCTGAGTCCATCACTGTTGAGTTTGAGCGTCCTTTGAGTCCAGATGAGGCTCGCGCAATTCTTGAGGCTGCTCCAGGCATCAAGGTTGTGGACAACCCAGCAGAGCTTCAGTACCCAATGCCTCTTGATACTTCTGACCAGGACCTTATCTATGTTGGTCGTATTCGCGAGGATCTTTCCGCTGATAAAGATACTAACGCACTTACGTTCTTCTGCTGTGGCGACCAGATTAGGAAGGGTGCCGCAACAAACGCTGTCCAGATTGCAGAGTACCTGCTGTAATATCTGGCGTGCAGCCACGCTCACATCATTTTCGTTGACCAAGTACCCGTTCGATTCTATTTCGTGGATTCGAACGGGTATTTTTGTGCGTCCGAGTGAAATTTTTCAGCGATAGAGTGCCATTCGGCAGCAAAGTGGTAAAAAATGCGTTTAGTTGGAGTATCCAAAAATGCTTAGTTTCTATGCAAACCATCTACCAGCAATTTTACGTGGACAAAATTGTGGAAATTAGTACAAAATTTCTGAGCTGGGTAAACGTAAGTGACAAAATTTCGAAGTCCAAAAATAAACTCCAACTAAACGGATTTTTTACCCAAAACAGCACCTCTAATTTGATACATCAATTTCTTGATTAGTTTTCCTGCATATTGGCAAGTGTTTATGCAAAAATCACCTATCTAAATAGTTAAAACTTTTATTCGAACAGGTATTCTACTTTTACAGTAGCCATACAGTTTGGAGGCAAAATGGAGGCAGCTGATAAAAAATTTAACAAAAAAGGTAGATGGCAAGCCATCTACCTTGGGTTTTTGGTGCCTCCTGCGCGATTCGAACGCGCGACCTGCGGTTTAGAAGATATACCATCAACCGCTCATTAAATTCCGTTGCGCTCGATAAATGCCGTTACGACCTGCAAAAACAAATTTTTGTCCGGTGTGTATAGTAAAACAATCCATACAGTTTGGAGGCAGTTTGGAGGCAGTGCCTCCAACCAACTTGTTGCACGTTAAGGAGAAACGGCATGAATATCTCAGTCAGATTGCGTGGCAAGGTTTGGCAGGCAAGGGTGAGGTACCGTGGAGCAGATGGGCTTATCCATGAGAAGCATCATTCTTTGAGTGCTCCATCGGATAAAACTGGTCGAGGAAAAAAGACCGCTATGCTTGAGGCTGAGAAATGGGTTAAGGATGCGGGGTTTGTTGAGATTGTTGAACAGAGTCAAGCAACAAGGCTTGATTGTTCGGCGTACACATACTGTCTCAACTACTTTAAGAGCCTTGTGGCAACGCAGCAAATAGAACGTCGTACTTATACGTCTTACAAGAATAGTATTCGATACATAGATCTCTTCTTTAGTGAGAAACGCTTACAGGACATTACAATCACAGACGTCGAGATGTATGTGTCCTGGCTTTACGACTCCAACTACTCAGCTAATACCATTAAGAAAGCTTTTAATGGCTTACGTCAATGTACACGCCATGCCGTAGCGATTAGAGATCTGCAATATGACCCCTGTGCGTCAATCAAGGCTCCTAGGGGCCAGCTTGCGACGCCAAATCCTTTGGACGAACCTTCCCGCAAGAAGCTTCAAGTTATGCTTGCTGCTCTAGAGCTTTCTCCCATGGTTATTGCAACGTATTTGGCGTACTTTACTGGTATGAGACGTGAGGAGTGCTGCGGGCTTCAGTGGAAGGATATAAAGCTCAAAGCTGAGGACGTCACAGCACACCTATGCCGCGCTATTTCGTATGATGGCGGTAAGACCTACATTAAAGGCTTAAAGAACGGTAAAACCAGAACGGTACCTGTCCCAGCACCACTCGTAGACATTCTTAAGCAATGGCGTTCTAAATACATCGAGGACTGTATGTTGATGGGAATTGCGTTTAATGAAGAGATGTACGTTTTAGGTGATTTCTCTGGTGAGTATCTCAGGCCAGAGCGAGTGACCGCATGGTGGAAGAGGCACTCGGAAGAATGGGGACTTTTAGGAACGCAGGGGAGACGGCCAGTCTTTCATGATCTGCGCCACACGTATGCCACAATTGCGGTTAGGACCATGGATATCAAAAGTGCACAAGATATTCTTGGACACAGCGATATTAATATGACAATGCGCTATGCAGATACAGATTTAGAGCAGATTCAAAAAGCAGGGAAAATCATCGGAGACGCTCTTAACGACGCTCATAAAGATGGTGCAGAAGTACTACAACTTAGGCGAGCGATATAAAAAGAGGAGCTTAAAGCTCCTCTTTTTCGTTTTCTTGTTCTATTTTCTGGAACAGAGAGACGAGCTTTCTTTGGTCTACAGCTGGAAGAACCATATCTTCAATGTCCATGTTGTATAAAAGGCTTGAAATTTTATTTCTGGCAAATTCATACGAACTGCTAGAAACTGTTTTTAAAAGCTCATTGTATAGTCTTGTATCTGCATTACCATCAATGGTAATAGCTGCTTTGCTATCCACAACAATCTTCACTGAAGCAAATGCATCATCTTCATTTTCTTTGAAAAGGTCGATTCCAATTCCAAGAGTAATCGCTTTCGCGTGCAAATTAGTTGCTTTTACCGTTTTTGTTGCACAAGAAATTGGGTTTAATGCGAACGTGAAGTGGTCAACTATTCCTTTTGTGTCAGCTGATGTTTTTGCCTTAAGTTCTCGTATTCTAGTATCAACTAATATATGCGTTAATGCCTCTGCTTTTCGTGACATTACATACGCTCCCTTGCATTATACGTTTGAGTTTGAACATGTTCTTTTGGCTGCTTAAATACCATGACATCACATGGTTGAGGCGACCAATATAGCAGCTCCTGCGGGCGATAATTTTCTGATTGAGTTAGATCTTGCTTTTGCTCTACGCCAGAAAGTCCGTCCTGGGACCCAAAGTCGTTGTATTCTTTTCGAGCGTCAACACTTGCTTTTGTGACGTATTCTCTTCCTTGATACGAGAATGTTTCGAGCTTGCCTGATTTAACAAGCTGGGTTACGCGCCCTTGAGAAATCCCAAGTGTTCTTGCGGCTTCTGACTTAAGCATTCTTGGTATTGCGCCAATACCTGTGTCTATAGCCAGCGAGTAGATTTTACCATCGTATTGCGGGCTATTGTCAATCGTAGGCTCTGGTAAGTTATCTCTGTGCATAAGCCGATGTTGGATTTCCGAAGTCAGTAAATCAGCAGCCATTTCAAGGCATTCTTGCTTCGAAAATCCTTCAGTAGCCCCCTCGAAATCAAAGGGGACAGCTATATAGTAATCATCATCTTTGAAGATTTCGATTTCGTATAAGTACAACATTTTCATTTCCTTTAGTTGTCTATTCTTGTCTGCTTTAATATCAGCTTATATAGACTTTCTTTTATTTCAGCGTGTCTTGGTACGTTCGTATATCTTCCGTCTTTATGCTCGAACTTCTCGTGCTTTGTACCGCCGACAGAATAAAATCCCGCCGCTCGTAGCTTGGCTATAAGTTTCCTTCTCGATGCCATTAGTGCGTCTCCTGTTGGCAATAGTCTAAACATTCCTTTAGTGGTTTTCAAGTACTATTTAGCTTATTTAAGGTTATCTAAGCTCCTGAAGATCGTGTAGGTTCGGTAATAATATTTTGGGCGTCATAATTGTCGTCATGCGCCTTAAACCTTTTTTGATACGGTCTCTTGCCTTGTCTTGGTAAACAGTCATTTCCCAAACCCTTTCACAATTCTTATCTATCGCTGTCACTAAGAGAAAACGTACGTTTCTAAGAAACAAACAATTAGTAATAAAGCGACATCTTAGCTTTGTTTTAACATTTCAAGTATTTGTTGCTCACTTATAATTTGGATACCAGTCCGGTCAGCGTACTTCCTAGCTGTTTTAATTTTTTTCGTTTCACAACCAGAGCAATCAATTAAATAGTTAGTTTTAAGCGTTACATTTTCACTTAAGGTTGCTCCATTTGCTATTAGCATTTTTAGAAAATCGTTTTTAGGCATACAGCACGGAACACCTGTCAAGCAAAAGACAGTTCCAGAAAGCTTTGTGCTTGCGGTGTTTTTATCGTTGTATTTCTCAATGCATTTTACGTTTTCCGTTGTTGCTATAGCAATTTCTCTCATCTTTTCGTAGATGCCATAAGTCATATAGCAGTCTGCGAGAGCCCTGTGAGCTTTACCGTGCTGTTTGACGTTAAGTCTTTTGGCAATATTTACCAGTTTGTACGGTGGCTCTAAGATTTGTCTAGCAAATTTGTATGTGTCATACCAAACATAATCGCATAAAAAGTTGCGTCTAAAGAAATTCTCCTCGAGAACAATCGCGTCATATCTAAGAGAGTTATGACCGATTAGGGGTAATCCTTTAACAAACTCATCAAACTGCGGGATAACTCTATCGAGTGTTGGTGCGTTCTTTACCATGTGGTTAGTGATGTGGTTGATTGCAGTTGCTCCAGACGGTATCTCTCTTGGAGGATGAATAAGCGAACTAAATTCCTCAGTAACTTTCCCGTCTATTACTTTAAGAGCAGCAATTTCAATAATTTCGCAATAATGGACATCTAACCCTGTTGTTTCAAGATCTACTACTACATATGATTCAGGATATTTTGAGACATCAAAATCTGTCCAGCGTGTTCTTTTTAGAGGGACATTACTTGGTTTAGTTTTAACTTTTGGTGCTTGAGGAGATACAGGCAATGGGATATTTTGTGCACCAGCAGGAGGTGTTGGGTAAAAACCATTTGTCGAATTTTGTATTTTCTTATGGCGCTTCTTGAAAAGCAGAAATACAACCACGAGAAACACTAGATACCAGAAAGCCATACATTCTCCTAAATGTTCTACCTCCAACTCTCGTACAAACTGACTTTTTGTCCGGTATTGGCTCTAGAGTAGAACACGTGTTCTTTGATAATTAAACAATTATTGAGAGCCTTTGCGCATGATATCCGCTGCTTCTTGCATCTTTTTAGCAGCTGCATTGTACGCTTCCTCTTTTGCTTTTATTGAGTCATTGGTTTCCCAACCAGCAAGCTCATCAATAGAGCAGTTAAGTGCCTTACATACGCGCAGAGCATCACCAAGTGTTATTTCTGTTGTACCGCGTTCCCAATTACCTACTATTTTTTGTGTTGAACCAATAAGATCTGCCAGTTGGCCTATTGTTAAACCTTTTGACTTTCTAATAGAGCGTAATTGCAGATTGTAAGCCGACATAAGAATTACCTCCTTTAACTGGAGATATTACACTATTCCGAAAAAAAATCCAAATATTGGAAAAAACTTCTTGACTATCCAAAATTTGTCTTTACACTATGGATTGTCCCAATTATGGACATTATGAAGCTTGAAAACTAGATAGTGGTAGTTCCACATCGTTTTTATTCATCTTTTATAAGAAAGGAGATATATGACAAGTATTAATCTTGCTGAAAATATTAGAGTTAATCGCGCTCGTAAACGTTTGACTCAGAAAGACCTCGCAGACCGTGCCGGAGTTGCTATTGCGACTATTGGCAAACTGGAAAGAGGCATTCAATCTGAAGAGGAAACTGAGCTTCGTACTGTCATTAAACTTGCCACAGCTTTAGATATTAGTCCTAACAAGTTAGTTGGTTGGTAGATTTGAAACGGATAAAGAAGCAAATGAAGCCTTAAAAAAGTGGGCAAAATGTCATTAGAAAAAGTAGCTGTTTTTTGTATGGGACTTAAATCATCCATTAGAAAACATCCAATTCGCATGCTTTCATGCTTGGTTTCTGTTCTGTCTTTCACTTTTTCAGTTTATAGAATTTTTACCAGCTCTGTGGTGACTTGCATGGCTGCACTTACTTTTGCAGTGTTTGCTCTTTGTTTTGCAGGTCTTATTTATTAACAAGATAAAAGTGCCCTCCTCACGCGGCAACGTGGGAGAGCGTGTCCAAAACTTTAAGGAGTTGAAATGGACGATACAAGTATACAAGTTTTTAGCTCTCAACAGTTTGGAGAGCTAAGAGCTCTTAAAGGATCTGACGGAGAGCCTTGGTTCGTCGCTAAAGATGTGTGTGATGTTTTAGAAATTAGAACCGATACAATTCGTAGAATTTTAGATGATGATGAAGTTGATGAAACGAACCCCAATAGTATTGGGGTTGCTGGTGGACGAAACCCGCTTATAGTTTCTGAAGCTGGTCTTTATAGTCTTGTCATGCGCAGTCGTAAGCCAGAGGCTCGAGAGTTTAAGCGCTGGGTCACACATGAAGTACTTCCGTCAATCCGTCGTTCTGGCGGCTACATCGCCACAGACGGCTCTGAAAGCAATGAAGACCTTCTCGCTCGTGCGGTCCTAGTTGCTAATGAAGCTATTCAGCGCAAGGATGCGCAGCTAAAAGAACAACAACGTCAGCTCTATGAGAAGGATACGACCATCATCGAGCAGGGTGCCAGAATTGATGAGCTCGCGCCAAAAGCTGGCATTTACGACACGGTTATTAGTGTCAAAGGCACAATGACAATCACGGACGCTGCACGCTATCTAGCACAATACGACCCTCTCATGAATCGCAAACGTCTCTTTGCACTTCTCCGTGCTGATGGAATGATTTGCCAGGGGAGCAATGCTCCAACCAGGCGAGGAATTGAGACAGGCAGATTCGTGCAAATCATGAGTACCCGTCGAGACGGTAAGTCTAATGAGCCTTATGCCAGGATGACGCAGAAAGGCTTTGACTGGTGCGTTACCGCTTACTGCACAGCTCCACTCATTGATTAACTCTTATGGAGAGCTTGCGAAACACTGAGCTCATAACCGTTGAACAGGCTTCTCAACTATTAGGCATACCCGTTTCCACGATGCGCAAGATGTGCGCTCGAGGGGAGGTGTATGCGAAGAAAGCCGGTAAACGATGGCTCATTAACAAACGGATTCTTCTGAGCCTATATGGCTTGCATTCTAAGGAATAAATCATGAAAAAAAGAATAATTCTTGTGGCTTTGTTCCCTTTGCTGGTCTACTTCACAGCTGACTGCCTGGGCATTTTTGAGCCGCACAATGTGGCATATCTGATGGCTTTTAGATATGCCCTAATCGCATATGGCCTTGTAGGAGCTTTAGCCGTATGGCTCAAAGACAAAGAGAAAGAGGTTTGCAATGCTGACTAGACAGGAGCGTCAAGAGATTGCAGAGAAGGCCAAACTATACAAGGGTAAAGAACTTGACTGGGACAACATTACAGATGTTCTTACAGGCTCCCTTTGCTGGAAAAGTGATGATGAGCTCTTAGACCGTATCATTGAGCTTTGTGAGGCAGCTAATGTCGACGAACTGGCATTTATGACATCAGCGAACGAAATGTACTTGCAGGCTCTGAAAGCCAAGCATGAGCGCATTGCTGCATATGCCGAAGCTGATTCATACGTAAGCACAAGACACATTATCAGTTGCATCGAAGACTTTGACACAGCGATTTCTCACTACAAGCGACTGGTCGAAAGGAGCAACAATGCTAACTAAAGAAGAGCGTGCAGCAATCGCTGAGAGAGCAAACGAATGTGTCGAGGTGTGCGGCTCTTTGTACGAGGTTCTTTTGGGTTACCCCTCAGCTTGTAATACAACATACGAGGAAGATATGAAGAAACTTCTAGCCCGTATTGTCGACCTCTGCGACACATCAAATATGCTTGAGTTGCCAGTCGATAAAGACGGCATACCATTTAAGAGAGGTGACACAGTATACGAATCTGATGGCACCGAACATATAGTCGATGGATATGCGTTTAGTAGGGCTAACGCAAAAATTGTCTCTGTGGTTGACCTAATCAATAATACTCGCATTCTCTTTGAAACTGACGAACTCACTCACAAAAGACCAGTAACAATCGCATCGGTTAGAAAACAACTAGAACACGTTCTCGATAAAGGAGAAATGACTTCTTGGTCAATGGCTAAACTCTTTGACATCGCCGAACAGCTTGAGAGCCTAGGTGATAGCGATGACTAATCGTGAAGATAAGGGGGAGGACAGTAATGGATCCTGTTGAGAAAGCTGTTGACCTCATCAAGCGTTACGCCTTATTGGCATATTTGAGCAATGGTAAATGCCTCGGCTCTGATATTAAGGGCAAACGAGTGTACCTTTCTGGGCCAATTACTAACACAAAGAACTACAAAGGTTTGTTTATGTTTGCTGAAGAGCTTGCTGTGCTTGACGATGCTGAGCAGATCTATAATCCCGCTGCGCAGATTCCTGCAAGTTCTAGCTGGGAACAGGCAATGCATCGATGCCTTTCAGAAATTACTAATTACGACACAGTAGTAATGTTGCCTGGCTGGAACACTTCTCGTGGAGCAAGACTTGAGTGTGATGTTGCACTTGCCTGTGGAATGCAGATTGTTGATTTCAGTGGGAACAAGATTACTTATGCCCTTTATGACGCACTCAAAAAGACTCTTGAAAAACTCTTATAAGCAACCTTACAAATAGAAAGGAGGTCCATATGGGTGCTGCAGATATTATTGTTCTAGTTTTCTGTATTCTCGCTGGTATTGCTTTTGCTTTTAGCGATTAAATTCCTCATTTATTAGAGGGGAGGTTTAGTGCTTAAAAAATTCATTGAATCGATAACGATGTTTATAGCTTCCTTTTGTGTCGTTATCTTTATTTCTTCTTCTGTTCTTCTTGCTTGTTCCTTTATTTTTGAGCAGCTCAAGAATAACCCTTCATTTCCAGGACTGATATTGGCATCAGTAATCGTTGCTGCGTGGTGTACGCATGATTGTGTACTAGCTTCAAATAAATAATTCCCTATTTTTCAAAACCTAATAGAAAGGCTTTAACCATGAAGAAGATTCTTCAATGGCTGGCTGTTGCTGTCTTTGCGGTGCTGGTATTCGTTCCAGCTCTCGCACATGCTCAGACGGTACCAACTACGATTACCAGCTTTAGAGTTACCGACAAAAACAAGCAAGACTTGACTTCTGCGTTCACTAACCAAGACATCTACTTGACGGCTTCTTGGAGTGCAACGGGCGAGGTTCACGAGGGAGACACATTCTCGCTGGGTATTCCCGATATTCTAGACTTTCCCGCAACAAATGCCGCCAGCTTCGACATTTACGCGCCAGACGGTAACGTTATGGCAACCGCACAAGTTACACCCGGGCGCGTTACGATCACTTACACGTCATGGGTCAACGGCAAAGACCACGTGCAGGGTACGCTTTGGCTGGCAGCACACGTTAAGGCTGACGCAGCAGCGGGAACTACCACGCTACGACTCATTGATGAAGCAACGGGACAGGTCGTGGAGACTAGCTTCGAGACAAAGCACTACGGCATTATCCAGCATGAGATTATCGCTAAATGGGGCGTTAAAACCGACCACGGAACAGTTGAATGGTCGGTGCGACTCAACCACGCAGCGGAGTCACTTACTAACGTTGTACTCGAGGACACCGCGCAAGAGGGTACACGCATTATTCTTGGCTCATTTAGACTCTATCGCGTTCACATGGACGCATACAGCAACATTGACCCTGCAAGCTGGGTGCGTGTGAGCGTTCCCGAGCCAACAATCAACGGCAACAGCTTCACTTGGGACTTGTCGAGTGTTGATTTCCAAGGCAACCAATACTTCATGTATTACGAGACTGAAGGTACAGAGACGACCTCGAACTCTATCCAGCTAAAGAGCCGCGAGACAACGCAAAGCTCACGCTATCAATACGTTAGCCAGGATAGCGGCGGTAATGGCAACGGCGATAATCGACCAGCTGAGCCACAGCCACAGCCCGAGCCGGAGACTCCACCTACTCCAGAGCCTAATCCAGGACCAAAGCCACAGCCAACTCCACAGGACGCAGATTCAGAGCCTAAACCGGAGCCAACTAAGCCAGCCAAGAAGGCAAAGAAGGCGGCATTACCAGCAACGGGAGATCCAAACTGGGATTACTACTACGGCGCGCTAAATATGTGCCTTGGTGTGCTTATCGGCGGTTTTCTCATGTTCGGCGGCATGTTCCTAAACAGAAAGAGGGACTAATGAACCCTAAAGAAGCAGAAGACAGAGAGCGTCTCGAGAAGATGACGATGAAGCAGCTTAGGGAAGTTGCAAAGAATGAAGGCGTCTGTCTTGGATATTACTGCTCAAGGAAGGCTGACGCGGTTATCGCAATCATTGAATGGAAACGCTTCAAAGGCTGTTACATGGAGCGTTACTAATGAACCGCGCAATAAAAGTTCGACTAAATTCGAACGGTATTTGGTGTTGTCGCTTGTATCTTGGAAGAAACCTCAACGGCAAAATCATTCAGCCTTATGCGAGTTTTCCTGCTGCAAAGACGCAAAAAGAAGCTGAAGAGCTGGCCACTATGTGGGCTTCACATATTACGTCAGACGGCAAAGTAAAAAGTACTCAGCTCACTGACTTGCTTCTTGAATATGTGTCAATTAAGCGAAGAAATGGCGCGAGCCCTAATACCACAAGGCAGCATGAAGGCTTTATTAGAAACCATATCAACGGGCGGCTTGGTAAAGAGGATGTAAGGAGTGTTACGTCCTCTTTACTTACCTCTTTTGAGCAGGATCTGCTAAAGAAGGGTTTGTCTCGAAACAGTGTAATTAACCTGCATCAGTTCTTGAGAGGTGCATACAATTACTTTGTTTCTGCGGGCATATGTGACTACAATCCGCTTGTTAACGTGGCTAAGCCGTCCAGGGAAGTACATGAAGCTATCTCTATTGAAGAATGGGGTTTTGCTGGAATAAGTACTCTTATTAATTCCAGAATTACAACAGCCATTCAAGAGAATGAGTTTAATTCCCGTGTGGTTTGTGCATTTGCTGCCTGGCTTTCGTTGGTAACTGGTATGCGCTGTGGTGAAGTCTGTGCCATTAGATACAGTGATGTAAACATGCTATACAAGCATATCCACGTATCTGGCACCGTCATTGAAGAGTCTTACAGAAAGCCATATAGACGAGAATCTACTAAGGGCAAGAGATCAAGAAACATTGCCATCACCGATTCAGACATCAGTTTTATCAGTGACTACATGAAGCTTCAGAAAGCCCATATTGCCTTTGTAGAGTCTTCTACACCGTTAATTAGTCTAGATGGCTCTTACATGCGACCTACGAGCGTCTCGAGGTCATTTACACGTATGAGACGCACTCTTCAGCTACCTCAAGGCATTACGTTCCACTCACTCAGACATACTCACGCGTCTTGGTGTTTAGCAAGCGGAGTTGACTTAAAGACTCTCTCAGAGCGCCTTGGTCATGCTGACCCAGCAACGACATTAAGAATTTATTCCCATTTGCTGCCAGGACGTGATAGGGGAGCGGCAGAAGCGTTTGGGGACGCACTTAGGACCATTGAACAAAGAGAGTTCTAATCGCTCCATGCCTTAAAGGCTTGTTGCAATTTGTTGCAATCAGCAATTTTTAATCAAGTTGAATTCTACAAAAAACGTTCATTCAACTTGAAGTTTCTTTTTATCCCTTAGTGAGTGCTAGATAAGAAGTAATTATCAGACAATTAAAGAAAAGGCAGACAATAGCATGACTATTTCTAAAGTCACAAAGGATCTACGCAGATTGCTTGACGCTCAAAATATTCCTTGGGAAGACCATTCTGGATTTACTACTGAGCGAACTTGGATTCCATTAGATGATGGGTCAGTACTTTGTTGTTTGTGCTCTTACTACATCACATCAGATGGTGTTGAACATGGCGTCACATCAGGATTCCCGTTAAAACTTGAGGTTTCTATTATTTATTCGATAGATGACTATGCGTTCGGTCCTGGAGCGGCTAAAACGCCAGAAGAGATTCTGGAGGTGCTTGGTAGACATGGAGCGAAGTAAGCACTGCCAAGAATTGTGTGAAGCTCTAGAGCTTTATGGTAAGACATGGACTGACCGCAGCAACGCTTGTGTTGAGCACATTTATTTCAAGTCTCGCGGTAACTGGGTTTCAGTTCTATATGGTGATGATATTAGAGGCTTCCCACATAAATTTCTTGTTTGGGAAATGTCCAACTACTCATATTCACCTCGTGTAATGGACGTTGAAAAAATTATCGATAAGTATTTTTAGGAGTTCAATATGTCAATTAACCGCGTTAACATCTCTGGAAACCTAACCCGTGACCCGGAGCTCCGTTCTACAGCAGGAGGAACAAATATCCTTTCGTTTGGTGTAGCCGTTAATGACCAACGCAAGAATCCGCAAACAGGCAAATGGGAGAATGTTCCTAACTTCATTGACTGCATTGTTTTTGGACAGCGTGCTGAAGCTCTCTCACGCTTTATCTCTAAGGGCGCAAAGGTCTCTATTGATGGCAAACTGCATTACAGTTCCTGGGAAACCAAAGACGGTCAGAGGCGTAGCAAACTAGAGGTTGTTGTAGGGGAGATTGAGTTCCTTTCAAAGTCTCAAACAACGGCTACCATAGCGCAGAGCCAACCTTCATTCACTGCACCACAGGCACCAGAAGAAGAGTTGTACGATTCGGATATTCCGTTCTAAAGACTAATTAAATTATTTATTAGTTGGGTAGAGCCTATACAAAGGGGTCTTGGAGTCATCTGAGACCCCTAAATTAAAGAAATTAGGCTAAAAATTATGTAGATTTTGTTGGTAGCGCTCAATAAATTCCGTTACGCTCAATACGCTCATTATGAGATTTTCGATGTGCTATACTTACTTCGCTTTTCTATCGAAAAACGTAACGGTATAGCAAGCAAGCAGCTTGCGAATTGCACGCAAAGCAATTTCGCAAAGCGGCGGAGAAAGGCTCGCAAGCGTACCGGTTGCGCCCCCTCCTATAAAAAATTAGAGGTTATTCCGCTCAACAATACAATAATGTTTATAAGTTGTAGAAAACTTGTATACATAATGTTGAAAACTCTCTATCGAGCCAGCTAAATCATATAATTTAAATAACTACTCTAACTAAACGTTGATACGTTTGGAGAATTATGGATTACAGTGGTTTGACCGCGTCAGAGTTCTTTCATGGTGTAGCAGAAGCGTCAAGAGAGAATACAAGAGCATTGCAGCAAATTATGAGCCTTCAAGAAACTGAGGGAGCAAAAGCTCAATCTTATTCAGTTGGCGGGAGTAAAGGCTCTAATCAAGACACGATGGCAAAAGTAGATAAACGCATAGATCTAGAAGCTCTATTGTCTAAAAGAATGAATGACAATTATGACTATATCAATGATGCTTATACGTTGCTTTATGGTGTGAGCCAACTCGGAGACGGTGGCATATGCCAGTTAATGGGTAATATCTATGCTGATTTGCTGCAATGGCGGTATCTTCAATGCCTGACTTGGAATGACGTATCTGAGAGACTTCTTACTCCTGTGAGAACGCTTCAGCAGTTGGAACGTGAGGTCTTTGAGACAATTGATGAGGAGAATTACATCGAAAAATTCTTGAAAAATAAATAATCTATTTTGCCTTTTTGCTTGTAATGTATAGATATTAGTTATATACTATATACAACAAGAAAGGAGGTGAGAGATGGAAGAAAAGATATGGCAATTGTTTCTTGCAGTCTTCACAGCAGTAGCCACAGTCACAGTTGAAAAGATTGCAGAGAAACTAAAAAAGTCCCACCCCGACGAAGAGTAAGGACTTAAAGCCAAAGGGGATATCAGTTGCAGCTGGTATCTCCTAGGCTCTAAGATTAACATAAAGGAGCACAAAATGGAAAACGTATTACTCATATTGGTTACTGTTGCAGTAACGCACATTCTTTACAAAACTATCCGCAAGAAGGAAAGTCGATAATGGCTACTAGTGAAGCTCAAAAGCGGGCAAGCGCTAAGTATCGCAAGAACAATGTTAAAGCGATTATGTTTAACCTGTATCCAAGCGATAAAGACTTGTTAGAGTTTCTAGAGTCAAAGAAGAACCGCTCGAGCTATATCAAAGAGTTAATCCGTAGAGATATGGAGAACTCGAGAAATTAAGTTCTGCGCACTCTTGCGCACTCTTGCGCGGTGTTTTGTGATATTATGTATTTTAGCGGTTTACGCAACAAAGGAACTAATAAGCGTTCTGGTACAAGCCAGGGCGCTTTTTTGTTAGGCAGGTGAGCAAATGAGCTACAACATCAGGCGCTCATATGCTAGAGATCAGTTGCGAAAACAGATGATTGCACGAGAAGAACCGTGTCACATTTGCGGTATGCCAATCGATTACTCGCTTCCTGCAGGTGACCCGATGAGCTTTGAGATGGATGAGGTTGTACCTGTTTCAAGGCTACCTCTTGAGCAAAGACGAGCTGCCGCATGCGACCCAGAGAATGTTAAAGCGGCGCACCGCATATGCAACCAGAAGCGCGGTAACCGCATGATGGACGAGCTTAAGGGTAATGCACTACCTATTGTAAGAACGCGTCTGTGGTAGGGGGGTACACCCTCCCACAGCCCCAAAAAGACGCCCCTTGGCATAGTCAGAATATAGCGAACCCTCAAATTTTCCACAGTGAAGTGAGCCTGAAAGGAGGTCTTAATGGCCAAGAAACTAGTTACTATTTGCAGAGAGGGTGGTCGGTATGACATCTATAAAGCACTGCAGATAACTATGGCAAAGAAGCTAGATGATTGTGAATCTGGCCGCGACTTTGCAGCCATTGTAAAGACATTCGTCCAGGTAGTTGACGAAGTCGACGCAATGGAAAAAGAGAAGTTGCTTGCAGCTAAAAAACCGAGCCCCGCTAAACGAGCCAGAAAGACATATCTCAAAGAGGTCTCGTGATGCCAAGGCGTAAAAAACGTGTTGGAAATCAAAAACCGACCTTTGAACGCATTGGAAAATATCATCATTCTGATGCAAAAGCTTGCATAAATATGTTTTCTCATTACGGGTTTAAGCTTGATGATGCGCAAAAATACGAGCTTGAACTTTATATGGCTAAAGACGCTAAAGGTATGCCAGCGGCTGAAACTATTGGTGCAGCTAAGCCACGACAAAATGGTAAATCGTTTGCCGCACGACTCTACGGCATTTGGTGTGCGGCCATTTGTGGAATGGACGTTGTCTATTCAGCTCACAATGCAGATACCGTTGATGAGTTCTTTGATATGATCGTGAACCTTTTTACGGACGACGAGACGTATCCAGACTTAGCTGAACTTCTTCTTAAGGCGTATAGGCAGCCAGGCAAGCAGTACTTACTCTTTGATTGCGGACATTATAAAAGTGGCAAACGCGCAATCGGAAGGCTTAAGTTTTCGACTCGCACGACATCAAAGGCACGCGGAGGCACACGTTCACTCATTATTATTGACGAGGCACAGGAGCTTACAGACGCTCAGCTAAATGCTATTTTGCCAACTGTTTCTGCATCAAAAGATGGTTCTCCGCAAGTCATATATATCGGAACACCGCCAGACCCAACCTGCAGAGGAACGGTATTCAAACGAATGCACGATACAGCTCACTCCGACAGTCCTGGTGAGGCTTGGTGGCTTGAATGGGCCGCAAAATCGGTTCCGAGAGAGGGTACCAGCGATGAAGAAGCGCTCAAACTTGCTTATGAGACTAATCCGGCTCTCGGCTCTCGCATTACGGAAAGAGCAGTACTCAATGAATGGCATCAGATGACAAAAGATGGATTTGCTCGTGAGCGTCTTGGCTGGTGGTCAACACTTGATACTTCAGTTGAATATATCGTCAAAGCAAATGACTGGAATGAGTGCATAACAGAAGAACCCTATGACGATGGTCTTCTTGCTTTTGGAATCAAATATTCGCTCGATGGAAAGAAAGTGGCAATTTCAGCGGCTCTAACTCAGCAAGATAACCCAACAGCTTATGTTGAGCTCGTGGATATCGCAGACGCTTATGGTGTTGGTCAAAACCTCGCTCAATGGATCAAGGAACGCGAGAGTCGCATTGCGTGTGTAGTTATTGACGGCCGTTCTGGTGCAGCTCAGCTGGCTGAACGCTTGCAGGAGTTGCGTTTTCCAAAGCGAGGCATCGTTCTTTGCGATACAAAACAGGCTGTAGCGGCAGCTTCAAGATTTGTTGATGAAGTTGGAGCACACAGTATATGTCACGTCCCCTCTCCAGCACTGGACGAGTCTGTTACAGGCTCGTCCAGGCGTGCAATTGGAAATAACGGTGGCTTTGGATTTGGAGATTCTCCAAAAGCAACGTGTACCGCTGCTGAATCTGCGGCACTTGCACTTTATGGCGTTAGGACCACTAAACGAAACCCAGCTAGAAAGCAGGTAGTCTGGTGACAATTGGAATTATTCCTGTTGCAATTGCAACAGCGGCTGGACTGAGAAAAGAAGATAGGCAGACAGTTTTAAATCTCTGTGCAGTTTACTCAAAGACCCTTGCTCGTAATCGCTTGCGTGATGGTTACTATCTCATGCATATAAAGCCTCAGCAGCTCGGCATTTCGGTGCCTGATGGCTTAAGGAATTTTGAGCAGGCTATTTCATGGCCAGCAAAGGCTGTAGATGCTCTTGCTGACCGCTCTCAGTTCGATGGTTTTACTTGCACGGATGAGGACACTGCCAAGGAATTACAGGCTATTGTTCGTGAAAACGCTCTTAAGCGTCGTTATCGCAAGGCCGTTAAAGGCCAACTTAGAAATTCCTGTGCATTTCTTACTGTTACCGCTGGAGATGTCGATGCAGGAGAACCTGCGGTTATTATTTCTGCATATTCTGCAGTATCCGCCGCCGCTCTTTGGGATGAACGCTTACATCGTATCCAGGCTGGCATTGTTGTAGTTGATCGTGACAATCGACCGAATCACAGGAATGCCCCAACGTGGATTAATGTCTTTACCGATACCGACATTATTCGCATTCGTAGACCACTTGACTCGACTCGCTGGGTTGCTGAATACATTCCGCATGGAATGGGCCGATGCCTCATGGAGCCTTTGGTCTACGAGGCAACGCTTGACCGTCCATTCGGTAAGTCACGCATCACTCGAGCTGTTATGGATCTGACTGATGATGCAATGCGCTCAAGCGTACGTGCTGAAGTTGCAGCAGAGTTTATGACAGCACCTCAAAAGTATCTTGTTGGTGCTGACCCAGAGGCTCTCAACAAGCTCTCAAAATGGGATGCCTATATTGGTTCAATCTTTGCAGTCTCAAAAGACGCTGATGGCGATACTCCAACGTTCGGCCAGCTGCAACAGGGTTCAATGCAGCCGCATATTGACTACATGCGCTCACTTGCCGCTCGTTTTTCTGCTGAGACGAATGTTCCAATATCAGAACTCGGAATTGTATCTGATAACCCAAGTTCAGCAGAAGCAATCTACGCCGCAAAAGAGCCTTTGGTTGTTGATGCTCAAAACCTCAACGCTGACAACGGTGAAGCTCTTCGAGATATTGCTCTTATGGCGTTGGCAGTTAAGAGAAACATATCATTTGCTGAGGTGCTTACAACAGAGCCTAATATCACGGCTAAATGGCGCAATCCTGCGATGCCGTCAATCGTTTCCCAGGCTGATTCCATGCTCAAAATTGCCCAGGCTGTCCCATGGATTGTCAATTCTGAGATTCTTCTTGAGGAACTAGGCTTTACAGATGACCAAGTTCAAAGGCTTGAAAGTGACAGGGAAAGAGCGTCAGCACAAGAGCTTCTTAGGGCACGCTTTGCGGCAAAGGCTGCAAAGACTCCAGTTGACAATCAAGACTTACTGGACGGTGTAATTGATGCAGGTAAGCAAGGATAGAATTTCGCAATATAGAAAAGAGCTTGATTCAGCCGCAAATGATGCGGCTGAATTTATGTCTGACTATTACGACGCACTCAGAACTGCTAATCCTAACTCTTCAGTAGCAGAGCTTCGCAACATGGCTATTAAGTCAATAAAACAAGCTCTCAACGCCTTTTCTCCTCAAGCAGGAGAGATTGCAGGAGAGCTGTTTGATGAGATAGTAAAAGCAGAAGGCGTTAAGGCAAGGTTTCGTTATCATCAAACTATTGAACAGGGTTTAGTTGAGAAAAAAATTCACTACCTTGCAAAAGACTTAGTTGATGGTAACAACCAGAAGTTTATTGACGCTTGCGCAACGCTTACTCGTTTTTATGTACATCGTGAAGCTAATACTAATATGTACAGAAACGTTGCTCGCTCGAATATTCGCTGGGCAAGAGTCCCGTCCGGTACAGAGACCTGCGGATGGTGCTTTATGCTGTCAACACGTGGTTTTGACTACACGTCAGAATTAAAGGCGGGAGGTCTTGGGCATAAGTTTCATCTCCACTGTGACTGCATCATTGTTCCAGGAACAGAAGATACCATCATTGATGGATACAATCCAGAAGAGATGTATGCTCGCTGGGTTGAATGCGCCAACACGCTTGGACTCAAGCCTACGTGGGAGAATCGTTTTGCGATTATTGCTGAATGTGAGACAAGAGATTTTAAGTGGCTTTACACTGGCACTCCGCCTGAAGTGACTTATGAAACACCGAAAATCAAGCATTCAGTAACAATAGATAATCCGTGGGAAGATAGAACGGCTCATAGGCTTGCAACCGTAGGCATTGAACCACATTTTCAGATTGACTACGACTGGGTTATTACAGATGGCATAAAGCGTAAAGTTGGACTACCCGATTTTGAAAACGGCGTTGAGATAAAGACTCCTCAAGACTCTGAAAATGCCTTTGGAGCAGTAAAAAACTATGTTCTAAAGACTAATGAAAGAAAAAAGGGGGTTATAAGGATGGTGATAGATAACTCTGAATCTAAGTTTAGTGACGCAGATCTTATCAAAGCAATACAAGATGTTACGAATGAATTCGGTGCGAATTATACGATTGCTTGTTTTACAAAAACAGGGAAATTAGTAAATGTGCACAAATAAAAGAGCGAGTGCAAATTCGCGCAGTTGTACGCGGGCTGCTCGCTCTTTGTATTAATTATACCCAATTTCGTTAATTTATGCCACTTAAAGAATCTATGTGATTTGGGATACTAGTAGATAAGACATATTAAAAAATGCACCCACTCTCGCAGATGCATTTCATTCACCTACAAACCCGACTCAGTCCAGCCGTTGGCTCGTCCTTTAACTAGTAAGTGTATCTATTTTCGTTGATTTAAGCCACTGAAAAGTGGCTTTTTTCATATACGCAACCGTTGCGGAAAAGCGGTACCTACCTCGTAGCAAGGGTAATGCTACTCGTAAACGTCCGAGCGGACGGAACCTGTTGAAAGGAAAGAAATGGATTTGAAGGAACCTGTAACCACTCAAGAGCAGCTCGACAAGATCGTGAGAGACAGGCTGGAAAGAGAGCGTGAAAAAGTACGCTCTGAGTTCTCTGATTATGATGACTTGAAAGCCAAGGCTGAAAAGCTTGACGAACTCGAAAAGAGTGGCTCCGAGGAGCTGAAAAAGGCACTCGCTGAGGTTGACAACCTTAAAGGTGAACTGCAGACACGTGATGAGAACGCTAAATTGCAGCAGATGCGCAAGCAAGTCGCTAAAGACACAGGGGTACCAGAGGACCTCATTCAGGGCGCAGATGAAGAGAGCATGAAGACGTTTGCAGAAGCCGTAGCGGCGTTCGCCAAAAAGCCTTCTGCTCCAATCATTCCAGAATCAGGTATTTCTACACAGGCTGGAGAGACTCCAGCGCAAAAATTTGGTCAATTCATGGCCGAAACATTCAACTAATTGAAAGGATTTAAGTATGGCAACCGGTATTTTGACAACTTCTGCAACACTTCCAAAAGACCTCTCTGACGAGATCTTTGCAAACGTCCAAGACCAGTCTGCAATTATGCAGCTTGCAACTCCAATTGAGCTTCCTGGCCGCGGCATGACTATCCCAGTTGTAACTGGTGACCCAGAGGCTTCTTTTACCGCTGAGGGTGAAGAGGCTAAGGTATCTAATACCTCTCTTGGCGTTAAGGAAATGAAGCCTTATAAGCTCACTGTTATTGAGCTCTTCTCCAATGAGTTCAAAGATAACTATGAGGCCATCTTTGCCGAGCTTCAGAATCGTCTTCCAGGAGCCATTGGTCGCAAGGTTGACTCTACCATTATGTATGGCACTGCACCTGGCACTGGCTTTGACACCCTTGCAGACGCTGAGTCTGTAGACCTTTCTGTTAAGCCTTATGACGGCTTTGTTGACGCACTCGAGAAGGTCTCTAACGCTAACGGTGACCTTAACGGTTGGGTACTTTCTCCAAAGGCACGCACTCTGCTTCTTAAGGCTAAGGACAGCCAGCAGCGTCCACTCTTTATCACCAACCCATCTGTTGAGGGTAAGGATGGCGGCTCTTCTGTTCTTGCTATTCCATCTCTCTTCTCTCGTGCAGCTTATCAGGCAAAGGTTGCCTCTAAGACCCCTGAGCTTGTTGGTGTCGGTGGTGACTGGACTGGTGCTCGCTTTGGTCTCGTTAAGGACATCACTGTCTCTATGGCAGACCAGGCAACCATCAATGCTGGAGGCACTGCAATGAACCTCTATCAGCGTGATATGTTTGCTCTTAAGTGCACCTTTATGTTCGGCTTTGTCGCACGTGATAAGGCACAGTTTGTCCGCCTTGCAAACGGTACCGCTGCTTAATAGGAGGCTTATATGGCAGAGACAAGAAGCTTTGCCACAAAGGCCGACTATGAGAGACGTTATGGGTCTGGTGCTCCAGAGAGGGTTGAGGTGCTTTTGCAAGATGCCTCAGCCCTCTTGCGCTCAAATTTCATTGCATATCATCAAACGGCTTACAAAGAAGGCTTAAACCTTCGATTTGATGAGAATGCTTGCGCCGTTACTTGCGCGATTGTTGCTCGTGCTGTGAATGTTCCTGCTGGTTTTGAGGGTGCTTCTCAGTACAGTCAGCATGCTGGTCCTTATGAGTCGACATTGACTTTCGCAAACCCAACAGCTGATTTGTATGTAACGCGCTCTGAGCGCACTCGACTCGGCTTGAGTGGTATCAGAATTGGCTCAATTCAGCCGATGTGTAAGCAAGACCATGAGGTGAATGATGGCAGCCATTAGAGGTGTTCAGGTAGAAGTGGTTAGAGTGACCACTGTCTTAGACGATCATGGCAATGAGACCTCTGGAGTAGAGTCTTATGAGCTTGTTGACAATGTCTTACCAGCTCCGGTTGCGACATCTGATTTGTCTGCAACGCGTCCAAATGGTGACCGCATAGACATGGTGTTTCACTTTCCAAAAACTTATAAGCGAAGCCTAAAGGGAACTTTTATTGAGTTTGATGGCATGAGGTTTGCGGTCGTTGGTGACCCGCAACCCTATCTCGACAGTCTAACTCCGCTCGACTGGGACAGGGAAGTTGAGGCGGTGGTTGTAGATGGGTAATGATTTTGTCGTCACAGGGCTTAAACCTGATTTGGCTGGTATCCGCGAGGTACTTCACACCGCTCCTGTAGCTGATATGTGCCGTGAAGCGGCTCAGATTTGTGCGGCAAAATGTAATTCTTTACTGCCAGAAAAATACCTCAAACATGGTGCTCGATTTGACGCTAAATGGGTTAATCGAGAGTACACCGCAGCTGGCCTTGTGTACTGCTCTGGAGCGGAGAACGGCATATGGGCTGGACGTGCTAACGCAAAGCTTAATATTCTTAAGAAGGGATGTAGAGGATGAGCTATGACATTCTTTCAGACCTTACTAAGTATATGAGTCAAAAGCTCAATATTCCCGCTTCAACACGAGTTCCCGCCCGCGAACCAAAAGAGTTTATTACCGTTACGCGAACCGGGGGAAGCTCTACGATTGGCTGGGATACGGCTAATCTTGCAGTTCAGGCTTGGAGTACCACGGATGCCGCTGCATATAAGCTAGCCTTGGCAATAAGACTTCTTTTGCTTGAGTGCTGGCAAGAGCTTGACAAGGTTATCAAGGTTGAAGTTCAAAGTATTTACGACTTCCCAGACCCGGATTCAAAGAAATATCGATATCAATTAGATGTGTATATCACTACACGTCTGTAAGGAGTAATCATGGCTGATGCTATTTACAATGCAAATTACGTCGGAGCAGCAAAGGGCCGTCCTGGCGGATATGCCGCAGTCGTTGACCCAAGCGTTGACATTAAGACGCTTCTTGATGTTAAGAAGACCATCAAGGATCTGATGACTGCAAACCCCGGCAAGATTAAGTCACTTGGATATATCTCTGAGGATGGCGTTGAGTTTTCTGTTGATCTCTCTGCAGAGGATAAGAACGACTGGGGAGGAAACGCTATTAGTTCCTCAATTTCTAAGTACTCAGAGTCTGCAAAGGTGACATTCCTTGAGTCCGCTGAGACTATTTTGAAGGTCATTTATGGAGACGATAACGTCAAGGTTGAGACAGACGGCTCTATTACTGTTCGACACAACCCACGCTTTACTGCACCTCGTGTCTATATTTTTGACGCTGTTATTAATGAGACTACGGTCAAGCGTTCTATTATTCCTGTCGGACGCATTTTTGAGCGCGATACCGTAAAGCAGAACAGCTCTGACTTCCTTGGCTATACACCAACCATTAAGTGTATGCCAGCCGAGGTCTTTGACGGTGATACTTACCGTGATGTCTTCTACGACACCACAAAAGCGAGTGCGACTCCTGGCGTTGTACATTAATTAAGTTTTGAGAGGACTCAATATGGATATTTCCAACATGTCAGCGGAGCAGCTTCGAGAGCTCGCAGCGGAGAAAGAAAATTCACGTGCAAAGTTGGAGCACGATTATCTTGACTTCGTACAGGATAAGCCTAAGTACGCTCCATATGAGCGCATAATTGAATTCGAGGGTGAAGAGTATGTCGTTGACATGCGCAGAATTAAGTCTCGTGAGTTTATGCGTCGCATGGCTCGTGTTAGCGATGCTGAGCAAAATAGCCCAGAATCACTTTCTCCTGTACTTGCTCTCTACGACTTTGTCTTTAGCGGCAATGTTGACAATCATGTTGTGGAAGTCGTAACTGCTAAACTCGGATATGACGACGCTGAAGAAATCATGCGCATTGAGTCCGCTCTTCTGGAAAAACTTGACGCAAAAAACTAATTCCGCTTGCTCCAATTCTGTGTGATGACACAAAAAGGGGCAAGCTGGAAGCAGACTTTCAGCAGTATTACCAAGTAAAGCTACAGACGCTCATTGACTCTTGTGAGTTTGAGCGTCTGTTTTATTTGATGATAAACCTCCCTCATGGTTCTAGAACAGTATGCTCTGTTGACCCAAGAAATGACTGGTCAAATAGTGACTATTTGCTTGCACTAGCGGTCGACAACCTTTCGTATCTTCGATATGAACAAGCCGGAGGTAAAGGCAGAAAGCCTGACGCGGTCAAGCGTCCAGAACTGAAACAAGAACAAAGTAAAAAGAAGCTTCTTAACGTGTCACAGGACCGCGTTGAGGAGCTTCTTTTTAGAGAACGCTAGGAGGTGAATAGTGGCTGGAACAGTAGTAAGAGGTTCCGTCCTTCTTACTCCTAAATTCGACAATCTTGGTGCTAATGTTAAGCGAGCACTGGGAAGTGGATATAAATCGGCAGTGTCTGTCCACACGAATGCTGGACGACAGGCTGCTCAAAACTATGCAAGCGGCTTTGGCGGCGCAACCGGTGCAATTATGGGAATTGTGTCGAGCGTTACATCTCGCGCCTTAGATGCTATTTCTGGCTCAATTGCCTCTGCTGTCAACCGTGTCGATACGATTGCAAACTTCCCTAAGATTATGCAGTCTGTTGGATATTCTGCAGACGACGCGCGTGCGACTATTGAACGGCTTTCAGCTGGTATCGATGGTCTTCCGACATCGCTTGACGCTATTGTTGGCTCAGTGCAGAAGATTGCGCCTGTGTCTGGTTCACTTGCCACAGCAACAGATGTTGCCCTGGCATTTAATAACGCACTTTTGGCAGGCGGCAAGAGTCAAGAGGTAATGAATTCTGCCTTTGAGCAGTATTCCCAGATGCTTTCAACTGGCAGAGTCGACATGCAGTCATGGAAGATTCTTGCGCAAGCGATGCCAGGCCAGCTGAATCAGATTGCTAAAGCTCTACTCGGTGCTAATGCAAACCAAGCAGACCTGTATAAGGCTATGCAAAGCGGCGCAATTACATTTGACCAATTCAACAATGCAATTGTAAGCCTCAATAATGAAGGTCTTCCTGGCTATGCTTCATTTGCTGAGCAGGCACGTATCTCAACGGAGTCAATTGGCACCGCATGGACCAATGTTCAAAACCGCATTAATAAGGCTGTTGCTAAGATTATTGATCATATTGGCCAAGCTAATATTGCAGGTGCAATCAATGATTTCTCTAGCAGCTTTTCTGGTATAGCCGATACAGTTATCACGTATCTTGACCCCGTTATTTCCACTGTTGGTTCTTTCATGGATCAGCTTCAAAATAACGGAGCAATCACATCATTTGGCGATGCTTTAAATGCGCTAAAAGACGTATTTGACAGTACTATCGGGCTTATTGGCGACCTCATAACAACGTTTACTGGTTTAGATAGCTCAGAGGATACATCCCGCAGCGCAGCAGATTTGCTTAAATCTGCCGTCGATGGCGTTAAATCTGCCATAGAGCTTGCTCGTGACGCAGTCCAAGGTTTGAGAGACAACCTCACGGTTGTCGCGCCCGTCATTGTTGCCGTAGCAACCGCCCTGATTGCTTACGAAACAATCAAAGCCGTACGTTCAATAGCAGATGACTTTGGACTTCTAAAAAGTGCCGCTTCTTTGGCCTTTGATGCTATCAAGGGTGGAGAAGGCGTCCTATCAACGCTTTCTGTTTTTGGTGAGCTTGTTGGTGAGGGTGGGGCACTTGCGAGTGTCTTCGGGACGATTTCAACGGCCATTAGTGGCGTGGGAACAAGCCTTCTAGCTCTCGTAGGATCTATCCCTGTTATTGGCTGGATTGCAGTTGCGGTAGTTGCTCTCGGGGCTGTTTTTACATGGCTCTGGAATACTAATGAAGATTTTAGAAATGCTGTAATTGGTATTTGGAACTCTATTTGCTCGGCTATTAGTGGTGCAGTAGATTCCATAGTTGGTTTCTTTACAACAACATTGCCAACAGCTTTCACTCAATTCGTCCAATTTGTTCAAGGGATTCCCGCAGCGGTAGGACAATTCATCCAAGAACTACCATCAATGGTTCTTTACGCGCTTACTTTTGCAGTTGTATTTCTGTTTGGACTAGGCGCTCAACTTGCTCAGCTGGCGGTTCAGATTGGCTCTGAATTTGTTCAGAACGTTGTCAACTTCTTTACTGTTGACCTACCAAGCGCATTTGCTCAGTTCGTCTTATTTGTATCGACGATTCCAGAACAAGTTCAAACTGCCCTTGCAACGCTTTTGGTAAATATTGCTCTTTGGGCAGTCGACATGGCGGCAAAAGCATCAGAGGCCGCCGACGGATTTCTCCGTGGGGTTACAGATGGCCTAAATGCAGCAGTTGATTTTGTGAAGAGCGTTCCAGATAAGATTAAAAGTTTCTTTTCTAATGCGGGCGATTGGCTTGTTAATTCTGGTAAAGCGCTCTTAGATGGCTTCGCCAAAGGCATCAGAAATGCTGTAAATGCAGTAACAAGCGCAGCATCAGACGCTCTCGGTGCGGTGCGTAAGCTATTCCCATTCTCACCTGCAAAGAAAGGACCATTCTCAGGGCATGGCTACACGACGTATTCTGGACGTGCTCTTATGAGAGACTTCGCAAGGGGAATTAAGGGAAGTTCCGCACTTGCTGAAACAGAAGCAATGAGTGCTCTGTCAAGCGTACATGACGTCTTTAGTAATGCTCGTCCCCTGAGCTTCTCAGCGGTTGCTGACGCTAATGCAAACGGTATTTATCGTGCTGCTTTTGAGCTTGACTCAAGGCAGCAACGCGCAAACGCAACCACGCTTGCAGATATCTATGACTTCATGCGTAACGGTGAGCTCGGACAGGTTATTGATGAGAACTCTAACAATATTGGAGACCGTGATTTCGCTCGAGCGGTTCAGAAGGCGGTGAGGACGAATGCGTAAGCTTAAATACGTTTCTTCCCGCGGTAATAGCTTTGAGCTTGATGTGCCAGAAGCCTCAATTGGTACTGGCACATCTCTTAGAGGTTATAAGCCTGGATACACGCTAGGAGCGCGTTCTGTCTCTGGCATTTCATCTAATGCTCAAGAAGTCACGTTAGATTTATTCATTGAGGGTTCTGAACTAGCGGAATCAATGGCCAATGAATTTGAATTCGACTTCAATAATCAAAAGCCAGGAGCACTCGTCTATAACAATGAATGGTCGCAAGATGTGTATGTGTCTAAAAGTGAGGTCCAATCGGTCTTTCATGATCAGGCAACAGTTGCTCTTACAGTTATTTTGTTAGAAGGTTCATGGCACAAAAGCCACATTAAAAGCTTTAGCGTGACTCACGATGATGTACAGAGTGATTGGCTTAATTTACCGACCAACGCTCCATACAACCTTGGTATTACGAGACCGCCAAACCAGCTTGAAGTTCGCTCATCTTCAGAATGTCCAGTAAAGTTCACCATTTACGGGACTGCTCTCCAGCCACGAATTGTGATTGGTGATAACACTTACTCATTTTTAGTGACGGTCCCAAGTGGAGGTCGTCTTGTTGTAGATGGCACTCGTACTCGCAAGACAATCACACTTGTTACTGAACTTGGGGACGTGTCAGACCGCTTCGATGTTGGTAGCCGTGGCAGCGGTAAAGGCGGCGGCAACTATTGCTTTGAACCGCTGAAACAAGGCTTTCAGAACGTCTCGTGGGACGGCACATTCGGCTTTGATGTTGAATGGTGGGAAACAAGGGGAGGTCTTCCATGGACATCTTAACGGTGTCAAAGGCTGATGGTGAAGATATTGCCGGCACAGAGGACTATGTGCTCGACCTTTCTTTTGGAGATACGGGAAATTCTTTTGAAGTATTTGCCCCGTCGATTCCAATCAAAGATGGATATCTAGTATCAATCGATGGCACAGAATACGGCGGCATCATAGATACAGCTTCAGACTCGCTTGACGGCGGTGTGTCTACGACTACATGGAGCGGGCGTACCTGGCACGGTATGCTCGCTTCAAAAATCTTGGTTCCGAGTACTGATTACATCAATATCTCAGATAAGGCTCAAACAGCCATCGAGAGCATTGTTACTGCAGCAGATCTTGCAACAGTATTTGAGGCTAAAACGGGGCAGTCTGAGACAATTATTAAGTGCCAGCTACCTCGTTTTTGCGATGCTTATACAGCATTAAGACACATTGCAAATGCTGCGGGCTCACGTCTTAGAATTCAACGTGCTGACGGTAAGACACTTATTTGGCTAGAGCCTCTCACGGATAACAGACTTGATTCTGACGCCCTGGATTACAAGTCTAAGACGTCATATCATCCTGTAAATCACTTAATCTGCGCTGGTAAAGGTGAGCTTGCAAGTCGTACAGTTATTCACCTCTACGCAGACCGTGCAGGACGCATTTCAAAGACGCAAAGTTTGTTTGGCCAAGATGCAGTGGAAATGCTCTATGACTACAACAATATCGAGGATGCGGAGCTTGAAAAAGAGGGAACAAAGAAGCTCAAAGAGCTTCAAGCTCAGTCTTCCGTAGACATTACAGTCCATGACGGCTTGAATCTTTATATTGATGATGTTGTCGTTGCTGAAAATCAAGACACAGGAAGACGAACTCAAGCGACTATTGGCAAGAAGATAGTAAAAGTCGCGAGCGGGGTAATGAGTGTAAGTTATGAAGTGACTTCACCAAATCAGACTCGCGGCTCACATGGAGTTTCATTTGAGTCTTCTGGAGCGTCTCAAGGTGCTGGAACTACATATGTAGCTGGCACTGGCATTCGTATTGTCGGTAATCGCATCTCAGCGGTTATGTCGGATGAGAAAGTCGCTGATATTGAGACTCATATTGCTGCCGCACAGTCGGCTGCGGTTGCCGCTCAAGGTCAAGCGCATGAGGCAAAAGACATTGGCAATAACGCGTTAGTTTCAGCAAACTCAAGCGTTAAAAATGTATCCTCAACAGGTCCGCTTGCAGTTTCCCAGACGGGTTCCAACGTCACTTTAAGCCTTCAAAGTTCTGGTGCAGAGGCTGGTTCATACGGCCTTTCAGAATCAATTGTGGCTGGGAATAATGCCAATTTTGCAATTCCGCGTCTTACGGTTGACGAATTCGGACGTATTACTTCAATCGCTCAATCAATGGTGACTCTTCAAATTAGTGGGGGAGCAAACCAAGGTGGAGGATTCCTGGCTGCTCATCCAATCGGTTCAATCTATGAAACAACTAAATCATTTAATCCATCGAGCCTCGGCGGTACATGGAAACGCCTGCCGTCACTTGACGGTTTTAAGTGGGAAAGGACGGCGTAATGGCTAAAGAACAAGGCTCCAGATATACCTGTGACAGATGCGGTAAGTCTGAGTTTGTTACTCCAAGCAATACATACTCGCTCGCTCAATGGCATGACATTAAGCGTCAGTCACAGCGAGGAGAGGAGAATCGCACTTATTGCGAGAGTTGCTACAAAGCATATCTTGAGCTTCTTGCAAAACATGATGCTTCATTCAAAGAGTTTGAAAGCAAGGTGAATTAATATGGCGGTTACATGCGTCGATGGACAGGGTCAAGCACCTCACATTACCGGTGCTGATAAAGGACGTTTGCACGCTGGTATTTTTGGTGAAAAGAGCGTCGTGCTTGCAGTTGGTAAGCGTCTGGCGGCTACGCAAGAGAGTGCCAATCGAGTCACTATTGCAACCGGCGATGCCTCTCTGCATGGTAGACAAGTGAGTGTCACCGCCCCAGAGCAGGTCACAATCACTTCTGGAACTCAAGGACAGAACCGTAACGACTTTATCTGCCTTAAATATGAGCGTAACGCGCAGGGAATTGAGTCGGCAAAGCTTGAGGTTCTACGTGGTGTACCTACATCTGGTAAAGCTGAGGACCCATTAGTACCAGCGGGTAACGTCTTAAATGGCGACGCTCAAGACTACTTCCCGCTCTATCGTGTAAAGCTTAATGGCGTTGTTGCGTCTAAGCCAGAGCAACTCTTTATGTTTGCGAATACGCTCTATCAAGATGATAACGGCGATTTTGAGACAGTAGTTCTACAGGATCAGGGTAGCTATAAAAATTACTGGCACATCTATCGCACGGGCGATTCTGTGACTATTAAGGTTCGAGGCTGGCTCGCAAACAACGTGTCTTATGACGCAGTTAGATGTCCCTTCACTATTCCTGAAGGAGCGAGACCACCTCTAGTAGATCATGAAAAGTATGGCTCAGTTTCAGACGGTAATGAGTCAATCGTATATATGCCTGGTATTTGTCCTGGACATGCAGATGTTATTACGGCTATCTCAGCGAGACCTGACGGCAACATTTACCTTCAAGACCAAGGCGGGAAAGTCTCTAACGCATGGCGTTATGGATCTCTCACATTTACGGTAAGGCATTAAGGGGTGAGGTCATGAACATCACAGCTGAGATGGTGTCTTTCTTCATCTCAATTGCCGGCGCGTTCTTGGGTGGTCTTATTGCCATCTCAAACTGGCAGCGTGCTAGTCGAGAAGATAAGGAAAAAGAAGACGCCTGGAAGAGCACAATCACCAACACCCTCACCCGCCTAGAGACACGGCAACAAGTCATGAATGAGCAACTGGGCAAGTATCAACAGTCTCTCTCTGACTTGACCGCAACACTCACGCAGCACACGGCTGAGCTTTCCGTGGTTGGCATTGTCGCGCGAAGGGCGGATGAGGTTTCAAAAAAAGCAGCAACCGACCTCGCAGAGGTCAAAACCGACGTGAGAAACCTAGACTCACGCATTACTAAGTTGGAAAAGTAAAGGAGTAGAAATGATTAACTGGAAGGTACGTCTACATAATCCCGCATGGTGGCTTGGCATGGCGGGTATCGTCATGAGTCCTGTCCTGGCATATTTGGGACTAGCTTACTCAGACCTCACCACTTGGGGCAGCCTTGCTGATGTGTTTGTGAAGTTCATCAGCAACCCATACCTCATTGGCACTGTGGTTGTTGCCGTCTTGGGTGCTATTGGTGTAACCGTTGACCCAACTACAAAGGGCATTGGCGACTCTGCGCGTGCAATGACTTACGACAAACCAAGCGTGAGCCCTTTAGACGGGGGAGAGCACTAATGGCTGATTTTTCAGGTGAAATTACCGCTGACGTATGGGCGCCTACGACTTCATATACTGCAGGGCGTGGAGGTCATAAGGTTGAGTACATTGCTGTCCATCATGAGGCTTCTGTTGGCTCTTCACCTTATAGCATTGCTGCAATGTGGTCAGCAAATGGCTTCGTTAGTGCACATTACTCGGTAGATAATGGAGGAGCAATTGCTCAACATGTCTATGAGAGTGACACGGCTTATGCTGTAGGACGCTGGGAAGAAAACCAGCGCAGTATTTCCATCGAACACGCCAACGATAATGCGAACCCATGGACGGTTTCAGAGACCACTCAGGAAAGTGGAGCGCATCTTGTTGCGGCGTTGCTTATTAAGTATGGACTTGGTTACCCTCGCTGGGGTGGTAATGTTCGACCGCATAATCAGATTGCTGCAACCGCTTGCCCTGGCGAGCTTGCTGGCTCTCAGAACGCTCACTATATGGAGCGTGTATGTTACTGGTACGAGGTAATGACTGGTGCCCGCTCGACTTCTGAAGTTGGCTGGCATACCGACGGCAAAGGTTCTTGGTGGTACCAGACTGGTGAGTCATCGAGTGATTATGCGGTTGGTTGGTACCGAGTCGGCATGAAATGGTACTACTTCAATGAATCTGGTTGGATGCTCACAGGCTGGGTCCATGCTTCTTGGGAAGGATCTGAGAAGTGTTGGTGGCACTTCGATGACAGTGGAGCTCTCGAAGCTGATAAGTGGCTTGAGTACAACGGAAGCTGGTACTTGTTAGGTTCTGACGGTCGTATGGCCACGGGCTGGGCTGAGCACAACGGTAAGAAGTACTACCTCGATGAGACTGGCCGTATGATTACTGGCTGGCTTAAGCTTGACGGTGACTGGTTCTACCTACGCTCTGACGGGTCAAGAACTGAAGATTGTCTTTATGGAGTTGGAGCAGATAATATCTGCGCCTTCGACAAAGATGGAAAGCTTCTCACAGGCGACATTACAGTCACAACCAACAACGATGGATACATCGCTGGAATTAAGTAATATTTACCCCTCTCGTTTCGACGAGAGGGGCTTTTTTTCATGGATAAATACTCCATTTTGATTTTTGCGTGCCTTAAAACGCCTTACAACAAGCCGTTTAACTGGGAATTTGTAACGCTAAATTTAACCGATTTTCTCTATTGATTGTTTCAATACGGTTAATAACGACGTTTTCCTTCAATTCTCTTCTTTTGAATATCTCGAGGTAAATCACCTATCTAAATAGTTAAAACTTTTATTCGAACAGGTATTCTACTTTTACAGTAGCCATACAGTTTGGAGGCAAAATGGAGGCAGCTGATAAAAAATTTAACAAAAAAGGTAGATGGCAAGCCATCTACCTTGGGTTTTTGGTGCCTCCTGCGCGATTCGAACGCGCGACCTGCGGTTTAGAAGACCGACGCTCTATCCAGCTGAGCTAAGGAGACATATAGCGTCGTTCATTATAGCAATAAGGATTGCAAATACGTCGTGCCATCAAAGATTTTCTTATCAGAAGAATGACAAAGGAAAAGAAAAGTAGCTACACTAAAAGCAGCTACACTGATTACAGGCTTACGTGAATGGAGACACTATGTCTTACGATTTTGAATCCCGCGTTGATCGCGCTGGTACTGGTTCTAGAAAATGGAACGTCATGTACGACATGAATCCAGATGTAGCTCCTGGTATTCCACCTTTTTCTGTTGCTGATATGGAGTATCACACAGCCCCAGAGATTGTCGAGGGCCTCAAGGAATACATCAATGACGCAATCCTTGGCTATTCCGTGCCAACCAATCAGATGAAGCAGGCTGTGTGCAAGTGGATGAAGACACGTCACAACTGGGATGTGAAGCCTGAGTGGCTGCTCAATTCGTCTGGCGTGGTGCCTGCGCTCTTTTCATCTGTTGCCGAGTTCACCCAGCCAGACGAAGGTGTCATCCTGTTTACCCCTGTCTACCATCCGTTCTACATGGCAGTTGAGGAGAATAACCGTGCGCTGGTGGAGTGCCCGCTTGTCCTGTCAGAGGGTCCTCACTACGACATTGACTTTGACCTGCTTGAGAAGCTTGCCGCCGAGCCAAAGAACACCATGGTCATCCTGTGTTCACCTCATAATCCAAGCGGTCGCGTGTGGACCAAGGAAGAGCTCACGCGCATCGCAGAGATTGCGGTTAAGCACAACCTCATCGTTGTTGCTGACGAGATACACCACGACCTCATCATGCCAGGCTCTACGCATACCGTCTTTGAGACAATCTCCGATGAGATCGCAGCACGCACGATCACCTGCACCTCTGCTTCAAAGAGCTTCAACCTGGCTGGCACGCAGTTCAGCAACATCATCGTGAGCAATCCAGAACTGCGCAGCCGCCTCGAGAAGCGCCTGCAGGCCCGAGAGACCACCTCATGCAATCCAATCAGCTTCAAGGCCTGTGAGCTGGCTTATAGCAAGGGTGGGGCATGGCTGGACGCATGCATCAAGGCTATTGACGATAACCAGAAATTGGTCCTGGACTTCTTCGCTAACAAGCACCCTCGGGTGAAACTCGCACCAATCACGGGAACCTACCTCCAGTGGCTCGACTTCAGGGACCTTGGCCTTACTCCAGAAGAGCTCGAGCATCTGTTGCAGTTTGAGGCCCAGATTTTCTTCACCGACGGCGTCTTCTTTGGCAAGGCTGCCCAGGGTTTCAAGCGTTGGAATTTGGCAGCCCCTCGTGTGGAGATTGAAGAAGCGCTGGATCGCCTGGATGCAGCACTTACGGCTCACGGTTTCTAGACACAGTCTGCGGCTTTTAAGCGGGTTGATTGCGGTTTCTTGACACCGCACCACTGCCATACCGCCATATACCTGCGCGTATAGTGCATGAGATCACCTGCGGAGAAGCTCGTTCTTCTCCGCATTTTGTTTGGCGAGAAACCCGTTGCACCGGCAGATTTCTAAGAAAATCAAAAAAGAGTTTGAAAAATCTGCGTTTCTCGCTTGCATCTTTTCCTGATTCTGTAATAATGATTTAGCTGCGTTTCATGAGGTGGCCAAATGGTGGGAGTAGCTCAGTTGGCAGAGCGACGGACTGTGGCTCCGTAGGTCGAGGGTTCGAGCCCCTTTTCCCACCCCATTCGAAACGTTAATTGGATCGTTAGCTCAGCTGGTAGAGCAGGGGACTCTTAATCCCAAGGTCCAGGGTTCGAACCCCTGACGATCCACCATTTGAATTTCAAACCCCGGCTTGCGTCGGGGTTTTATTTTTTTGTGAGTCGCTAGTTTCTAATTGTTTGTTGCGAGTGATTGCGTCATACTGAAGTCTCCATGATTTTATTGTAGTTCGGAGGACTCGCCGTGATTTACACAATGACGCTTAATCCCGCGCTTGACTATGTCATGCATCCAAACACATTGGACATGGGCTTTACTAACCGTTCCTCCTCAGAAGAGTTGCACTGTGGTGGTAATGGTATTAACGTCTCCACGCTCTTAAATGAGCTTGATAAAGTCACCGTTGCCATGGGTATTGTTGGTGGCTTTACTGGTGAATACCTGCTCAGTGACCTGCAGCGTCAGGGAATTCCAAGCAACTTCGTCAAGCTTGATTCTGGCTTTACTCGTATTAATGTCAAGCTTAACGGCATTGTTATGACCATGGTCAACGGTAATGGCCCACGCATTCCAGAGAAAAAGGTTGATGAGCTGCTGGAGCGCATGGACGTTGTTGGCGCAGGTGACACCTTGGTTCTTACGGGATCTATTCCAAGCTCACTTCCAGAGGATATCTACACTCGCCTTATGGCTCAGCTTGCTGGTCGCGGTATTCAGTTTGTTGTTGACGCTCCTGGTCAGCTGCTTATGGAGGCTATTAAGGCTCAACCATTCCTGATCAAGCCTAACAACCACGAGGTTGGCCGTATCTTTGGTGCAAGTCCAGAGACTCCAGAAGAGTGCATTCCATTTGCAAAGAAGCTCCAGGACGGCGGCGCTCGCAACGTTATCGTCTCTTGCGGCGGTGCAGGTTCGCTGCTCCTGGACGAGTATGGTACTGAGCACATTGTCCCAACTGCAAAGATTCGCCTTGTTAACGCAACTGGCGCTGGTGACTCCATGGTTGCAGGCTTTTTGGCAAAGACCACCGCTGGCTATGATTACGACACTGCGCTTATCTACGCTTCTGCTTGCGGAACGGCAACTGCAGCAAGCCGAGGAATCGCAAAGCGCGCAACCATCGATCGTGTTGTCACTGCTCTCTACAAGAAGATGGGCCGAGAAATGCCTGCTTCTATCGCAGAAGAGATTCAGCTTGCTCGCCAGAAAGAGGAGAGCCGCGAGGGCAAGTCATCTTGGCTGGCAGATTCTGAGTAGTAACCACAAGCTAATCGTCTAGGTCTTTTGGCGAGAAACCCTCAGATGGTGTACTTTCGCCGCGCAAGAAATACTGAACACTTTTACTATTGTGAACGTACATACACTTGGCAAGAAAGATTCTCTTGCCAAGTGTTTTTTTATTGAAATTTATTTAACGATACTCACAACGTAACAGGTCAAAAAAATGTTACTCTGTAAAAAGACAGTTTTGTTTCTGCGACTATTGTCCAATGTGGATAGGCTTGCAGAACTAAATACACCGCTTCGCGGACAATGATTGGAGCAAGTATGTTTGAGGGAGTCAATGCGTCCAATGGAATCGGCATCGGTACTGCTCAGGTTGCCGTAGATCCAGATCTTACTTTTACTCCACACACTGTTGAAGATACAGCTGCAGAGAAGGCTCGTTACGCAGAGGCTGTAACTAAGTTCATCGCACAGACAAATGCGCAGATTGAGCGCATGACCAAGACGGTGGGCGAGGAAGCTGCTGCAATTATGGGTGCTCACATTGAGTTTGCTGAGGATGAGGGCATCAAAGAGGCTGTTAACGGCGCAATTGACGGTGGCACCTGCGTTGAGCAGGCTGTAAGTGACGCATACGACATGTACTACAACATGTTCCTTGGCATGGAGGATGAGCTCTTCCGTGAGCGCGCTGCAGACGTTGCTGACGTAAAGACTGGTCTTCTCGCTGACCTTCTTGGTAAAGAGGTTGTTGACCTCTCCACACTTCCAGAGAACTCCGTCATTGTCTGCCATGAGCTGACTCCTTCTATGACCGCAGACATCGATAAGGACCACGTTGCAGGTATTGTTACCGAGACTGGTGGTCGTACTTCTCACTCCGCAATCATTGCTCGTGCTCTTGAGATTCCTGCAGTTCTTTCTGTTCCTAACATCACTTCTGAGGTTGCAACTGGCAACGCTATTGTTGTCGACGGCACCAATGGCAAGGTTGTTGTTAATCCTTCTGAGGCTGAGCTTGCTGAGTACAAGACTCAGGCTGAGGCTTATGCTGCAGAGAAGGCCGCTCTTGAGGCTTACCGTGGCAAGGAGACCGTAACTGCTGACGGCATCAAGGTTCTGCTTGTTGCTAATATCGGCAACCCTGATGATGCTAACGGCGCAGTTGAAGCTGACGCTGAGGGCATTGGTCTTTTCCGCTCCGAGTTCCTGTTTATGGACGCAAAGGAGCTTCCAAGCGAGGAAGAGCAGTTTGCTGCTTACCAGAAGGTTGCTCTGCGCATGAAGGATAAGCCTGTCATCATCCGCACCCTTGATGTTGGTGGCGATAAGGAGATTCCTTACCTCAACATGAAGGCTGAGGAGAACCCATTCATGGGCTTCCGCGCTATCCGTTACTGCCTCAACAATGCTGAACAGTACAAGGTTCAGCTCCGCGCTCTTCTCCGCGCATCCGCATTTGGCGACATCAAGATTATGCTTCCTCTTGTTACCGCTGTTGACGAGGTTCGCAAGGCAAAGGCTCTTGTTGAGGAGTGCAAGCGTGAGCTTGACGCTGAGGGCGTAGCTTACAACAAGGACATTGAGGTCGGCACCATGATCGAGACCCCATCTGCATCTCTGATTGCAGATAAGCTGGCTCGTGAGTGCGACTTCTTCTCCATTGGTACCAACGACCTCATCGGTTACACCATGTGCGCTGACCGCGGCAATGATCGCGTTGCCTACCTCTACGAGGTCTACCAGCCATCCGTTCTCCGTTCCCTCAAGTTCCTCATCGGCGAGGGCAACAAGGAGAAGATCATGGTTGGTATGTGCGGCGAGGCAGCTGCAGATCCGCTGCTCATCCCAGTCCTTCTTTCCTTTGGCCTGGACGAGTTCTCCGTCTCTGCACCATCTGTCCTGCGTACCCGCAAGACCATTGCTGCTTGGACAAAGGCTGAGGCAGATGAGCTCACTGCTCGCGTCATGGAACTTGATACCGCAGCTGAGGTTAAGGCTCTGCTTGAGCGTGAAGCTCGCTAAGTTCTAGTCGTAAAGTCTTAGCTACACAATACAAATTCAGGGGCATCTGCGCTGGCAGGTGCCCCTGTTTCTTTAACGTTAAACCTTTTGGTGAGAAGATCGATCTTCTCATAACATGACGCACGATGCCCCTTTTGAGCGAGAATATCGTGCAAGCTGCGTGTTGCAGCCACACCGCGTGCTAGGGAACAATCACAGAAAGCGCGGCGGGAATGACCTCAATGACAAACTGCTCTACAAAGGGGAGTTCCTCGCCATCAACTTGAACGGGGACGGGTTTGTGGAAGGTCACTACTGCATGTTTAAGATGACGCTCCTTAATGATGCGGGAGTTGACGTGTTTGCCAGCCCTAGCCAGGCCAAACAGAGCCAGCAGGTGAGGGATGTTGGGCACTTTAGTGTTGTAGCAGACGGTAAGAAGGCCATCGTCAGGCTGTGCATGTGGACAGACCTTAAAGCCGCCACCATACGTAGGGCCAATCTGGAAGGCCATGATAAGCGCTTGAAGATCAATGTCCTTCTCGCCATCAAACGAGACGGTGCAAGGGTAACCCTTGCTACCTGCAGCCATAAACTTGAGACCTGAGGTTAAGAAGAGCGCCTCGCCCTCGGTAGAGGAGTTGTTCGCGCGGCGCTTTGTGGTGTCGGCTGCAATAGCTGCATCAAGTCCAAACGACATGGTCTCCATGAAGTAGACGTCGTTGATGCGACCAATCTCTAGCTGCTTAACCTTGCCGCGAACCAGCTGTGCAAACGCGCCTTCCGGGTCGTTAATTTTCATGCCCAGAGTGCGTGCATAGTCGTTTCCCGAGCCCATAGGGATAATGCCAAGCGCTGGACGCTCCTCTGGCGATAAGGTCATGAGGCCGTTGACCACCTCGTGGATGACGCCATCTCCGCCAAGTGCGACAACCGTATCAAAGTCCGCAGCTTCTGCGGCCATGACACGCGCATCTCCCATAGCTGTGGTGAGCTTGAGCTCGTATCCGTCTGTTGCAGCAGAATAGCTGGTTAAAAAGTGGCGAGCAAACTCTGCACCAGCAGCACCTTTACCGCTATGAGCTGCCGGATTAGCAATGATAAGCGTGCGTCCAAGAGGGGATTGAGACATTTTGCACCATTTCTACAAGCGCTGCTGTTGAGCGCGCTGTTACTAAATAGTCTTGTCACCACATATCCAAATAAAATAGTGGAGAAAACAGTTCAACAACGTTTCAAGTTTAAACGGCTTTGTCTGTCTGTGCTAGGATAAACCATACAGAAATCGGTAGAAAAGGATAGCGCGTGAGCGAGTCTTCAACACAAACTAATAATGCGCAGGACACAAGCGTAGTTTCTGCAAATACTAATAGTGCAAGTGCAAGTCTTGTTGCTGTTTCTGCTCGAGATGCATGGTATCCAACACATCAGCGTGACCAGTTCATTTTGCGTCAGCTGGTAAGTAAAGACTTCAAGCTCAAATATCGCCGTTCCATTTTGGGTGTTGTGTGGTCAGTTTTGAACCCACTTTTGATGATGACCGTTATGGCAGTTGTCTTTTCTACGTTTTTAGGCAACCGCGCCGAGGATGTTGTGAACTATCCTTTGTATCTTATTCTGGGTAACACAGCGTTTCAGCTGATGAACGATGCAACTACTATGGGAATGCGCTCAATTATTGATGCATCTAGCCTGCTTAAGAAGGTTCGCATCAATCGTGTTGTTTTCCCTGTTCAGAAGGTGCTTTTTGCGGTTGTAAACTATCTTTTCTCGCTCATTGCTGTTGGCATTGTTATGCTTGTCTTCCGCATTCCGCTGACAATTTATTCATTGCTCACACCTGTTGCTTTGCTGCTTCTGGCTTGTTTTTGCATCGGTCTTGCAATGCTTCTCTCGGCCCTTGCAGTCTTTTTTAGAGACGTTATCCACCTGTGGAGCGTTGTAACCACTGCCTGGATGTATGGTACACCGCTCTTTTACTCCGTTAATATCATGTCGCCTTGGATGCTTCAGATTGAGCGTTTTAATCCAATGTTCCACTTTGTAACATTTATTAGAGACTGCCTTCTTTTCCAGAAGTTTCCTGCAACAAGCACCATTTTAGGCTGCCTTGTTTCTGCAGTTCTTGCCCTCGTAATTGGCTATATCGTCTTCCATAAACTAGAGAAGAAATTTATTCTGCACATTTAACCGCAGATTATCTTTTTGAAATAACCTTATAGCAGAACGTTTCTGGATGACTACGAGTTTGTGTGAAGCCAAACATAACGCCTTTTGAGTTGAATGAATGGCTTTCCACCACTGCAACGCAGTTAAAATCTCCAAGCTCTAAATGTTGCTGGTCTTCTTCAGTTGCCAGCTCAACACTGATAGTTCTTTTGCTCTTTAGAATTTTCATATGAAGCGTGTTTTCTAGGTATGCATAAATAGACGTTGATGCATCAGCAATGGTTAGATTTCCAACGGCAGATGCTAAAAGGTAGTCGTTATCTATCTGGCGAGAAGATCCGTCGAGTTTACGGATTCGAACAATGTGGATAAGTTCTTCTCCTGCTTTAAAACCAGTTTGATGAGAAATATCATCTGTGCAAGGAACGTGCTCAAAGATAATGACATTTGTTTCAGGTACAAGATTGTTTCTGTGGGCATATTCTTGAAAGGACTCAAGTCCTTCTAATGAGCCAATAACCTCACTTGGCTTTTTCTGCCAAATAACGCGTACGCCTCTACCGTGAATAGGCTGAAGAAAAGCTTCATCGGACAGAAGTGTGAGCGCACGTCGAACGGTGTTTCTGGAGCAGGAATATATCTTAGTAAGCTCCATCTCGATTGGTAAATAGGACTCATACGCATATGTCCCGTCTAAGATCTTATTTTTTAAATCATGATAAATCGTATTAAACCGTGCGCTTGGCATATTTTTTCCTTAACGTGCTGTTGAAGGTTGGAGTTGCATGTTCAAGTTTCTCTTGATTAGATAGTAGCTTTATAAAATGAAAGTTACATAAAATGATTCCTTTCATACCATTTACCGATAATTTCATACCGCTCGGAAGTGAGTTGTTTAAACAACTCACTAATACTAATATACTTTTATTTTGTAGACATAAGCAAAATTGTTTTGAACGTGTATCAAAGCATAGCTTATGAAAATCATGAGAAGAGATGCAACCTAGCAAAGGGTTAGGAGCGCTCTCTAAGGAGGAGTCTTATGTCCGGTATCAATCGTAGGCAGTTTGTCACCTTAAGTGCGTCAGCTCTTTGTTCGCTGGGTCTTGTCGCATGTGGAGGAAATAACGACAAAAAGCAGGGAGGATCTGACTCTGCAAGCGGTTCAGTTTATTTCCTGAACTACAAGCCTGAGGCTGATCAGCAGTGGAAAGATCTTGCAGCTAAGTATACTGAGGAAACAAAGGTTCCTGTAAAGGTAGTAACTGCTGCTTCTGATACCTATGCACAGACATTCCAGTCTGAGATTAACAAGGACGCCTCTGTAGCTCCAACACTGTTCCAGACAAATGGACCTTCTGGTCTTATTGGCGTAAAAGATTACTGCATTGACCTTAAGGGCGCCAAGATTCTGGATGAGCTCACTAATGATGCTCTTAAGCTTCAGGAGGATGGCGTTGTCTACGGTGTTGACTATGTAGAGGAAGACTACGGTATTATCTACAACAAGAAGCTGCTTGAGAAGGCTGGCTATAAGGGAGACGACATCAAGGACTTTGCTTCACTGAAAAAGGTCGTTGAGGATATTCAGGCTCGCAAAGCAGAGCTTGGCGTAAAGGGCGCATTCACCAGCGCTGGCCTTGATTCCAGTTCTGACTGGCGTTTTACTACACACCTTGCAAATCTTCCTCTGTACTATGAGTTCAAGGATACCGGTAAGCCTGAGGCTAAGGAAATTAAGGGAACGTATCTCCCTAACTACAAGCAGATTTTTGATCTTTATATCAATAATGCTACATGCAGCCCAACAGAGCTTTCTGGCAAGACTGGCGATGACGCTGTTGCAGAGTTTGTTAACGGTGAAGCAGTCTTCTACCAAAATGGTACCTGGGCATACAATGACATCAAGAAACTTGGCGACGATGCCCTTGGTATGATTCCAATTTACATCGGCGTTAAGGGTGAAGAGAAGCAGGGTATGTGCTCTGGCGGCGAGAACTATTGGTGCGTAAGCTCCAAGGCAGACGACGCTTCCCAGAAGGCAACGCTTGACTTTATCTATTGGTGCGTAACTTCTGATACTGCTACCACTGCAATTGCTGAGGAAATGGGCTTCACCATTCCATTCAAGAACGCAAAGGCAACTAAGAATGCACTTGCAAACATTGCAGCTGAGTATGCAAAGAAGGGCAATGAGCCCGTGGCTTGGGACTTCATTTACATTCCTTCTCAGGAGTGGAAGAACAACCTCTCCAGTGCGCTTAAGGGCTATGCAGCAGGAACAGAGGGCTGGGATGCTGTTAAGTCCGCATTCGTTGATGGTTGGAAGACTGAGAAAGAGGTTAACGCATAGTAGTCCTTCTAGTAATACTTTGATTGGTGAGAGACGAGAAGAGAGATCTCTCTTCTCGTCTCTTGTTATTGGAGGGTATCTCTATGGCTAAGATGTTGAAGCGGTGGTGGCCATTATTTGTTCTGCCCACAGCGCTCTCTTTTTTGTTTGGCTTTATGATCCCGTTTGTTCAGGGATTCTATCTTTCATTTTGTAAATTTATTACCATCAGTGACGCTAAACCAGTTGGTCTAGATAACTATGTAGCAGCTTTTTCTGACCCACAGTTTGCTCATGCTTTTTGGTACACCGCATTATTTGCGCTTGTCTCAACAGTTCTTATTAACGTGTTGGCGCTTGCAATTGCACTCGCTTTAACTCGCAAGAATCTTAAGGGCACCAATTCATTTAGGACTGTCTTTTTTATGCCAAACCTTATCGGTGGCATTGTTTTGGGTTACATCTGGAATATTTTGATTAACTGTGTGCTCTCTATTGTGGGCGAGCAGCTTCTTGCGCTTAATAGCATTGCTGGATTCTGGGGAATGATTTTCCTTACCCTTTGGCAGCAGGTTGGTTACATGATGATTATTTATATTGCCGGCCTGCAGTCTATTCCAAGTGACTATCTTGAAGCAGCGCGAGTTGATGGAGCAAATGCTTGGCAGACACTTTGGAAGGTAAAAATTCCAAACTTAATGTCTACTATTACCATTTGTCTTTTCTTGACGGTAACAAATGGCTTTAAATTATTTGATCAGAACCTGGCACTTACTGCAGGTGAGCCTAAGCATGCAACCGAAATGCTTGCTCTTAATATTTACAATACCTTCTACGCTCGACAGGGAGCAAAGTGGATGGGTATCGGCCAGGCTAAAGCTGTTATTTTCTGCATTCTAGTTATTTGTATTGTCATGATTCAGCTGAGAGCCACCAGGTCAAGGGAGGTGCAGCAATAATGAAGCGCGATCAAATCATTAATAAAATTCTTGCTGTATTCTTTACCGTTCTTTCTCTTGCATGGATTTATCCAATGGTTATGATCTTGATGAATTCATTCAAGGAAGAAACAACTATTACTACATCTACGGCATTTGATTTTGTTACATCAGAGAACTCTGCAGGTTTTGCTAACTACATTGCCGCTTTAGAGAAGCAAGGTTTCTTAGCAGCCTTTGGATATTCTCTAGTAATTACCATCACATCTGTTGCACTGATTTTGGTGTGCTGCTCAATGTGTGCATGGTTTATTGTCCGTGTAAAAAATCGCATTAGCAACATTTTGTACTACCTGTTTGTTTTCTCGATGGTAGTGCCTTTCCAGATGCTTATGTTTACGCTGTCCAATATGGCAAATACGCTTGGATTTAATACTCCTTTCAATATTTGCTTTATTTATTTGGGCTTTGGCGCTGGTCTAGCAGTATTTATGTTTGCTGGATTTGTTAAGACCATTCCACTTGAGATTGAAGAAGCTGCAACTATTGATGGTTGCAACCCACTTCAGACGTTCTTCCATGTTGTTTTGCCTATTATGAAGCCAACGTATATTTCTGTTGGTATTCTCGAAACCATGTGGGTCTGGAATGACTATTTGCTGCCATATCTTGTACTGGATAGGACTAAATACCAAACTATTCCAATTTTGATTCAGTACTTTAGAGGTGGATATGGAAAAGTAGAGATGGGTCCAATGTTTGCCTGCATCATGATGGTTATTATCCCCATTGTCATTATGTATTTGCTGTGCCAGCGCTACATCATCAATGGTGTCATTTCTGGCGCGGTAAAAGGCTAAATCTCAATGTATTGCAGCAAACTATAGGCATTTCTGAAAGGTTTTATCATGGCAGAAATCGTTTTAAAGAATATAAAAAAGATTTACCCAAATGAGAAGAAGCGCAAGTCTCTCTTTGGTAAGAAAACTGAGCAGAAAAAGAGCAACCTTGAGGTGACTGAAGAGGGCGTTGTCGCTGTTCAGGATTTCAATCTCACTATTAAAGAGCACGAGTTTGTAGTCCTCGTTGGTCCTTCAGGTTGTGGAAAATCTACTACGCTGCGTATGATTGCAGGTCTAGAAGATATTTCTGCTGGTGAGCTTTTTATTGACGGAAAGCTTGTCAATGACGTTGCGCCAAAAGACCGTGACATTGCAATGGTCTTCCAAAGCTATGCGCTGTATCCAAATATGACCGTCTACGACAACATGGCGTTTACCCTTAAGCTTAAGAAGGTTGATCCTCAAGTCATTGACGAGAAGGTCCGTGCAGCTGCAGAAACATTAGGCATCACGGCATATCTTGATCGTAAGCCAAAGGCACTTTCTGGTGGTCAGCGCCAGCGCGTTGCAATTGGCCGTGCAATTGTTCGTGATCCAAAAGTCTTCTTGATGGATGAGCCACTTTCAAACCTTGACGCAAAGCTGAGAAACCAGATGCGTACAGAGATTATTAAGCTTCGTCAGAAGGTTAATGGAACCTTTGTTTATGTTACACATGACCAGACAGAGGCTATGACCTTGGGCGACCGCATTGTCATTATGAAGGATGGCTTTGTTCAGCAAATCGGAACACCACAAGAAGTGTTTAATAGACCGGCTAATCTCTTTGTTGCTGGTTTCATTGGCATGCCTCAAATGAATTTCTTTAACGCACATCTTATTCGCGTGGACAATGAGTTCCATGTGGAGACAGAAAACATGTCATTTGATATTTCTCCTGAGATGGCTAATCTGTTAGCACAGTCTTGGGTTGCTGCGCCAGCAACAGATGTCATTGTCGGAATTAGGCCCGAGCAAATTTATTTGACTGAGGCAAATGGAATTGGCGCTTTTAAGGGCAATCTTGAGGTAAGTGAGCTTATGGGCTCTACTGTTCACCTTCATGTTCATACTGATGACGGCAATTTTGTCCTTATTGTTCCAGCAACTGAACTTGCAAAACGAGACCTCAAAATTGGTGATGAAGTGTGGTTTAAATTTGAGGACAATGCTGTTCATCTCTTTGATAAGAATACGCAGGATAATCTAGTCAAGTATTAAAGCTTTGTACTGGCTTATCTTGTAAAGATAAGCCAGTACTCTTTTTGTGAAAGAGGCAACTATGGGACGAGCAAGCGGAGTGCTTTTGGCCGTTTCTTCTCTTCCAAATTCATATGGGATTGGCACGTTTGGCAAAGAAGCTTTCGATTTTATTGATTTTCTCGTCAGGACAAAACAAAGGTATTGGCAGGTTTTGCCTCTTACTACCACAAGTTATGGTGACTCTCCTTATCAGTCTTTTTCTGCTGCAGCGGGAAGTCCTTACTATATAGATTTAAAAGATCTTGAGAAACTTGGCTATTTAAAGTCAGATGACTTTGAAGATATTTCTTTTGGGACTAGCAATACTTGTGTTGATTATGGTGCACTTTTTGTAAATCATCGTCGTTTACTTAATCGTGCCTTTGATAGGTTTATGCAAGATGTTCCTGCTGATTTTGAGAAGTTCTGTCATGATCATGCAGAATGGCTTGATCCATATGCGGAGTTCATGTCTCTAAAGGAAGAGTTTGGACATAAAGCCTACTGGGAGTGGCCAGAACTTTATCAGCACAGAAACGAGACTACTGCAAAAGAAATTAAGAAACTGCAAAAGTCAGTTTTGTATCACAAGATGACTCAGTATTTCTTCTTTACTCAATGGGCAAAGGTTAAGACTTATGCCAATAAAAGGGGAGTACTTATAATTGGTGATCTTCCCATTTATGTCTCGCGCGATTCTGTTGAGATGTGGGCACAGCCAGAACTGTTTAAAACGGATGAAACAGGACGACCTATTACGGTTGCGGGCACTCCTGCTGATCAATTTTCTTCCACCGGTCAATATTGGGGAAATCCCATTTATAACTGGGAGTATATGAAGAAATCGCACTATTCATGGTGGGTTTGGCGTGTACAGACAAATCTTGAGATGTTTGATGTGCTTAGAATTGATCATTTTAGAGGTTTTGAAGCCTATTGGGAGATTCCTTACGGAGCTGCAAATGCTACAGAAGGCAAATGGACTAAAGGGCCAGATTTGGAGCTGTTTAAGGAACTGGAAAAGCAGCTGGGTAAGCTTCCAATCATTGCGGAAGACCTTGGCTTAATTACACCAGAGCTTATCGCCATGCGAGACAAAACTGGTTTCCCAGGAATGAAAATCTTGCAGTACGGATTTGATGGAAAGCATGATTCAAGAGATCTTCCTCACAACTACACTGCAAATACCATTGCATATGTAGGAACACATGATAATTCAACTGCTCGTGGTTGGTATGAAACTCAGGCTACTGATAGAGAGCGTGAACAGGCAGATATTTACCTTCATCGCTCAAAAGATGAGCCAATTGGTGAGGCGCTTTCACGTGGAATTGCAGCTTCTGTGAGTGACACTTGTATTCACACCATGCAAGATCTTCTCGGCTTAGATGATTCTGCACGTATGAATGTTCCAGCCACTGTTGGAGGTAATTGGTGTTGGCGTATGAAGCAAGGAGCCATTACGCGTCATACAGAAGATTTCTTAAGAACTATTACTGAGATGTACTTCAGAGTGTACAAAGAGGAGAAGTAATGAACTTAGATACTTTATCTCTTCAACAATTTAACCAACCTCTGACTGAAATTACTGACAGGCAGGTTTTTGAATTACTGCTTCAAGTGGTTAAGAGTAAGTCGGAAGCACTTCCGTTAAATAATGGTAAGAAGAGGCTCTATTACATCTCCGCAGAGTTTCTGATTGGCAAGCTGCTTTCAAATAACCTCATCAATCTGGGAATTTATAACGAGGTAAAATCGCAGCTTTCTAAAGCAGGTCATTCGCTCGAAGACATCGAAGAGCTTGAAGTTGAGCCTTCACTTGGTAACGGTGGTCTTGGTCGATTGGCAGCATGCTTTATCGACTCCATGTCAACACTTGGTTTGCCAGGCGATGGTGTAGGCCTTAAGTATCATTTTGGCCTTTTTCATCAGCAGTTTTTAGATAGACAGCAAACTGCCGTTCCAGATGCTTGGCTTGCTGATGATGAGTGGCTTGAAGACGAGAAGACATCATTTACCGTAGAATTCAGAGATTTCTCGGTGACGTCTGAGCTCTATTCCATTGATGTTTTGGGATATGGCCGAACAAAGAAAAACAGACTTCGTTTGTTTGACCTGCAAAGTATCGACGAATCATTAGTTTCTGATGACGCTATTGATTTTGATAAGACTGCTTTAAAAAAGAATCTAACGCTCTTTTTGTATCCCGACGATTCGGACGAAGACGGTCAGCTTCTTCGTGTGTATCAGCAATATTTTATGGTTTCAAATGCTGCACAGCTGATTGTTAAAGAGGCGGTTGAGCGCGGCAGTAATGTTCATGACCTCGCCGACTATGTTGTGATTCAGATTAACGATACGCACCCCACAATGGTAATTCCAGAGCTTATTCGTATCCTGACTGAGAAATACGATATCTCGTTTGATGAGTCTGTAACCATTGTTTCTTCACTAGTTGCATACACAAATCATACGATTTTGGCAGAAGCTCTTGAGAAATGGCCTCTTAAATTTATCGAGGAAGTTTCTCCAAAGATTGCTTCGATTATCAAAAAGCTTGACGAACACATCCGTAGTACCGTTGCAGATCCAAGTGTACAAGTCATCATTGATAAGAAAGTTCACATGGCTAACCTTGCCATTCATTACGGCTTTAGTATCAACGGTGTTGCAGCGCTTCATACTAAGATTTTGGAAGAGACAGAGCTCAAGCCATTCTTTGATTTGTACCCAGAGAAATTCTCTAACAAAACTAATGGAATCACTTTCCGTCGCTGGCTCATGGGTTGTAATCCCGAGCTTGCCGAGTATCTTGATGCGTTGATAGGAGATAGCTGGAGAACAACTGGTAATCTCGAGGGACTTTTAGAGTATCAGAATAACGATGAAGTTCTTAATAGGCTGCAAGAGATAAAGCATATAGCCAAAGATAGAATGAGCAAGTTTTTGCTGGACAATCAAGATACAAAAGTTAATGCCGACTCCATTATTGATGTCCAGGTGAAGCGTTTCCACGAATATAAGCGTCAGCAAATGCTATTGCTTTATTTGATTTGGAAATATTTTGATATTAAGTCTGGACACCTTCCAAAGCATCCTATTACTGTCATTTTTGGTGGTAAGGCTGCACCAGCATACGTGGCTGCTCAAGATATCATTCATGCAATTCTTGTTCTCTCGTCTTTGATTGCAAACGATGCAGATGTTTCACCATATCTTCAGGTGATAATGATCGAGAATTACAACGTTACTGCCGCTGAGCACGTTATTCCAGCAGCAGATATCTCTGAACAGATTTCACTGGCTTCCAAGGAGGCTTCTGGAACTTCCAACATGAAGTTCATGCTTAACGGCGCTGTTACCGTTTGCACAGTTGATGGTGCAAATGTAGAAATTGCCGACTTGGTAGGCAAGGAGAATATCTACACGTTTGGTGCTTCAAGTGATGAGGTTGTAAGCCTCTATGAGCACAAAGGTTACAAAGCAAAAGAGTTTTATAAGAAGCCCCAGATTAAACCACTCGTTGATTTCTTAATTAGCCCAGAGTTTATTTCTCTTGGAAATGAGGAGCGCCTGGAGCGTCTTCACAAAAACCTGTGCTCAAAAGACTGGTTTATGACGCTGCTTGATTTGGAAGCATACATTTCAACAAAAGAGCACGTGTTCGATGATTATGAGGATAGGAGAGCGTGGCTCCAGAAGTCTCTTGCAAATATTGCTATGGCAGGAACGTTCTCATCTGATAGAACTATTGCCGAATATAACAATGAGATTTGGCACCTTACTCCTGATAAGTAGATGTAAGTCATAAGGACCAGCAAACCGCCACTTAAGCCAGCGGTCTAATGCAGTCTTAACAAGCGATCTTAACAAGCGGCCTAGACCAGTAGTCTAGGCCGCTTGAATGTGTTCCTCTAGCGATTTAATGAACAAAAATATCATCTGTTTTGGTCTCATCTGCATAAACGACAAGAAATGAGCTATGGTATATACATAAATATTCACCCTTCACGCTGAAAGAAGGATGTATGAACAGCACTTCTGTTAGAAGCGTTAGAAGCACTCGATTTTCTCGCTTTACGGTTTTAGCAATTCTTATGCTATTTGTGGGTGCAATTTTGGCGTTTGCTCTGCCACACACAGCATTTGCTGCTGACCCAACAGTTTATTCCGAAGATGTGGACGGCGCTCCGCTTGACGGTACGCAGACCGTGGCAAATCCATTCCCTGACTTTATTTCAGATGCTGAAATTCAGGCAGAGATTACTGCTCAGGCTGCTAAACCGCGAGAGGACCGTACGGGTGTCATCGCGCGTTATTACTGGGTAAAGCCTGATGGTACTGCGCTTAAGCTGGGCATGGATCCAACTAAATATTCCGTTGCGCAGATGATTGCTGAGGGTGGAGAAATTCGTGCTTACTACGTTCTTCTCGGCGATGCAGAGAATTTGATTAACTTCCCGCAAAACGATCCAAATGGCTACGGTCTACGTAAGGTGGCTGTTTCGGTTCATTCTGGCGTTGATACTTACAAACCTATGGATGCAACAGGTGCTTTGTCCGGCGGTGGTCCAAAGACTAATTTGATGTTTACCGTCAAGGTCAATGGTCAGTCTATTATGGGTGGCACTTCTTATGAAGAGCCTGCTGCTGTATTTACTGCACCAGTCACAGCTCGTCAGTACATTGAGTTCTCCGCACCACTGAACATTTCTGATAGGTCTTATCAACTGGGAATTCAGGGTGGCATTAAGAAATCTTGGGGAGGCACTCACGCATACACCAAACGTTATCCTGCGCGTGTCATTGATACAGCAACGGCTGTGTACCACTATGTCGACGATCTTGCATACAGGCAGCTTAATGGCCTTGGTCTAAGTGATCCTATCGCTCAAAGAAATGCTGGCCTTCCTATATATGGTAACGGTGCGGTGAGTGTTCTTGGTCTTGATGATCTTGCTGCTACCTATACAACCTCCGCAGCATTTGAGGATCGTCAGGTGTCTGCTCGTTACAACACAAAGGGTCATGTTGTGTACATGCCCGAGTATGCTGGCGTTACTGCAGATGACTCTGTTTCCGGCGGTAATAAGTTTGAGACTGATCCTTCAACCAATCTGTTGCTGACCACTGTTCGTAAGTCGGTCGACGAAATCAAGGCTGCGGGACCTGGTGATTCTTACGTCTACATTGCAAACGATATCGATGTTCCAGAGGGAACATCTCTTGCAATTGGTGCTTATAACTCTGGTCCTCGTGACAATTCTGTTTTGGCCCCTGGCTTCAACGCAGACGGTTCTGTAAACCGTACCAGGCAGTATTACCTCACGTATCGTGCAGTTCCTTCTCCTTTGAAGCTTGTGAAGACTGACTCTGATGATGCCTCCAAGCCTGTCGCTGGTGCTACGTATAGCCTCTACAAAGCTGATGGCACACTGGTTAAAGAGGGGCTTACTACTGGTGCAGACGGTACCTTTACATCCGGAGATGTTCTTACAAAGACTGAGCTGACTACATTGGTTCAGAACACTGCGGCAACTGCAGATTTACTGACTAAGGGTATCTATCAGGATGGAGATAAATTCTATCTGACGCCAGGCGATTATTACCTGGTTGAGACTGCATCTCCAGAGGGATATGAACTCAATGCAAATCAGATTCCATTTACGGTAGCTCCTGCAACATTCAATGCTGCAGATCAGACCATTGTTCCTGCGGAAGTTGCTACAGCTGATAAGCCAATAACTCCTACGCCAACCCCAACACCGGATCCTAATCCAGAGCCAAAGCCTAAGACTCCTAAGAAGAAGAGGTCTAACCTGCCAGATACTGGCGATGCAATGTCCATTGCAAGCGCACTTGCTGCTGCAGGTATTATTGCTTCCGGTCTTGCGTACTCTGTAAAGGCTCGCCGTTAGTTTTGGCGTATAGATTACAAGTGCAAAGAAGGCTGTGCTTCGCACAGCCTTCTTTTTTGCTTGGTAAAGTAGAGCAGGGTAGATGCTTAGTTGGGCGTTGGCCTGTGCAGTCTGTGCAATCAACACTGTTTGAGTCAAAACATATCCTCAAGCGGTAAAAAATGCGTTTAGTTGGAGATTACATTTTTCTGCATACAACGTTTGCCCAGATAAAAGTTTTTGAGGCGGTAAAAAATCGTCTTAGTTGGAGATAAAACGTCTATTTTTTAATTTTCATTTCCAACTAAACGCGTTTTTTACCTTTTTCGGCACATAATTTTGAGCTCAAAAATTACGTATGCACGGAAATGAATTTAATTACATGAATATTCAAGGAAATAAATCAAAAGTTGATCATGACAAGTAAAGAAGAAAATCGCTAATAAGATGTCTGTGAAAACAGAGATAACCGTGGAAAAAATCGCTGACTCGTCTAAAAAACCATCAGCACCCATGAAGAAACAAGAGGCGGGATAAATATTCAGAATTATGCCTTGAACAGGGGATAATTTAAAATAGGAAATTTTATGGAGCGGCGGACGGGACTCGAACCCGCAACAGTCAGCTTGGAAGGCTGATGCTCTACCAATTGAACTACCGCCGCAAGGGTAAAGCAAAAAGAAAAAATGGTCGGGGTGACTGGATTCGAACCAGCGACCCACTGCTCCCAAAGCAGTTGCGCTACCAAGCTGCGCTACACCCCGAGCCGAGAGAAAAGTATAGGTGACAAATCGCCCAAGAGCAAGAATAAATTGCAATCTTTTTGAACTAATTTTTGTCTATCAGATTTTTCTATTTTGTTATGTAATCGAAACATTGGATGACTATGCTATTCGTAACCACTTCGAAAGGGGTTTCATGAGCTATTCATCTAAGGTAATCGCACAGCTTGAAGAGCGTTACGCAGATCAGCCTGAGTTTATCCAGGCAGCAAAAGAAGTTCTTACCACCATCCAACCTGCACTTGATGCTCATCCAGAGTTCGAGAAAGCCGCCTTGCTCGAGCGTCTTGTTGAGCCAGAGCGCATTGTTATGTTCCGTGTTCCTTGGATTGACGACGCTGGCAACGTTCAGGTCAATCGCGGATACCGTATCGAGTTTAACTCCGCAATTGGACCTTACAAGGGCGGCCTTCGTCTCCATCCAACAGTTAACCTGTCTATCTTGAAGTTCCTCGGCTTTGAGCAAATCTTCAAGAACTCTCTGACTACGCTTCCAATGGGCGGCGGCAAGGGCGGCTCCGACTTCGATCCAAAGGGCAAGTCTGACCGCGAGATTATGGCGTTTTGCCAGTCCTTTATGACTGAGCTTGCTCGCCACATTGGCCCAAACACCGACGTCCCAGCTGGTGACATTGGTACTGGCGCGCGCGAGATTGGCTACATGTTTGGCCAGTACAAGCGCCTCCGCAACGAGTGGACCGGCGTCCTGACCGGCAAAGGCCTCTCCTTCGGCGGCTCCCTTGCTCGCACCGAAGCAACCGGCTACGGCGCGGTTTACTTCCTCACCCACATGCTTGCCGAGAAGAACGATTCGCTCGCAGGTAAAACGGTCTGCATCTCGGGCTCCGGAAACGTTGCTACCTACGCTGCCCAGAAGGCACAGCAACTCGGAGCAACCGTGGTGACCGTTTCCGACTCCTCAGGTTATGTCTATGACCCTGAGGGTATCGACGTTGAGCTGCTGAAAGACGTCAAGGAGGTCCGCCGCGCACGCATCAAGGAGTACGCCGACGCACGCCCTTCCGCTACTTTCTTCCCAGGAGAGCGTCCTTGGGGCCAGAAGTGCGACATCGCCATGCCGTGCGCAACTCAGAACGAGCTCGAGCTTGCTGACGTGCAGAAACTTGTTGCTAACGGCACCAAGTACGTCGTTGAGGGCGCTAACATGCCAACCACCCTCGAGGCAACCAATTTCCTCATCGAAAACGGCGTCTTTTTCGCACCTGGAAAGGCTGCAAACGCAGGCGGCGTAGCTGTTTCTGGTCTTGAGATGTCCCAGAACGCCGAACACCTTTCCTGGACGTTTGAAGAGGTGGACTCCAAGCTGCAGGGAATCATGGAGAGCATTTACACTGCTGCTTCTGAGGCCGCTGCAACGTACGGCCACCCCGGCAACCTGGTCTTTGGCGCAAACATCGCCGGTTTTCTCAAGGTTGCAAACGCAATGATGGCGCAGGGTGTCTGCTAAATCATTCTATTAGTTGATTATCTAGATTTGATATTGCAATCCTTTTAATAGACCTTGAACGATCAAGGTCTATTTTTATTTATAAAAGCTTTGATTAGTATTTTTTAAAAACTTTTTGTAGTTGCTATGGCAATGATGTAAGTTATAGCTTGCATTACTTTGAAACGTTCGCTGTGCAAATCATTATAAAATACAAATGTTTTGTTAAGGACAGTATATGGAAATAACTACTGGAACGCTCGGAATCCAATGTCCCGAATTGCTGGCATACGGAATTAATAATAGCTTTTCAACTGTCAGCACAATATATCAATCATTAGCAGAATCAGAGGATGGAAAGAATTTAACTAAAGATTTGATGGATAACCCACGTATTCTTGAATTGTTAAATGAAAAAATTATTACAGGTGCTGGTTATAATTCCTTTAACATAAACCTTTTTGTCCAATGGTATTTGTGGAGAATAAATAATGTTGGACAAGATCAAGCAAACCAAGATTTAAATACATATCTAAATTCGGATACAGTCCCATCAATTGCCGCAGTTTGGATTTATGGAATTGATGTTGATAAAACTATCCCCTTATTTGATGGTTTTGAAATACGTCCATTTAGCCTCATGCCAGAATCGTTCGATAAGTATTTATTTCACGGTCCCTATTCCATGACTGCAAAAAATGGTAATCCTTCAAATGCTGCGATTGTTAAAACTGTACAAATAAAAAAACAAAAGAACCCGTCCAAAAATGTAGATCCTTTAAAGCCGGACTTTCCAGATTCTTTTTATACTTTATATGAAGTTATGAAAGTCGCGGACTTGTTGTCTTTAATCAATGGCTGTAGACCATGCAAAGATTCCTCATCTATTTATTCTCCAGATCATGTTCCTTACGGTTGCTTTTCGAATATAGGTTGTGGCAGCTGTCTAGAGGAAGTATATACCTGCTTTTCGATGAATCTTTTAATTAGCGATCCTGAAATGGTCCAGTCAGTAGAATCTCTTTATCGTGGAATTAATGAAAGAATCCAAAGTGAACAGGATGTTCTTTGGCGTATCGTTCAAAGACTATCACAAGCAAAAAGAAGAACTAGAATTGAAGATAAGATACTTGATTTGGGAATTACTATGGAAATGCTGTTGATTAATGAGCGGACGACTAGTGAGCTCAAGTACAGATTCGCACTACGAGGATCATTTTTACTTACAAGCACAAAAAAGACGCGAAAAGAAATATTTTATGATTTGAAGCGTTTTTATGATTTACGCTCAGCAATTGCTCATAGCGGTGTTTTTTCAGAAAGAGAATCAAGACTTGCAATGGAGAATATTGAAACATATGAAGAATATGTTGAGTCAATTTGTTCTTACATTATTTTAAATGGTTGGCCTGACTGGGACACTTTGATTTTGGAAAATAGCTGATCCATTCCTATTGTTTTCGTCGTCTGTTCAGCATTGAAATGACTTACGCTCGTGAAACAAACACGTTTCCCTCGATGAAATAGCGCTTTGGAGCATCAGCGTTTTTACTGATGCCAACGCGAGGTGAGCGTCCAATCGTTTCTCCTGGTAGCAGGGGAGCAAAGTCCAGCACCAGCGGCTCAGCTGTTAGGTCATGCCCATACAGAGTCTTGTCGATGCCAAGTGCAGCGCACACTTTACCTGGGCCGTTAGTAAGATCGCGCAGCTTGAGCGGGTGCTTGCGCACACGCCCCGCCTGTTCTGCCTCGTGCCCCGCCTGCGCTTCGCAGTCACGACCAGCGCTCGCGGCTTCGCGACCCGCTTTTGCTTTACCCACACGTCCCGTCTCGCGGAGCTCGCGCATTACCTCTACACCCTCAAGAGGCTCAACAGCTCGCACTAAACATCCGCTGCCAAAACCCTCAGGCCCGCATACCACATTGCAGCAGTGATGCATGCCATACGAAACGTACACGTACAGATGACCTGCAGGTCCAAACATGGCTGCATTGCGATCGCTAGGCCCGCCAAACGCGTGACTTGCAGGATCGTCTTGGTCGTACGCCTCGGTCTCCACAATTCTTGCAACTAGTTTGCGTTTCTCGCCATTGAGCGTAATTGTCCTTGTCAGAGTGCATCCCAGAAGCAGTGGCGCGGCCACATCTGAGGGATTCTCTAGAAAATCTGGAAACATGCCATCTCCTTTATTGGTTATGCGCTACAATACTACCAACCTTTAAGGACGGTGCGAGACACCGGCAAGGCCCCATAGCGTTGAGTGCGCATGTTCGCTGTTGAGCCTCCATAAGGAGTGCTCTTTTTTTATGGCTCGGCATGCTCGTACGCAGATCGGAGAGTATATGAATCCACTGGCAAGTGCCACCCCGCAGCCTCGCGCGCTGCTTGTTCTCGAAGACGGAACAACCTTCGAGGGGAGGTGCTGTGGTGCTAGCGGAGAAACCTTCGGTGAGATTGTTTTCAACACGTCCATGACGGGCTACCAGGAGATTATCTCCGATCCAAGTTACGCCGGACAGATTGTCACGCTGACCTATCCGCAGGTAGGCAACTACGGCATCGATCCTGCGGTCATGCAGCGAGACACCCTGCACTTGCGTGGCTTTGTCGTGCACGACATGTGCTACGAGCCAAGCAACTGGACATCCAAGCAGAGCCTGCCAGAGTTCCTGCAGGAAAACGGCGTCGTTGCCATCGAGGGCATCGACACCCGCGCGCTGACCATGCACCTGCGCGACCATGGCGCACAGAAGGCGGCCATCTCCACCGAGGACCTGGATCCCGCCCATCTGCTTGCGCGCGTCCAGGCATCGCCCAACATCTCCGAGCACAACTTTGTCCCCGACGTCTCCGTCGACGCGCCTCACGTGGTCTCCGCTACGTCCAAAAAGCGCTTCAACGTTGTCGCATACGACTGTGGCGAGAAGAACGGCATTCTCCAGGGTCTTGCGGCAAACGGCTGCGAGGTCACGGTTGTACCGTGGAACACACCTGCAGAGGACGCCTTGGCCTACAACCCAGACGGCATCTTCTTCTCCAACGGCCCTGGCGACCCAGAGCAGGTTGACGCTACGCAGGAGGCCGCTCGCGGCGTCCTGGGCAAGGTTCCCGTCTTTGGTATCTGCCTGGGCAACCAGATGCTCTCCATTGTCGCAGGTGCAGATATCGAGAAACTCAAATTTGGACACCACGGCGGCAACGAACCAGTCATGAATCTTCTAACCGGTAAGGTTGAGATTACTGCTCAAAACCACAACTATGGCCTGGTTTTCCCAAGCCTGGGTAAACTCATTGCTGAGGAGTCTGGTGGAATCTCCGAGCACTTTGACAACCTCTGTGAGTGGTCCGCAAGGCGCATTGCTCCTGTTGTCCAGACAAAAGAGTTTGGCCGCGTCAGGCTCACGCACGTCAACCTTAACGACGGCACCCCAGAGGGTATTCAGTTCCTGGATATTCCAGCGTTTTCCGTTCAGTATCACCCTGAGGCAAGCCCAGGACCTCACGATTCATCCTATTTGTTCAAGGCGTTTGCACGTTTGATGGAGGGACAGTCTGACTATCTTGCCATCGACGTTCGTGAGGGGAGGCGCTTCTAATGCCAAAGCGTACTGATATTAAGAAAATTCTGGTCATTGGCTCTGGTCCAATTGTTATTGGTCAGGCTTGCGAGTTTGACTATTCCGGCACTCAGGCATGCCGTGCCCTTCGCAAAGAGGGCTTTGAGGTTGTTCTGGTTAACTCAAACCCAGCAACCATCATGACTGACCCAGAAACTGCAGATAGAACCTACGTTGAGCCAATCACCGTTGAGTCCGTAACTCGCGTCATTGAGCGCGAGCGTCCTGACGCGCTTCTGCCAAACATGGGCGGCCAGACTGCTCTGAACTGCACCATCGGCCTTGGCGAGGCTGGAGTTCTTGACAAGTACAACATCGAGGTCATCGGCTGCAACCTGGAGTCCATCCGCACCGGTGAGGACCGAGAGCTCTTCAGCGAGGCAGTCCAGGACATTGGCCTGGAGGTTGCTCGCGCAGATATCGCTCACTCCATGGAAGACGCTCAGCGCATCGTTACTGACCTGGGATATCCCGTGGTCATTCGCCCAAGCTTCACCCTTGGTGGCGCAGGTGGCGGCATTGCTCATACTCCAGAAGAGCTCGTAGAGATTGTTGAGCAGGGCCTCTTGCTTTCTCCAGAGCATGAGGTGCTGGTAGAGGAGTCCATCGAGGGCTGGAAAGAGATTGAGATGGAGGTCATGCGCGATACCGCAGGTAACGGTATTGTTGTCTGCTCCATCGAGAACCTCGATCCAATGGGCGTTCACACAGGAGACTCCATTACCGTTGCGCCAGCTCAGACGCTTACCGATGAAGAGCTCCAGAATCTCCGCGACTACTCCATCGCCATTCTCGAGCGTGTAGGCGTTGCCTGCGGCGGCTCCAACGTTCAGTTTGCGGTCAACCCAACTAACGGCCGCGTCATTGTCATTGAAATGAACCCTCGCGTCAGCCGATCTTCCGCGCTTGCCTCCAAGGCAACCGGTTTCCCCATTGCAAAGATGGCCGCGCTGCTTTCTGTTGGCTACACGCTTGACGAGATTACCAACGACATTACCAAGGCAACTCCCGCTGCCTTTGAGCCTTCTATCGACTACTGCGTGGTCAAGGTTCCTCGCTTTGCCTTTGTCAAGTTCAAGGGCACCAGCCGCGTTCTGACCACCCGTATGAAGTCGGTTGGCGAGGCTATGGCCATGGGCAGAACCTTTGAGGAGGCCCTGCAGAAGGCACTTCGCTCCCTGGAGCAAGATCGCGCTGGTCTGGGCGCTGACGGCCACGATGTCTTTGACGAGAAGAACTTCGATGAGCTAGTCAGCAAGCCAACACCAGAGCGTATTTTCTACGTTGCTGAGGCCCTGCGCAGAAACTGGAGCGTTGAGCGCATCCACGATATGACTGGCATTGATCCTTGGTACCTGCATCGTATGGCAGGCATCATCCACGCCGAGAAACGCATCAAGGAGCTGGGACTTTCTGGTCTCACCACCGATAACATGCTTGCTGCCAAGCAGCTGGGCTTCTCGGATGAGCAGCTTGCGCATCTTACCGGCACCAAGACAGACGTTGTTCGCGCTGTGAGGGAAGTGCTGGGTGTTCGCCCACAGGTCAAGACAGTAGATACCTGTGCTGGTGAGTTTGGCGCAACCACGCAGTACCACTACGTCACGTACGAGAAGGGCAATGCCACAGAGTACGTTGAGGCAGAAAAGCCACGTGTTATGATTCTCTCCGCTGGTCCTAACCGCATTGGCCAGGGTATTGAGTTTGACTACTGCTGCGTACATGCTGCCTACGCTCTTCGCGAGCAGGGCTATGAGACCGTCATGGTAAACTGCAACCCAGAGACCGTCTCTACAGACTACGACACCTCCGACCGTCTGTATTTCCAGCCTCTGACCTTTGAAGACGTTATGGATGTCATTGAGGTTGAGAAGCCAGAAGGCGTCATTGTTACCCTTGGCGGCCAGACTCCAATCAAGCTTGCTCGCGCTCTGAAGGACGCTGGTGTTCCTATCATGGGTACTCAGCCAGAGGCAATTGACCTGGCAGAGGACCGTGACCGCTTCGCAGCCCTTCTTGACCGCCTCAACATTGCCTGCCCACCATCGGCAGTTGCTTCTACCATGGACGAGGCTCGCGACGCCGCTCGTCGCATTGGTTACCCACTGATTGTTCGCCCAAGCTACGTTCTTGGTGGTCGCGGCATGGCCATTGTCTACGACGATTCCGACCTGGTCACCTATATGGAGTCCGCTACACACGTCACGCCAGATCGTCCTGTCTACCTGGACGCCTTCCTTGAGGATGCCATTGAGCTGGACGTTGATGCTCTCTGTGACACCGAGGAGTGCTACGTGGGTTCCGTACTGGAGCACATCGAGGAGTGCGGTATTCACTCGGGCGACTCCGCTTGCTGCTGGCCGCCCTTCTCGCTCTCTGAAAAGATTGTTGACCAGATTAGGGCCATCACCAAAAAGCTGGCGCTTGCCTGCGGTATCCGAGGCCTCCTGAACATCCAGTACGCCGTCCGCGACGAGCATGTCTTTGTTATTGAGCTCAATCCTCGTGCTTCTAGAACCGTGCCATTCTCGTCAAAGGCAACAGGTGTCTCCTTGGCTAAGTACGCATCTCGCATCATGGCTGGCGAGAAGATCAGTGAGCTCAGAGCGCAAGGCCTGCTCCCTGATGAGAACCGTACCGTCGACTACTACGCGGTCAAAGAGGCGGTTATGCCTTGGTCTAGGTTCCCTGGTGCTGACTCAATCCTTGGACCTGAGATGAAGTCCACTGGTGAGGTTATGGGTATTGCCCGCACCTTCCCAGCAGCGTACGCAAAGACTCGCGAGGCAGTTGAGAACAAGCTTCCTGAGCAGGGTTCCGTCTTCATCAGCGTGTGCGACCGCGATAAGCGTGCTATTGCTCCTGTTGCTATGGCTCTGGAGAACCTTGGCTATGGCATCTACACCACAGGTGGTACGGCTAAGACGCTGCGTGCGGCTGGAATTGACTGCACCACCGTCAATCGCATTTCCGATGGTCATCCAAACATTGTTGACCTCATGCGCGATAAGACCGTCAGCTTTATCATCAATACCCCTCACGGTCACGAGGCCCACAGCGACGGCACTAAGATGCGTGCAGAGGCTGTCAGCCAGGGTATTACCTGCGTCACGGCAATGTCTGCAGCAACTGCTCTTATCCAGGCACTTGCAGCAGCAAGAAAGAGCGAGCCAGAGACTTTTGCACTGCAAGATCTCTAAAGCGTGCTTGGAAGATAAGCTTTTCGCTTGAACTTGGACCGGTCTTGAAAAAGACCGGTCTTTTTTCGTGAGGGAAGTGTTTAGAATGCGAAGTTCTCCTAGTGAAGAGCGCAAAAGTTTGTTATTATTGCAAGGCTGCATAAATATGCGGGCGTGGCGGAACTGGCAGACGCGCTAGATTTAGGTTCTAGTGGACTAAGTCCGTGGGGGTTCGATTCCCTCCGCCCGCACCATGCAGAAATTTGGTTAAGAGCTGGTACGCCAGCATTTTTTACGAGACACTGGAGGAACGTTGAACATCACCGTTACCGCAGATAAGCCAGTTGACGAGAAACTCACCGTCAAGGTTACAGTTCCTGCTGCAGAGGTAGACGCTGCAATTAAGCAGGCTTACAAGGACATTGCAAACAAGTATTCCTTCCAGGGTTTCCGCAAGGGCCGCGCACCTCGTCCTGTCATTGACGGCATTGTTGGCCGCGAGGCAGTCCTTGCTCAGGCAACCAACGATCTTCTCGGCGCAGCAGAGCCACAGCTTCTTGAGGAGCTTGACCTTGTTCCTGTTGGCCGTGGTGATTATAACCAGGATGCAGACCTTCCTGTTGAGGGCCAGGATTACTCCTATGAGGTAGTCTTCAACGTTCGCCCTGAGGCTAAGCTTGATTCTTACGATGCTCCTGCAATCAACATGCCTCCAAATGAGGCAACTGAGGCTGAGGTTGATCATCAGATTAAGCAGCTTCTGTCTTATCAGGCTAAGTTTGAGAACACCAAGGAGAAGCGCGCTGTCAAAGAGGGCGACACCATTGGTGTAGACATCAAGAACATTGAGGGTGCTGCTCACATGGAGGGCGAGGACCGCGTTCTTACCCTTAATGGCACCCAGGCTCCAAAGGAGCTTGAGGAGGCACTCATCGGCATGAAGCCAGGTGAGGAGAAAGAGGTTAAGTGGACTCACAGCCACACTCACGGCGATGAGGTTCACTCCCACGACTACGATATCAACGTCAAGGTTGTTGCTCACAAGAAGTCCGTTACTCCAGAGCTGACTGACGAGCTTGCAAAGACCACCTTTGGTTATGACACTGTCGAGAAACTCCGTGAGGCTGTTAAGTCTGAGATTGAGTCCGACAAGAAGAATTCTCTTCCAACTCTTAAAGAGGACCGCGTTGTTGAGGCTGTAGGCAAGCGTCTTCAGCTTGACGAGGTTCCAGAGGAGTACAAGAACGAGGTCTTTAACGAGATTGCTCAGGAGTTCCTGAGTGGCCTTCAGCAGCAGGGCATGACTCTTGATATGTTCTTGGCTGCACGCGGTATCAAGACTGATGACTTCATCTCTGATCTTCGTGTTCAGGCTGAGGAGCGTGCACGTCAGTCCCTGGCTCTTGACGCAGTAGCTGCAGAGCTCAAGCTTGAGGCAACTGAGGATGATATCCGCGCAGAGTTTGAGCGCGCTGGTGTTCCTAACGTTGAGTCTGCAATTGAGGAGTGGCGCAAGGCTGGCCGTCTTCCTGCAATCCGCGAGTCCATTCGTCGCTCTAAGGCTCTTGACTGGCTGCGCGACAACGCAACCGTCACCGTTGTCGACGAGATTGCTGAGGCTGCAAAGGAAGAGCAGAAGGCAGAGAAGAAGCCTGCCAAGAAGGCTCCTGCTAAGAAGAAGGCAGCTAAGAAGGACGAGGACGCAAAGAAGGACGCTGAGTAGTCCGCAACTGGTTGGGTTTCTTGCCAGAAAGACTGCGCAAAAAGTTGCAGTTACTTTGAATTTTTCATACCCCGGGTTAGAGATATGCTTCCCGGGGTATGTTTCTAAGGAAAGACCTTTGAAGGAGGATTATGCATTATCCAACAAACATTCCAACTATTCCGTATGTTATTGAGCAGACTCCTCGTGGTGAGCGTAGCTATGACATCTATTCCAGACTGCTCAACGATCGTATTGTTTTCTTGGGTGAGCCGGTAACGCGCGATTCTGCAAACCTGGTCATTGCACAGCTTTTGCACCTTGAGAGCCAGGATCCAGACAAGGATATTTCTCTCTACATTGACTCTCCTGGTGGAGACGTTTATGCAGGTCTGGGCATCCTTGATACCATGAACTTCATCAAGCCTGATGTTTCTACCATCTGCGTTGGTATGGCAGCATCAATGGGCGCTGTTCTTCTTGCTGCAGGTGCAAAGGGTAAGCGTCTTGCGCTTCCTAACTCTATGGTTATGATTCACCAGCCATCCAGTGGCGTTCAGGGCCAGCAGACCGATATCCAGATTATTGCAGATGAGACAAAGTGGATTCGCCAGCGCATCAATGAGCTGCTTTCGGATTATACTGGACAACCTATCGAGAAGATCAATGTAGACACCGAGCGCGATAATTATCTTCGTGCACAGGAGGCTTGTGATTACGGCCTGGTAGACCGCGTTATCTCTTCTCGTAACGACCAATAATTGTTCTTGTATTGAGGGTTTAAGTTATGGCTAATGACCAGAACTTCTCGCCTTTTGGCGGATTAGATGAGATGCACTGTTCTTTCTGCGGAAAGAGTAGGTCGCAGGTAAATAAGCTTATCCAGGGTCCTGGTGGCGTCTGCATTTGCGATGAATGTGTCTCTACCTGTTCGGATATGATTGATGAGTCCCTTGGCTTTGATGAAGAGTCAGAGATTGAGACTCACTCTGATGAGCCCGTTATCAAAGACCTGCCAACTCCGCATGAGATTTACAATGAGCTGTCTCAGTACGTAATGGGTCAGGAAGACGCTAAGCGCGCTATGTCGGTTGCAGTGTACAACCACTATCGTCGTATCCTTTCGGGCAACGATGAGCCTCAGGAGGGTCAGGAGGACGTTGAGATTGCAAAGTCCAACATCTTGCTGCTTGGTCCAACCGGTACTGGTAAAACCCTGCTTGCTCAGACACTTGCTCGTTTTCTTGAGGTTCCGTTTGCTATTGCTGACGCAACAACCCTTACTGAGGCTGGCTACGTTGGTGAAGATGTCGAGAATATCCTGCTTAAGCTCATCACCGCTGCTGACGGCGATGTTGAGCGCGCTCAGGTAGGCATTGTCTACATCGATGAGATTGACAAGATTGCTCGCAAGGCCGAGAACCTCTCTATTACTCGTGATGTCTCTGGTGAGGGCGTTCAGCAGGCGCTTCTGAAGATTCTTGAGGGTACGGTTGCAAGTGTTCCACCAACAGGTGGTCGTAAGCATCCTCAGCAGGAGCTTATTCACATTGATACCACCAACATCTTGTTCATCTGCGGTGGCGCTTTTGTTGGACTGGACAAGATTGTTGCTGACCGTATTGGTAAAAAGGGAATTGGCTTTAACTCTGACGTTGCTCAGAATGTCAAAGAAGGTGAGTCCGAGCTTATCGCCAAGGTAATGCCTCAGGATCTGCACAGGTTTGGCATGATTCCAGAGCTTTTGGGCCGTATTCCAGTTATCACTTCTACTCGTGAGCTTGGTGAGGAAGATCTGATGAGCATCCTCACAGATCCAAAGAACGCTCTTACCAAGCAGTATAAGCGCATGTTTGAGCTTGAGGGAGTAGACCTAGAGTTTACTGAGGATTCACTCAGAGAGATTGCCAAGAAGGCTTTAGCTCGCGGTACTGGAGCTCGTGGTCTTCGTGCAATCTGTGAGTCTACGTTGCAAGAGACCATGTTTGATCTGCCATCAGATTTGGATATCACAAAGGTTGTGGTTACTCCAGAAAGCGTTGGCGGAGATAATGCTCCAGAAATCATTAAGGGCAAAAAGAAATAACTCGCTTAGCAATAAAAAAGGAGGTCGAAAGACCTCCTTTTGCGTTATAAATTGCCGCCACCAAGTTTGTTGTATGACGTAATAAGTTGGGTGCGGGTTTTAGTGCCTGGTGGAAAAACGGTATCAAACAAAGGCATCAAGCCGCGGAAAAGTACGCCGCTCTGCACACGGTGAGAAAGACCTCTTACCGTACGTCTTGACTCTTCAAGCTGTGAACGAAGCTCCTCAAGATAAGGGGAGCGACGAGCATAGAACCAGAAAAGACCTGCAAGATCTGAGTTTGGATAGAGCCAAGGCCTGTTATCTGGTCCTGCAAAATGAGCAATACAGATATTCTTTCGGGCTTCTTCGTATTCTTCTCGCACGTCTTTTGGTGCCTGAGCAACAATGTGATCACGGCGGAGGAATTGCCAGTCTACCAGGTAATTCCACTTCATATTAATGCGAAGATAATGGCCGTTTACAAACCTGTTAAGGACATCTTGATCAAGCCAGCGCCATGCACGCATGGTTGAAACTTTCAGAAACTCTTCAGGAGAAATCTGCTTTCTAATCTCTTCAAGGTTCATTAAAATGACGCCTGCCTGGAAGTAATCGTGAGGATCATCCATGCCCAGCTCATTTTTAAGGTAGGGGCCAACTGTGGCGTCATAGCCATCAATCTGGCCAATAGTATCTGCGTCGCGTGTAGCGCCTACCAAATAGCCCGTAACATCAATATCGTAGAGTTCAGCAATATCGGCATTTACTACCAGGTCAGAGTCAAGATAGATGGCTTTATTGACATTGGGAAGCAGCGAGGGAGCAAGTAGTCTGTAGTAAGTTTCTGGTCTAAAGTGACCATGGTGAGGAAGCTCAATATCACCAAGAGCAGCGTCAACATCCAAAAAGCCAACATGTACGTTATCAACAAGCTGAGCCTGACGAGTAAGCGTAATCATGCTGGTAGGAGAGAGGTCACGAGTCAAAACGATGATATCGTAACGACGCTCTGGATTGACGTTCTCAATGATGGATTGAATTGCTACAGACAAATACGGCACAAAGTTATCACTGCAGGCAAAAACAAGCACAACATCATTAAGAGCAAGACCCAGCTCATCGGATGAGCTGGCAAGCATTGCTCCAGAAAGTTGCGCCCTGCCTGTTCCAACAAGGCGTTGTGTAGGTATTTTACGTAATCTTCTCATACGTAAGACTTTATCACTTAGACGCCAAAAACGCCTGCTGCGTTTGCCATTACTTCACTTTGCACAGAGTATCCACGGGCCTCACTGAGCCCAAGAAGAGCTCGCTTAAGGCTGTCCACAATGTACGCCGAGTCAATATCTGTGTGATCACTGGAGGGAAGGTCAGTCTCGGTAAGGAGTTTATCTTTTGGGTAGACCTTAGCGTATTCACGACCGCGCTTAGTCTTTAGGCTCATCTCGCCAACAGAGAACCAACAGCCAAGCTTAATAGCCCTTTGGAGCTCATCTGAGCTACCGCTAAACCAGTGGATGATAGGGATACACGCCTGAGCAGCTCCTGTCTGCTCAAGAATGTCTAGCACCGTATCAACACTTCTCACGGTGTGCATCGAGAGCACTCGAGGTTGGTTGTTGCGTGAAAGATTTGAAGCGCGTTCGCAGATTTTTGTAAAGGCCTTAACCTGCAGCTCTTGTAACCCATCAACACAATAGCGAGAAGAAAAATCTAGTCCGATCTCTCCAATGTAAGGCGTCTGCTCCATCAGTTCTAGCAGGAGATCTATATCTTTTTGAGTAACGCGTCCATCAGAGATATGCCAGGGATGTGCTCCAAGTCCCACACGGATGTTGTCTTGCGTAAGCTGAGGAGCAAGTTCTAGGTAGTCGTGAGGAGTAACACCGCAGGTAAAGAAACCTAATCCGGCGTCATGGGAACTTCTCGCTACATTGAGTGGAGAGTCCATAAGATTGGCATGGACGTGTGCATCAAAGTATGTGAGGTTACTCATGACCAAGTCCTGACAAATGCAAAATAACGTCTGAGGCAATCATCTGTCCCATAATAGGAGGGTAGTAGGACATAGTGCCTAGCTTGGCAGATTTGCCTGTTGCGCCCTCTGGTGCAAAAACTGGTCGCGCTGGCTCGGGGGAGTAGAGCACACGGAAGTCGGCAAGTCCACGCTTTTTGGACTCTTTTCTCATTACTCTTGCAAGAGCATCGGTATGCGTTTTTGAAAGCGTAGTAATCTCCAGAAGTTCTGGGTGGATTTTATTGCCGCCGCCCATGCTGGAGATGAGGTAGATATCGTTTTTCTGGCACCATGCCACAACAGCTAATTTGGCAGAAATGGTATCGATAGCATCAACTACAACATCTGGTTTTGGAAGAGCAGAGAGCTGCTCGTCAACGTTGTCTTTAAGCAAAAACGCGTCAAGGGTGACCACGTGAGCGTCTGGATTAATGTTCAGAATCATCTCTTTGGTAACGTCAACTTTTCTTTTTCCAATGGTGCTTACATAGGCAATAGCCTGCCTGTTTAGGTTGGATGCTTCTACTGCATCAGCATCCACTAAAACAAAGGAACCCACACCGCCTCTGGCCAGCGCCTGAACACAGTTTGAACCAACGCCACCAAGACCCAAGACCATGACGCAGGAATTTTGAATCTGCCCAAGGCGGTCTTTTCCTAGGACAAGTTCAAGTCGAGCAGTGGCTTCAGGAATTGTGGCAGACATAGAGCTCCTCATAAAATGTATCTGCAGATAGTATTATTGTTCCAGAGTATAGAGGGCCTTAAAGTAATGATTTTGCTGCATAAGTTCCTCAAACGAACCCATTTCGATAATACTACCTTCTTTCATTACAATAATTTCGTCAAATTTTTTCAGTTGAGCTTCCTCTAAGTTGTGTGTAATGACTAGACGTAGTGTGTCTGAGAGATTTGTTATTGAATTTATAATTTGGTCAGTAGTTGAATGGTCAAGTGCTGATGTGGCTTCATCAAAAAATAGAACTTTAGAACCCTTTAACAAACTCCTAGCAATACAAATCCTTTGACGTTCGCCACCAGAAAGGTTTGAACCTGCTTCACCACATTGATAACTTAGTTTATTTTGTTTAATGAAATCTGTAAGACCAGCTTTTTCACATGCTTGAGAAATAGCATCTTTTGAGTGACTTTCGAACATAGTAATGTTGTCTTCAATTGATGCATTGAATAAGAAATTCTCTTGTTCTACGAGTGAAACATTTTGATAGAGACTCTTTTTATTAATAGTTCTTAACTCTAAGCTATCGTAAAATATATCTCCTTGATAACTTAAATTACCACCCATAAGTAGATTAAATAAAGTAGATTTTCCAGATCCTGATATTCCAACAATTGCATAACTTTTATTAGGTAGAAGTTTGATTGATAAATTTTTCAGCACAGCTTTATTTTGTTCATAGCCAAATGAAAGATTGTTGATGACTATTCCTTTTGTAACTTTATCTAATACCTGTTGTCCTTCTTCTTCCTTACTGTCAGCGAGAGTCTCAGAAAATTTTAAAATCAAATCATTTGAAGCCTTACGTGCTGCGAGTAGCGGTGGAATTGTTTGTAAAGGGAGGCTGATGTAATTCATTAGTAACGTAGCCATAAGAATTACACCAGGGGTAACTCCTTGATTTGAGATACAAAGATATGTACCAGCAATTAAGACAGCCCATTGAGATAATCCGAAAGCACTCCAACTCAAAGTATTAATGAACCGAGTAGTCTTTCTACTCTCTTTTTTTGATTTTTCAAGAGCATCATTATCTTTTTCAAATAGTCTTACGGCTGCCCCTGTTGCTCCGTAAGCTTTTATCAAAGGAAAGCCTTTTACCAGATCAGTGATTTGGGCAATGAATTGACTAGTTTTCGCAGAAGATTCTTTTTGAATTTTACCAAGCGTGCCGCCAAGTTTTACACCGATAATCAGAGGAAGAATTGAAGCAGCAATAGCTACCATAGTTAATGGAATGCTTTGAACCATTAGCATTATGAGAGCCACAATGAAAGAGATGCTATCGCTTACCAAAGAAAACATCTGTTCAAGATATGTAGTCTCTATAGTATTTAAATCATTAGTAAGTGCGGATACATAAACAGAACTACCACTTGCTTCAAATGAGTTTATACCTTTTTTAGCATGTATTTAAATGCGGTGTTGCGATATGAGTTTGCAGCATGATAAAGATAATTAGGAACAAAATAACGAACCACTAATTTATTTGTGATTGCAGAGATTGTTAATATAGCGGCAAATAGACAACCTTGTAGAAAGTCATTAAAAGACCCTGACACAGCGGAGTTCATGAGAATTGAAGTTATATAGGGAGAACATACCGTAACTAGTTCTAGAGAAGTTGTAAAGAAAAAAGAGCCGAGTAACAACTTTTTGTTACTCCAAAAAAGACTCCGTTTAAGGTCATTTTGAATTTCTTTAACATTGCTTTTCATGTCAAACCTTCTTTATCTGTAGAAAAAGCCGTTGACTATGTATGTAATCTAGATACTGTCGATAATTTTTCAAGTAATTTTAGTGTTTGGTATGTTT
>CALCXO010000008.1:0-18381 GCA_937905925.1 uncultured Atopobium sp.
TTGCTTCGTCGAGTGCAGCTCTACTTTGTGGACTCCATGCTACTCCTGCTCTTGCAGAAACTACTGATACATCCACAGTAAGTGCCCCTGAATCAACTTCTAAATCCAATTATCCAAAATTGAAAGAAGTTGATGGAAAGGTATATTTTTATACTGAAGACGGAACTATTCTAAAAAGTCAGTGGATTACTTATGGCGATGATAAATATTATGTAGATGAAACTGGAGCTGCAGCATCTGGTTTCTATACTACGCCTGATGGTAAAACCTGGTATTTTAATTCAGATTTTTTTCCATACGCTCGATACGGATTAATTTATTTTGACCAAAAAACGCCTGATAATCAATATGTTTACTACTACGTAGATAAAGATAACGGCTTGATAAAAAACAATTGGGTTAAAACAGATAAAGGTTGGAGCTGGGCCGGAGCTGATGGGCGTTTTATTGAAGGATGGTTTACTGATCCTGATGGTAAAACCTGGTATTTAACTAGAGATTTTAGGTCGGGTCCTCCGGTTATTGCTAAATCAGTTCCGGTCGATGGAAAGCTGTACTTCTTTGATACTTCGACAGGACTGTTACGAAATTCTTGGGTAAATATGGGCCACGGTGTAGAAGCTTGGTACTGGGCTGGTCCAGATGGCGCTGCTGTTTCTGGCTGGTTTAAAACTCCAGATGGCAAGACTTGGTATGCCGACCCAAAACATCACAATGAAGTAGTAATGGGCGGAATAGATATTGATGATAAATATTATTTCTTTGATCACAGTAATGGCCTCGTTACCCATGGTTGGATCGGTGGTGGTGATGATGGTGAATGGGCTTGGATTGAAACAGTAGGCTCTGTTTATTCTGGCTGGAAACACATGCCAAATGGTAAGTGGTTCTATTTTGATGAAAAAGAATTCCCTACGATTAAGAATGGTGCCTACACTACTTACAGCTTCCCTGTGCTTAAGAAAGGTGTCTTCACTATTTCCAGCGGTACTTATTACGTTGACGTAAATAATGGAATGACTTCTAACGATTGGGTGCAGCTCCCTAATGGCGGCTGGGCTTGGGCACAGTCGAGCGGTGCATTTGCTTCTGGTTGGTACACCACGCCAAATGGCAAAACTTGGTATTTTGATCCATCAGATCCGCAGCATCCTGCACTTATTGGAGACGCTGAAATTAACGGTCAATCATATTATTTTGATTCAGGTTATGGTCTTTCTAAAAATGGATGGGTTCATAGAGCTGATGGTTCTTGGTCTTGGGCCGGAGAGAGTGGGGCGCTTCAATCAGGTTGGAAGTATATGCCTAATGGCAAGTGGTTCTACTTTGATACCAAAGATTCCAAGCACCGTATGCTTGTTGGTGTCGTCCAAATTTCTAGCGGAACCTATTATATTGATGAGTCTGCTGGTATGACCGCTAACAATTGGGTACAACTTCCAGAAGGCGGTTGGGCATGGGCACAGTCAAGTGGCGCATTTGCTTCAGGTTGGTATACCACACCAAATGGCAAGACTTGGTATTTTGACCCAGCAAAACCAAGCCATCCTGCTTATACTGGAGAACACACTATTGATGGTAAAGACTATTACTTTGACGCAGGATATGGCCTTGCTCGCAATCAGTGGATTACCCGTTCCGATGGCGTAAGACGCTGGGCTGGATTAGACGGCGTACTCACTGAATACAAGCGCTAAATCAGTTTGAGTTGCTCTTTATTACCTGGATTTATTGGAGTTAAAACAATGGAGAAGAAGATGCGTTTTCCCTACAGACCTTCTACACAAAAGCTTATTGCAGTTGCTTCGCTAAGCGCAGCTCTACTTTGCGGACTCCACGCTGCTCCTGCTTTTGCAGAGACTGCTGATACTTCCACAGTAAATGCTCCTGCTGTAACAACTGAAACTACTGAAACATCTGAAAATACTTCTCCTACAGCACCTGAAAACTCTCAGCCTGCCTCGCCTGCGACACCTGCAGCACCTGCAACGCCAACAACAGACCAGACACCAGCAGCTCCAACAGAGAATACTTCGCCAACCCCTCAACCTTCTGGATGGAGACAAGAAAATGGCCAATTCCACTATTACAAGGAAGATGGAACACTTGTCACAAGCCAGTGGATTAAAGATGATTCTGGCTGGCACTATGTAGATGGCACTGGAGCCGCTGTAGCGGGTTGGTTTACTACCCCTAATGGGAAAACCTGGTATTTTAATCCAAATGACCCATTACATGCAGCAGTCCTTGGCGAAACTGAAATTGATGGTAAGTTTTACTACTTCGATTCAATAACAGGTCTTATTAAAAATAACTGGGTATATCGTTCAGCAAGTTCTTGGTCTTGGGCTACTGAAGATGGTTCTTACTATTCAGGTTGGAAGCACATGCCTAACGGCAAATGGTTCTACTTTGATCCAGAAGAACCTCGTCATCGTATGTTAATCGGAACAATTCAGGTTTCTGGTACCTCATATTACATTGATGAATATACAGGTATGATTTCTAACAGTTGGATTCAACTGCCAACTCGTAAGTGGGCTTGGGCTCAAAAAAATGGAGCACTTGCCTCTGGTTGGTTTAACACACCAAATGGTAAAACTTGGTACTTTGATCCATCTGTTCCAGAGCATCCAGCGCTTATTGGCAACGTCGAAATTAACGGCACATATTATTATTTCGATGAAAACGATGGAATCCTTAGAAATAGTTGGATTCACAATGATGATGGTTCATGGTCTTGGGTAGATTCCTATGGCTCATTCTATTCAGGTTGGAAACATTTCCCAAATGGTAAATGGTTTTACTTTGATTCAGAAGACTCAATCCATCGCATGAAAACTGGACTTTTCCAACTTCCTAGTGGTTCGTATTACGTTGATGAAAATGCTGGTATGACTTCAAGTAATTGGGTGTCCCTACCAGACGGAAATTTTTCCTGGGCTCAATCTAGCGGCGCGCTTGTCTCTGGATGGTTTACTACTCCTGGCAATAAAACATGGTACTTTAATCCATCTTCAATTGACCATGCCGCATACATTGGAGAGCATTCAATTGATGGAAAGAACTACTACTTTGATAAAAGCTATGGTCTAGCAAAAAATGAATGGGTTACTCTTTCAAATGATGTAAAACGTTGGGCAGGTCCAGACGGAGTACTGACTGGATTCATTTCTCCCGAAGGAGTCTTCTCTACAGATGACGGTTCACAGCCAACAGGAACGGTACATCTTCCAGGATTGACCATTAATGTTGGAACTGACCACAAAATTAAGACGGGATGGATAAAAGAAAATAGTAAAGATTTTTACTATCTTTCTAATGGTGCACCAGCAGATGGATGGCTTAATATTCATGGAACTTGGTACTATTTTAGTTCCAATGGAGAAAAACAAACTGGTTGGATTAATTCAAAGGGCAGTTGGTACTTCCTTGATTCTGACGGCAAGATGAAAACCGGATGGATTAAAGATAACGGCAAGGACTACTATCTCAGTAATAATGGTTCCATGCAAACTGGTTATGTAACCTGGGGTGGAAAACTGTATTGGTCAGCTGCTGATGGCGCCATGGAAGAGCAGCCTTGTTACTACCCCGATATGTATCGTTATGCGCAGAACTATTACAGTGCTACTAACTGGCTCATTCAGATTGATACTACTGGCAATCGCTTTGCTGTATACAGGGGCTCACACGGTAACTGGGTTGTTTGGTACGAATGGCAGTGCACCACAGGAGCGCCAGGAATGTGGACTCCTCATGGTCAATTTACCGTAGGTAACAAGGGTCTTTACTTTGGCTCTGGCTTTAGATGCTGGTATTATACGACCATTTCTGGTGAGTATCTCATTCACTCCATTCTCTATAACTCCGACGGTTATACCGTCCGTGATGGTAGGCTTGGATACAACGGTTCCCACGGTTGCGTCCGTCTTGCAACAGAAAATGCTAAGTGGGTTTATGACAACATTCCTTATGGAACCAAGATTGTCATTTGGTAATCCAACTAAACATGAAGCTCTATAGCAATAAACCCCAACTCATATTGAGCTGGGGTTTATTTGTTAGCTTATAAAATGTGGTTACGCAAAATACTTTGCTTCAAAATCCTTAAATTGCTCTGGAGTAGCGTTTTGATCTACCGAGAAGGACTGTGCAACCGCTACGGCCTGCTGTCTTCTGAGACCAGCCTTATCCTCGTCTCCTAGTTGCTCATAAACGTGAGAGAGCCTGTCGAGGGCATACACCACATACTCTGCAACTGAATCAGCTACGCCGGAGAGCAACATCATCGTTACAAGAGAGTCTGGCGAAAGCGCAAGAGCAGTCTCTGGGCTCAAGTCAATGAGCTCTGCAACAGCTGCCTCTACCCCATCAAGTGACTCTTCAGTTTGAGTCTCTAAAGCATTTCCCAAACCTGCTGTGACCGTTGAAGTAAAGTCATCGATTACTTCCAAAATGTAATCTCGTTGAAGCATTTTGTTCCAATCTACTAGTTAGTAGGAACAGGAATACGTAAGTGATCAAATGCAGCATGCGTTGCCTGTCTACCTTGAGGTGTTCTAATAATAAGCCCTTGCTGCAAAAGATATGGCTCATAAACATCTTCAAGTGTAGACGGATCCTCTGAGACTGCACTTGCAATGGTTGTGAGACCAACCGGACGACCTCTGAACGTCTCACAAAGCGCACGTAAAACACGCACGTCCATTACATCTAGACCAAGCTCATCAATCTCAAAGAATGACAGCGCCTCTGAGGCTACCTGCCAGGTAATAGTACCTTCAGCTTTAACTTGTGCGTAATCTCGAACGCGTTTTAACAGACGGTTTGCCAAACGCGGTGTACCTCTTGATCGAGAAGCAATTTCAGCAGCTCCCTGCTCATCAACTTCTACATCAAGGATGTTTGCCGAGCGCATGACAATAGTCTGAAGCTCAGGAACAGTATAGTAATCAAGACGATACGAAATACCAAAACGATCACGCAAAGGACCAGTCAAAAGTCCGGTTCTTGTTGTTGCAGCTACAAGAGTAAAGCGTGGAATATCAAGCCTGATTGACCTTGCCGCAGGACCTTTGCCAATAACAATATCTAAGAAGAAGTCTTCCATTGCTGGATACAAAATTTCTTCAACCTGGTGATTAAGTCTGTGAATCTCATCAACAAAGAGGATATCTCCCTCTTCAAGATTAGTGAGAATTGCTGCCAAATCTCCTGCTCGCTCAATTGCGGGGCCAGAAGTTGTATGAAGCTTTGAGCCCATCTCTCCCGCTAAAACACCTGCAAGCGTTGTTTTGCCAAGGCCTGGCGGGCCAGAAAAAATAACGTGATCAAGCGGCTCATTGCGGCTTTTTGCTGCCTCAATAAGAACACGGAGATTTGATTTAACACGCTCCTGACCAAGATACTCATCAAGAGTTTTTGGTCGCAAGTTTCTATCTTGCTCCAGATCTTCTGCCTGAAGTCCACTAGAAACTACACGTTGAGAAGTGTGTCCTGGAAATGGAGCTGGAGTAGACGACGACTCAAATAGGTTATCTGCTTCTGCTTCCCACATTAATTACCACTTCCCAAACGCCTTAGTGCATATCCAATAGCAGCTTCAATTGTAATAGCACCAGCCTCTTCATACCCCTCAAGAGCAAGCGTTGCTTCCTGAGAAGTAAAGCCCATTCCAAGAAGAGCCTCAATAGCCTCTGATTCTACAGAGGTTACAGCAGGTTTAGGAATAGCAGCAAAGTCTGCAGGAGAAGTAAGACCAACAAGCTGCTTAAGCTCTGCATCTTTTGCGAACACATCAGAAAGTTCAATTACTAAGCGCTCTGCCTTCTTTTTACCAAGGCCAGAAACGCTCTTAAGACGATTTCCATCATTGGCAGTCACAATTACCGCAAGTTGCTGTGGAGTAAACGTAGAAAGCACAGAAAGAGCCAATTTAGGACCTACTCCAGAAATTGCACGCAAGCGATCAAAGAGCGCTCGCTCTTCTCGCGAAGCAAATCCAAAGAGCTCCATTGAATCTTCTCTGACTACCATACGAGTTAAAACGGTAACGCCCGCCTCACCCGCTTGTGGAAGCGCAGCAGCTGTTGAAGCTGAGATACCCAGCTCATACCCAACGCCATTAACATCGAGAACAGCTACTGAAGGTGTAACGGATACAAGTGTGCCCGTAAGCTGGACAATCATAGTTGTATTCTTCCCTTTCCAAGCGAGGTAGTTCTTACAAGATTAGCGTGGCAAACCGCAGCAGCTAAAGCATCAGCGGCGTGGTCTGGGTGAGGTTGATGATCCAAGCATAAAATATTTTGAACCATATACATAACCTGCTGTTTATCTGCAGCTCCTGTACCAACAACAGCCTGTTTGATCTGCATTGGAGTGTATTCTCCAACCGTGAGACCTGCTTTAGAACAAGCGACAATAGCAGCTCCGCGAGCATGTGCAGTAGGAATAGCAGATTTAACGTTTTGTCCAAAGTAAATGCTCTCAATAGAAAGAGCTTCTGGTGAAAACTTATCTATAACCTCAACAATCTGGTTATAGATTCTTCCCAAGCGCATATCTATTGGTTCATCTGCGGTTGTAGTTATGCATCCATAGGCGCGTGCACGGCATTCAGAACCCCTTGTCTCTACAATTCCCCATCCAGTGTGAGCAAGACCAGGGTCTATTCCAAGAATTACCATCGCACCTCCTAATATAGAACGTTCGTTCTATATTATCACAGAGTATGCGCAAACGATGCAACTAATTTTCTGAGAAGGGACCTCTCCACATTTTGGGGTCAACCATGCCAATTTGTGCATCAGATTCTTGTGCAAGCTCCTTTAAAAGCTCCAGCATATCCTTAAAGCCCTCCTGAGCCTCAGCTGGATCAACTGACAACTCAGGCAGATGCATAGAAGCTCCCTGAATTTCTCGCAAAGAATTTCGTAAGGACTCTACCAGGTCAGATTCGGAAGCCGTTGTATCTCTAATTCTGTCTTGCCAGACTGATGCGTGTGGAATTTGAGCGTTTGTGAGGCTCTTTGAAGACATTTCTAGAACCTCAGTGGTGTTTCTACGGTCTTTTTGGCGAGCGTGGAGCGTAGAAATAATTGACTTAACCTCGTCAACCTTTCCCATTTCTTCCACAATGGCAGAAATACTCTTATTCCACTCAAGATAGCTGGTAAGCACGTAGTCAACAAACTCGATGCGTTCTTGAGGAGTTGGCGCAACGTTTTCTAGGCCATCAGTTACAACCTCAGAGATATTCTCAAGAACTGCATGGTCAATAGCTGGCGAGAAGGTATTTCTAACTCTTGCAAGGTCAACGATATCTGCGTGGTACATATCTCCCAGTGGCCACAAAGAGTGAGCACTAGAGATCTCTGTTCCTTTGAGCGCAAGAATAGTTTTATCGGCAGTCTCGAGCGTCAAGTAATTGTGCTGGTCAGCATATGCGTAGCCATATGCACTTATCAGCTTTGCATCGGTCAATGTCGAGAAAACCGTGTTGTCCACGGCAACCTTATTAACACGAAGTCTTGCGGTAAGAAGTTCTGCGGAACTTGTTGCTCGAGAATCTTTGTTTGGAAGCAGCAGTACGTGCACGCGCATAGGACCTAAAGCGTCCGAAGCAAGTGCCATGGTAACAAGAGAATTGAGCGAGCCATCAACTGCAATAAACACGCCGTCAAAGCCCGACTTTACCGTGTAATCACGCACGCCTGTGGCCAATACGCCCCAGGTAGTAAGCGCGCTATTGTAGACGCCCGCCGTGTCTTCTCTATCAAAGTTTTCGATGGTGTCTTGGTCAACATCGCAGACAACCATATCTTCTGAGAATGAGGCCGCTTGTTTGACCAAATCTCCTGAAGGTGACAAGAAGAAGCTTGAACCACAAAACACCTGATTACCGTAGGCGCCAACAGCGTTTGCTGCAATAAGCCAGCTATCAAATTCTTCAACATCTCCCAGATAGCGGCTTTCTGCCACCGCCATACCCATAGCAGATGAAGAATCGTCAACAGCAAAGCCAAAATAGGGCAGGTAAATAACAGCATCTAACGAGTCGTCGACATCTTGCCACGCGTCAAGATCGTCGTAGGTAAAAGCAATGCCAAACGTAAGGCCACCTGCTTCAAACTTTGCGAGTTCAACGGTATTCTCGCCAGATGCTTGTGCAGAGCTGGCAGAGCGAGCAAGAGCACTCATGTGCGCTATCTGAGCAGTTAGTTTAAGTGGGGTTACGGCACCGTTTCTGACGAGAAGAGCCTCGCTAGCTGCGCTTCCGTCAAACTCTGTTATAACAGGAATGAGAGCCGCAATAGGAAGTTTTTCTGAAAGTGAGTTGATAATCTCGGAGAGGTCTGCAAAAAGACCTTCTGTGTCAGCTTCTGGCACACTAAGCAGTCCCGTAAGGGTTGGCGCAGGATAAATGACTAGCTCAGCGCCTTGTTGTTGGGCTCTCTGAGCATATTCCAGCATAGTCTGAGCGGTAAACTCAAAATCTCCAGCCTGAGTGTTCATTTGTGCAACTGCTATGCGCATACCATTCCTATCATGAAGTGCTTAGTTTGTTTTTACCCAAAAATAAACAGGTGTAGTAATAAGAAACGGAGCCGCAGGTAGCAGCTCCGTTCAGATTCACAGATAAGCTTAGCTTGTTAAATACGCAACCAGTCTTAGAGGGAAGCCTTCCAAAGACCGTGAAGGTTGCAGTACTCATAAGCCTCAGCCTCAACGCCCTCCTCAAGGGTGAAGGTAGCAACTGGCTCCTGGCCAGGCTCAAGCTGTGCGAACTGAGCGCCGTTCTCAGAAACAAGAGCGATGAACTCAATGTAGTGCTCTTCGAGCATTGGGTGAGCAACCTCGCCAACACGGACGGTAACGGTGTTGCCCTCACGAGTAACAAATGGAACGTGCTTCTCAGCTGCACCATCAGTAACGCCAGCCTGGAGAAGCTCGAGGTCTGCTGCCTCTACGTTGCCTGCGACACCGTAAACAACAGCGCCTGTCTCCTTGTTGCGATAAAACTTTGCGTCGATCATTTTTTCTCCTCTCACGACATCCGAAGATGTCAGAATTTCTTAGCAAGTGCTACTTAAATAGTAACAGTTATTACTTAAGAGTAACCTGCAAATTTAGAATCGACAAAATCTAAACAATCTGTGCGTATCCGCTTTGACCAATAAAATCTTTAAGCTCGGTCAAAAGAACCATGCTACGTCCATCAATCCTGGTAGGAATTTCCATGCGCATAACATCGCCCATGTCTGTTTCTACCCTAATCTCAATACAGTCCATGCCGGGATAGCGCGAGAAGATCTGTCCAAGTGTCTCGATAGCCTGTCTTTGAAGTTGAGAAGCAGGCATATGAATAACGAGTGTCTTTGGTGTGTTGTTAGCACTGTTAAGCTCAATAGGATTAACCTCTTGAGCAATAACCTGGTCTCCTCTATCAGAGCGCTCAAGCTTTCCAAGAACAGAAATGAAGATGTCGCTCTGGCTCTCGCCAGTCTCTGGGTCAACATCTCCAGCAAGAAGTCTTGCAGCCTTCTTGTAGAGCTTAGGGAACATGACAATAGTGACGCTACCCTCCATGTCTTCAAGCGTAACAATTGCCATTGGATCGCCGTTTTTTGTAGTGCGCTTCATAACATTAGTAACCATGCCCGCAAAGCGAATAGGTTTACCTTCTGGAACTTTGAACTGCTGAGACATAGCACCGTTAGGAAGCTGAACCTCTACATTCTCTTCAATTTCTGCAAGGGCATAATCTCTGCTCTTAGCGAGGGCGTACTCGTATGGACGAAGTGGATGATCAGAGACATAAATGCCTAAGACCTCGTACTCTTTAGTAAGCTTGAAACGCCTATCCCACTCAACACCATCTGGCTCTGGGACACTATCACTAAAACCGGAACCCTCTACTTCTGCAAACATATCAAACATAGAGAACTGGCCAACAGCCTTATCTTTTTGACGCTTAGTAGCAGCATCAATAATGTTTTGTGGGTTGTTCTTATCCACAAAACTCATCATCTGCATACGGGTATAGCCTGTTGAGTCAAAAGCTCCTGCTTTGATAAGAGCTTCAACAACATTGCGCTTTGCCTGACTTGCATCAACACGATCGACAAAATCATGAATGTTGGCAAAAGGACCACCTTTTTGGCGCTCAAGCATAATGGCTTCACCAACACCAGCTCCTACGCCGCGGATTCCCGCAAAGCCAAAACGAATACCCTCTTTAGTAGCCGTAAAGTCTTTACCGGACTCGTTGATATCTGGTGGAAGAATCTTGATGCCCTCATGACGGCAAGCGCTTACGTAGTGAACAATCTTATCCGTCTTGCCCATGTACGAGGTAAGAACTGCTGCCATAAACTCATGTGGATAATGCGCTTTAATCCATGCGGTCTGCATAACAAGAATTGCATAGCCAGCAGAGTGAGACTTGTTGAATGCATAAGATGCGAACTCAAGAACATCGTCCCAAATGCTTTCTGCAACCGAACGATCAAATCCATTACGAACTGCGCCGTTTTTCCAGTGAGCCTCCATGGTCTCATCAGTACCGTCATCCCAGTGCTGGACAACTTCCTGCATGAGTTTGATCTTCTTTTTTGCTACTGCTTTTCTGACCTTGTCAGACTCGCCTGCGGTAAAACCAGACATCTTCATAGAAATCTGCATAACCTGCTCTTGGTAGACCATGGTTCCGTAGGTTTCTTCCAAGATATCGTGAAGACGTGGATCGTAATCTTTGACTTCTTCTCTACCGTTCATACGGTTGATATAGCTGGTAACCATACCTGCGTTAAGAGGACCAGGACGATAAAGAGCGATAAGTGCGACGATGTGCTTATATTCTGTTGGTCTCATGCCCTTAATGGTTGCAGTCATACCTGCAGACTCAACCTGGAAAACACCAGCAGTTCTGCCTTCTCTAAGAAGTCTATAAATTTCTGGATCAGTAAACGGAATGTTATCTACATCGATATCAATACCGTAGTTATCCTTCACGTTTTTGATTGCACGAGAAATAACCGTTAGGGTTCTCAGTCCCAAGAAGTCCATCTTAAGAAGGCCCATGTCTGCGACAGAGTGGCCCTCGTACTGCGTAATTTCTACGCCGCCCTTGGTATCTACCTTGGTGGGAACGTGGTCATTTACAGGCGTAGGAGCAATCAAGACCGCACAAGCATGCACACCCTCACCACGATGCAAGCCCTCAATAGACAGAGCTGCATCAATGATTCTTCTAGCATCAGGGTCATTCTCGTACGCATCTTCAAAATCAGCAGAATACTGATCAGCGCCTTTTTGGCCTTCTTGAGCCTTATGAAGAACAAACTTAAGGTGAGCGTTAGGATCTCCTGGAATCATCTTAGAGAGGCGCTGACCCATATAAACGGGGTAACCCAGAACGCGGCACGCGTCATTTATTGCCTGTTTTGCCTTGATGGTCGAGTACGTAATAACGTGAGAAACACGCTCAGATCCATAAATCTGACGGACGTGCTCAACAACCTCAAGACGACGCTCATCGTCGAAGTCCATATCAATATCTGGCATCTCTGAACGCTGTGGAGACAAGAACCTCTCAAACATGAGGCCATTCTCAAGAGGGTCAAACGAGGTAATATCCATGGCATATGCAACAATAGCGCCTGCTGCAGAACCACGACCAGGGCCTACGCCAATACCATTCTCTTTTGCCCAGCGAACATACTCCTGAACAATTAAGAAGTAATCTGCAAAGCCCTTTTTGCAGATGATGTCATATTCATACTCAAAACGGTCTTTAACGTTAATCTCGTTGATGACAACGTTTTGCCAATCATCTCCATAACGTCTTGCAAGACCAAGCTCACACTCTTTTCTAAAGCGTTCCTCTGAGGTCTCCCCCTCTGCCAAGTCTGGGAACTTTGGCAGATACATGTGAGTCCAATCCAGCTCATAGTTGCACTTATTTGCAACCTCAATGGTGTTCTCGATAGCTTCTGGACACCACGAGAAGATCTGGCGCATTTCTTGCTCACTCTTAAGGTAGAACTCGCTGCCTGTCATGCGCTTGCGATTCTCATCATCAACGCGAGCGCCTGAACCAATGCAGGAAGCAATATCTTGAACGCTTGCATCCTCTTTAGTGAGATAGTGGTTATCGTTGGTAGCAACTACCTTAATACCAAGGTCATGACCCATCTTTACAATGCGCTCAGCAAGGGTTCTATCGGTATAGCCGCCCCAGCTTGGATCAGACAAGCCGTGATCTTGAATCTCTAGGTAGAAGTCATCCCCAAAGATATCTTGATAGATTTTTGCCCAACGCTCTGCTTCTTCTGGACGACCTTCAAATAACATACGAGGAATGATGCCAGAAACACAAGCTGAAGTGCAGATAATTCCCTCGTGATAACGCTTGAGCATCTCAAGCGTAGTGCGTGGCTTGTAATAGAACATATCTTTTGAGCCCGCCTCTGACATCATCTTCATCAGATTGACATAGCCGGTTTCATTTTTAGCAAGCAGGATAAGGTGATACCGTACCTGCTTAGTGCCCTTCTCAATACAATCATCAAGAATGAAATAAGCTTCACAGCCAAAAATTGGCTTAATAAGTGGAGAAGGTTTATTGGCTTTTACTGCCTTAATATCATGTGTTTGATTCCAAATTTGAACGTCAGAAGCCCACTGAGCATGAACCCTATCATGCTCACCAGCATTGGGATCATCTGCAGGAGGCTCTTCTAGATCCCAACCCTTTTCAAAACATTCCACATCATGGCACCACTGGCCAAAGTCTTTAAGTGCCTCATTGTATTTACGGCACGCAAGGTCAAAATCTGGAATACCAAAGAGATAACCATGATCGGTTAAAGCAAGCGCTGGCATGCCAAACTCTACAGCTTTACTAACCATGTCTGGGACACGGCTAGCTCCATCAAGAATGGAAAAATCTGAGTGGTTGTGGAGGTGAACAAATGCCATCTTTTTCTACGCTCTTCTCTTTGTGCTTCAAAATTTGTTCTTTTACCAAGGGCTCTTAATTTCTTTGTATAGTGTAGCCGATTCGCCGGACAATAACTACTAATACAAACATATGTTCTATGTGCTAATACTTCTATTGCCGCTGGTAAATTGAATGAAAATATTTTCTCGCCAATTTCATAACGTCACAAAATCTCTCTTAGTTGGCGTAGACCATCCGTTCAAAAATTTCTCAAAATAAAAGTTTCAAACTGGTAACTCTTAGACTAGGGACACCTTAATTGGGAATATAGTTTTTGTATTACCTATTCCAGTTAAGGAGATCACATGGATCAGATGAAAAGCATTTCCTTTGACGACATTACAGCGGCTCAGAAGAACTTTGAGTCCGACCGCGCTCACACTGTAGCTAAGAATGCTACTACCAGCGCTGGTGTTAGAAAAGCAGCTCGTGTACCAGAAGGCGTTGCCCTTAATCCTCTTACCTTTGATGTTGAGGTAAAGCAGGGCGACCGTACCAACCAGCAGCGTTCTGGTCGTTGCTGGATGTTTGCTTCACTCAATACGTTTAGATATCGCATCATCAAGAAATACAACCTCTCTACCTTTGAGCTTTCTCAGGCATATCCACTGTTCTGGGACAAGATGGAGAAGTCCAACTGGTTCCTTGAGAACATTCTGGATACCCTTGATGAGCCTCTGAATGGTCGTCTTGTATCCTTCCTGCTTACCGACCCAATTGGTGATGGTGGCCAGTGGGATATGTTCAAGAGCCTTGTTAAGAAGTACGGCGTAGTTCCAAAGAGCGCTATGCCAGAGACTGCTAACTCTTGCAACACCCACGAGATGGACACATACCTCACCCGTTATCTTCGTAGTGCTGCAAAGCGTCTTCGTGAGACTGCAACAGCCGGTGAGTCCCTTGAGTCTTTGCGCGAGATGAAGAAAGAGATGATGGAGGACGTCTATACCCTGCTGGTAACTTGCCTGGGTCAGCCTCCTGTATCTTTTGAGGCACGCCTGCGCGATAAGGACGATAACCTCGCTCTTTCTGGTACCTTTACTCCTCAGGAGTTCTTCGCCGAGACTGTTGATATGAACCTTGATGATTACATCTCAATCATCTCTGCACCAACCGCAGATAAGCCTTTCAACCACACCTACACTGTTTCCCGCTTGGGCAACGTTGTTGAGGGTGGCGGTGTTCGTTACCTCAACCTGGAGATTCCTGAGCTCAAGCGCCTTGCTGTGGCCCAGCTTAAGGACAACCTGCCCGTCTGGTTTGGTTGCGACGTTGCTCAGTCCTACCTTCGTGAAGAGGGCATCATGGATACCCGCGCGCTCGACGTTGATGGCCTCTTTGGCTTCCCTGTTGAGGGTGCACTTGACCGTGCAGAACGCCTTGATTACGGCGAGTCTCTGATGACTCACGCAATGGTTCTTGAGGGCGTTAACTTTGATGCCGAGGGCAACACCACCCTCTGGAAGGTTGAGAACAGCTGGGGTAAAGACCACGGCCGTGATGGCTTTGACACCATCTCCGATCCTTGGTTTGACGAGTACGTCTACCAGATTGTTGTTGACAAGAAGTACCTCACTCCTGAGCAGCTCAAGATCTTTGAGACCGAGGAAGCAACTGTCCTCGAGCCATGGGACCCAATGGGCTCTCTTGCAACACTTCGCTAAGGTACAAACCATCTGGCGAGAAGATCGGTCTTCTCGCCAGGTTTTTTCTAAACGCTACTAACAAAAGGAGCCGTAATGGCTGATCAGACCGTAAATCCACAATGGGCAAACGAGGAAACTGCTGCTTTTAGCGCAGACCGCGCTAACCGCGTTGCCCGCAACTCCGTAACCTCTATGGGCGTTTCCGCAGCTGCTCGCGATATCACCACCATGCGTACCTACGCTGATACCTACGGTGTTGCTGTTGCAAAGACCGGCGACGTCACCAACCAGCGTCAGAGCGGTCGCTGCTGGATGTTCTCTTCTTTCAACGTACTTCGCCAGGAGGCAATCAAGAAGCTTGACGTTGATACCTTTGAGTTCAGTCAGGCATATGGCATGTTCTACGACAAGCTTGAGAAGGCAAACTCTGCACTTGAGTACATTATTCAGACCGCTGACCAGCCAACCGATTCTCGTGTTGTCAACACACTTCTGACCGAAGGCATTGGCGACGGCGGCTACTACTCATTTGCTATGAGCTTGGTTGAGAAGTACGGCCTGGTTCCTAAGGATGCTATGCCAGAGACTGCTTGCTCCAAGAACTCCACTCAGATGGATGAGCGCATTGACCGCCTGTTCAGGAAGAGCGCTAGTGAGCTTCGCGCAGCATACGCAGCTGGCAAGTCTCAAGACGAGCTTCGTGCGCTTAAGCAGGAGCAGCTCAAGGGCTTCCACCAGATTCTGTCCGTCTGCCTTGGTGAGCCACCTCTAACCTTTGACTTTGAGTGCAAGGTTGGCAAAAACGCACAGGTAGATAAGGCAAAGCTCTCGCTTGTTGAGCCAAGTAAGGCTTCTGACAACAAGGACGGCGAGAAGGACGAGGAAGGCACTCAGATTCTTCGCGACTTTGGCATTACCCCTCTTGAGTTTGCTGAGCGCTATTGTGGCGTTGACCCTCGCGGCTTTGTCCAGCTCATTTCTGTTCCAAGCAAGAAATACCCTTACGGTAAGGTGTATCACCCAACCTTCATCGATACCGTTTTGGGCGGCATTAAGACTCGCTTCTTAAACGTTGAGCCAGAGGTTCTTGAGGCAGCTACCATTGCTTCTTTGAAGGACGGCAACCCTGTCTGCATGGCCTGCGACGTTATGCAGGAGTTCCCTCGCCACAATGAGGACTTCAACTACGTCCTCTCAACCGACACCATGGATTACAACGGCCTTTTTGGCGTTGATTTTGACATGGATCGCGCCTCAATGATTGAGAACTATGAGACTTCCCTTACCCACGCAATGACCTTCCAGGGCGTTGAGCTTGATAAGGACGGCAAGGCTAAGCAGTGGCGCATTGAGAACAGCTGGGGTAAGGACTCCGGTAAGGACGGCTACCTCATCATGAGCGCAGACTGGTTCCGCCTCTACGGCGGCGAGGCTGATGTTCGTCGTCAGTACGTTCCAGAGGACCTGCTCAAGGTTTGGGACGAGGGCGAAGATGTCCAGATTGATTTCTGGGAGAACCTTGGCTACTCCCTTGGTGGCCGTAACCGCAAGTAAGGCACACATACCCGTAGTCTTCTAAATACGGACATAAAAGCACCCATGGCCGGTACAGAATTTTCTGTGCCGGCCTTTATGGTCTATACTGATAAAAAAGCTCAAGCTTACTTTCTGGAGGCTCTCATGAGAACGATTTCAAAAGAGCGTGTCATTTTACGAGCCACTATCTTGGTGTTCTTTTTATTAATCTGGTATTGCGATTCAAGAGACATGCTTCCAGAAAACGGCCGCACTATCCTTACCATTCTTTTATTTGGTATTTTTTGGTTTATTGAGGCTAGGTTTATCAAACCTACTAGAACAGATCAAAACGTGCCGCGGAAACCTCGGCTGTAATCTTTCCGGCGCTGAGCTCTGTCAGTGCATCCGTGAACGCCGTTTCTTCTCCGCACCTAAAGTCTATGGCGAGAAAAACGTCCGCTCCAAACTCTGCCGTTATTACCTTGCCGCCGGTATCTGAGACCAGGCGTTGAATCTGCTCATACAGGTTATACGGGACCGACAACTCCACCCTCACAACCTGCAGCATTTCCTGAACAGCAGACGCTTCATCAGCAGCAGCCAAAGCCTCTTGAGTTGCTGCTGTATACGCACGAACAAGTCCGCCGGGACCCAAAAGCGTTCCGCCAAAGTAGCGCGTGACAACGCAGCAGACGTTCTTAAGTCCCGCACCGCGCAATACCTCCAGCACCGGCATTCCCGCCGTTCTGGAAGGCTCTCCGTCGTCGGAAGCACGCTCTGTACCGTCCTCCAAGATCCATGCAGGAACGTTGTGGCGAGCGTTATAGTGCTTCGCCCTCACTGTGGCGAGAAACTCTTGTGCTTCTGACTCTGTTTCTACATGACAAAGCTGGGCTATGAAGCGGCTCTTTCTGTCTTCAAAGAGACCTTCCGCAACAAAGTCCAGCTTGAGTGTCTTGTAGGATGTGTCAGACATGGAACAACTATGCAACCGCAGCTTACGCGAGCACACAGACCTTCTCGCCAGCAGAAACTGGCTGGTCTGCAGCGGCAAAAATCTCTACGTTGCTGTACTCGCTAGAATTGGTGATAGCAAGAATAACCACCTCAGGATGACCTGCGTCCTTAACCTTATCCAGGTCAAAAGTCATGAGTGGCTGGCCAACCTCAACATGCTGATCCTGCTCAACAAGGGCGACAAAGCCGTCACCCTTCATCTCAACGGTATCAACGCCTACGTGAATCAAAACCTCTTCGCCAGAATCGGCAGTAATTCCAAAGGCATGAACAGTTGGAGTAGTTGCGGTAATAGTGCCCGAAACTGGCGCATACACAACACCCTCAGAAGGCCAAATACCCAGACCCTGCCCAAGCATTCCACCTGCAAAAACAGGATCAGGAACGTTCTCTAGCGCAACAACTTTTCCGCTTGCTGGCGCATAAATTGTTTTAGCAGTGTAATCAGAAACAACAAGAGCCTCTGGCGTGGCTGTCTTGGAAGATTTCTTGAAAAGATCAAAGAGTCCCATGCTAGTCCTTTCGTATGTAAGCTTGTCCATCATAGCAGCATTCAAAGAGGCAACTGTTGCTTTTCATGAACACGACGTACCAAAATCACACCCTCTCGCAACTCAACGTATGACGAGAAACCCGCGTCCTCGCAACATCTCATTTACTTGGAGATTGTTTGACTTCGGAGCTTCTAGCCTTATGAACGTGATACAATCGCCCATGCAAAGTGGACCAGACAACCGCGGAGTGCCCATCCAGCCAATTGGAAGAGTGCTATGAGGAAAGTCCGGGCTCCACAGGGCAGGATGCTGGCTAACGGCCAGGCGGGGTGACCCGACGGAAAGTGCCGCAGAAAAGAAGACTCTCACCTGCGCATTCGCGTAAAGAGAAAAGCTGAAACGGTAGTGTAAGAGACTACCAGCATGCTGGCAACAGCATGGCTTGGTAAACCCCATCCGGAGCAAACGCAAATAGGAGCGCTATGGTGTGGCCCGCACTGCGCTCGGGTTGCGCGCTAGAGACCAACAGCAATGCTGGTAGTAGATAAATGGTTGTCCGCGACAGAACCCGGCTTATACGTCCACTTTGCCTATTGAATGCAAATCCCCCGTGCATTTTCTGCGCGGGGGATTATGATTCTTCAGCGTGTTAGCGTTGGCTTTTAGGCCTGGCGCACAAAATAGCGCAGCTTTGGTA
>CALCXO010000009.1:0-5749 GCA_937905925.1 uncultured Atopobium sp.
TCCTTAGTGGCCTAGCTCTTTATTAAACTTGTCCAAGTTTTGGGACGCAGTTCATTTTGAGGGCGGCTTTTTGTGTAGGCGCTCGTGGGTGCTCACAAGTGCGAGCTTGGGGCGCAATTGGGCGCGTAAAGCGGCATTCAAGAGCACAGCCGATGCCTAAAGCGCAAAGATTGCATTTCACGAGCCAGTTAGTGCATTTGAGTGACGCGAAGTCCCGCATAAGAGCTGCAACCGTTATTCTAAAGATGCCTTAAGGCAAGGAAGCAAGCGGGGAGCAGTTCCGCTGCAGCAAGAAAACGAAACGTTAGGTCAAGTAAGTTGTTTGGAAGTGTCATGGAAATTCGTGTAGTTGAAGAAAAGGGTCGCGCGCAAATCGAAGTGACCATCTTGAGCGGCCCCGATGACCCGCGCGTTTCGGGAATTGTCCGCCAGCTCCAGATGGTTGACGGAAAGATGACTGGATACGTTCCCGGCACCATCAACAGGCGCGTCGTTCTTCTCGCGGATGTTGCATGGATTCAGACGGATGGCAGTGTGACACTGATTCACCTGGTAAACGGGGAGACTCTGGAAAGTTCTAGTCGCTTGACCGAGCTCGAGGACGCGCTCAAAGACACGGCGTTTGTGCGCACTTCTCGACAGGAACTGGTCAATTTGGATCAGGTTACGGGCATCAAACCCGCAGGTTCCGGCCGCATGCTGCTGTCGCTTGGCGAGAAAACCCTCGTTGCTTCAAGAAAGTATGCCACCGAAATCAAACGACGCATTGGAATTGTGTAGGGGATAGAGGGTTTTCTCGCGCATCGCTCCCGGTGCCGAGCGCCAAACACCACTCGAACCACACTTTAACAGCAGTTTTATCCCAGAGAAGGGAACATCATGGAACGCAACGAATCACAAAACTGGCAAGGAATTGAGCAAGAGACTCAGCAAGAATTTGATGAGGGACTCAATAAAACAGTAGGTCAAATCATGTGCAAAGGTATTTCAGGTGGCGCGATATGCTTCACCGGCATCTCGCTTGTGTATGGCGTCATTGCGCTGGCAACCAATTATGGTGACAGGCAAAATAACATCATACTTCTTACGCTGATCGCCGCCGGCGTCCTGTCGGGGATTTACCAGCAGATTTGGTTCAACTATCAGCCTCTGATTACTAAGCTCAGCTACCTTCACAGGTTTCTTGGCTTCAACGTTTGCCTGTTCCCAACGCTTGTGGCGATGGCGCTCATTGGAGGATGGGTGCCAAATATGGCTCAGGCTTGGATGTCTTTTACTGCGCTGTACCTGGTCATTCTTCTGGTAACTACCCTGTTTTTCAACGCCATGTTCAAGAAAGAGGAGCAGAAATACAAAGCTGCTTTCGAGAAGTACCAGGCATCTCGTCGCGGATAAAGTTGCAACTGATTTTGGACCTTGTAGCTGCGCCTTATTTCTGCAAAGAATCTGTAACTTTTGCCTGAAAACGTAAAAGAATCGGTGGATTCTGCCTAATTTCTACAAAGAATCTGTGTCCCAAACACAGATTCTTTGTACTTTTCAGGCAGACTTTAAAGTGTGCCTAAGGTTACCCTTCCATGAGCGCTCTCATGGAACCTGATTTTCTCGCTAAGTCTGAACGATTTGCCGGAAAAGTGCACCATATCTGAGTGGTTTTGCCGGTTTCTCTCATCATGTCTGAGTAAATTTACTCAGACATGATGCAGTTTTCAGGCTCAAAGGAACCTTCGCCAAGCTATACGCAAAGAGCTCGGCCTGTCGAGAAGACCGAGCTCTTGCGAGTCGCACCTGACCAGCGCCTCCGACCTGCGTGTCTGCCGTGCGTCCGAGCGATCGCGATCTGACGGTCGCGCTTACTTTTTCTTCAGAGCGTTCAGGATGCTGATAATAACGTGGTAGAGGAGCGCGGAAACAGGCCAGATAATCCAGGAACTTTTCCAGTCCTTGGTGATGAAGCTATAGCCCACGTACAGCAAGGTAATGGTGCCAAAATACGCCCTGGCAATTGGCCTGTACTTCAATGCTGCGGATTTGGAGTCTCTCTTGTTGCTTTTCTCGTCGTGAGAGAAATCGCCTTCCTGAAGAAGAACCCTGTAGCCATCTCTAAGAATTCCCGAGTAAACCAGCAGGTAAACGCCAAGAGAGACGAGAATTGCTGCCACGAAGAAACCAAGAGCAAAGGTGAGGCCAGTCCCATAGTACGAGGCAATAAGGAAGGGGATTGCGCTCAGGATGGTAAGGCAGACGCCGGCAGCCTGTTGCACGTATCGCAACGATTCTGTGGACTCGGCGCGCCTACAAACGGCAGCCTCGACACCATACTGGAGCTCGAGAGAGGCCTCCTTGAGCTGCTTAAACTTCGCGAGCTTCATGTCCTGGAGAATCAGCAGGCCAACGCCCGCAGCAATGAAGAGCATCATGATGCAAATGCCTGCGATACCCATCGCATCTGGAGAAATGTGCATCGGATCAAAGTAAAGCGCGTCTTCGCTGTATGTTGCAAGCGAGACAAGAAGCGCGGGCCCCAGGATAAAGAGGGTAATTGCACCTGCCGTGGGGCGAGAAGTTCGTGCGATTGCATCCAGGTATTCGGTGGCTGTGTCGAGAGAAACGCTGAGCTTCGGTGCCACAGTTTTGCTGGTAGATGCGTTGTCAGTGGAAGATTCGCCAACGGTGCCGCCGTCAGTGCTGTCCGTGGTGCTGCCTACGGTGCTTGCGGCAGCGGGATCCGAAGAGTCAACCTGCCCCGAAGAGGCCGCATAATCAACAGCGATGGCAGTGGCTGGAAGCTCTTCAAGCTCGTCTTTGAGCAGGTAGTCTGTGGAAACGCCAAAGAGCTCGCTCATAGCCATAATCTTTTGAATATCAGGCATGGAAGCCATAGACTCCCATTTAGAAACTGACTGCCTCGAAACGCCAAGCTGTTGTGCAAGCTCTTCTTGTGACCAACCATTACGCTTTCTGAGGCTCATGATTTTCTCGCTCAGTAACACGGCTATTCCTTTCTGTTGGTGATGTGGTGGGATTCACATGTGATGGCTATTACTCTAAAAATTGCCTTGATTGCACACCACCAAGTTGAGTTGGAAATTTGTCAACTCTGAGTTGCGTAATAGTTTACCTGCAGAAATGTTATCAAATTTTGGAAAAATAGTTTTAAAAGTCATTTAAAATTTTTGTACGTTCGCGGAATATGTCGACCGGAGGCGACATTTGTTCAGTATGTATATGATAGTATCTGCTCACGGAGAAATTAAATAATCCATATCAGAAAGGAATGCGCTAAAAATTTTGTGCTTCTCGGCGTTGGGCCCGGCGCATAAATTTTGGCGTAAAAGTCACATGAAGAATTTAAAGGTCTGCATCGCTTCATCTGCTCTTGTAGCCGCATTGGCACTTGCTCCAGCATCTGCGCTGGCAGAGGGCACAACGCCTGCTCCTACAAGCACCACCGGTGCTACTGCTACTACTGGCATAACTCCTATTCCTGCACCAACCAGAGAGGAGCTCATGGATCCAACGAATAATCCATATGCTCCTGAGGAAGCATACTTCCTTCCTGATATCACTAACCCAATTCCAGACGGATTTATGGTTGGTAACGCTGACGGTGAGACCATCATTGATAACGGCGATGGCACTGTTACCGTTAAGGGCCACTGGGTTACAGCAGAGCCATTCGATGAGGTTATTTCTGTCTACTTTGTGCGTATCCCTGACCCAGCTCCTAATCCAGATCCAACTCCAACTCCAACCCCCGATCCAACTCCAACTCCAACCCCCGATCCAACTCCAGCACCAGAGCCAGAGCCTGCACCAGCACCTGCACCAACACCAGCGAAGAAGTCCGTACTTCCTGCAACTGGTATTGCAGATGTTGTAGTTCCAGCTTCTGTACTTGCTGTAAGCGGTCTTGGTTTTGTTGCTTCTTCTCGTAAGGTTCGCAAGTAGGGGAAGAGCCTGCGACGCCGACCGCGTTGCAAAGCCGACGGGTTTCTCGCCAGAAGAATATAACATGCATGTAAAGTGCCCGAGATTCGGGCACTTTTTTGTGTGAAAAACCGGTTGGGCGGCCAGGCAGAAATTGGGTACACTCTGAATAACAAAGTTCGGAGGTTGTTATGGACGATCAGCAGCAGAAATTCTCGCAGAATTGTGAAGTGGAACAGGCATCCGCGCACCTATCTTCAACTGCGCTTGTGCTAGAGGGTGGCAGCTATCGAGGCATTTTTACCGCTGGAATTCTTGACGTGCTTCGCGAGAAGGGCATCACCAACTTTGAGAGTGTGTGGGGAGTTTCCGCAGGTGCCATCAACGCCGTGAGCTTCAGGTCCAAGCAGATGGGTCGCGCCATGCGCATCATGCTGGCATTTAGGGACGACCCTCGCTTTCTTTCGATTCGCTCGCTGATCACTACTGGCGACATTGCGGGCGCTGATTTCATGTTTGACGAGATTCAAAACCACCTGGACCCTTGCGATAACGAGGCGTTCAACCAAAATCCCATGCAGATGTACGTGGTGGCGTCCGATGTTACGTTTGGTACGTCGGCATATCTGCACGTAAAAAAGTTCCCGGAAGACGTGACCATGGTCCGAGCGTCTGCGTCGATGCCAACGGTTTCTCGCATGGTTGAGCTGGACGGGCATCGTTATTTGGACGGCGGAACAACCGATTCAATTCCGTTTGCGGCAGCTCTTGGTCTGCCCGACGGAAAAGCTGAGTACGCGGTTGACGTTCCCGATCACACGCCAGCAAAGAAAGCGCTGGTCATTGTTACGCAGGACAGAAACTTCGTAAAAACCGACGTCAACGAGCAGATTGCCATTCGCTCGCAGCTCTACTCCGCGTATCCATACTTTGAAGCTGCGCTGGCTTCTCGCGCCGAGCGTTACATGGATCAGCGCAAACAGCTCTTTGAGCTGGAGGAAGAGGGTAGGGTGCTGGTGCTTGAGCCTCCCGAGCCAGTTGAAGTTAAAGTTAACGAGAAGTCCGGTGAGGCCCTGCTGTCTCTGTACCTGACAGGTCGCCAAGTTGCACTTGAGCGCCTCGAAGAGATTAAAAGTTTTATCGAGTAGGGTGCGCGAACCGGCACTCGCGTGACCTGCGGTGGCTTGCGCGTGACCTGCGCAGGAAGCACAAATTGATACGAAAAGAGTTTGTTTTGAAGACACCCATGAACAAGTTTTTGAAAGTGATGTTTGCGCTGGTTATCATTGCAATGACCGGTGCGGCAATTCTGCAGATCGTCGCCCCCGAGTACATGGGAAGCAATGCCGCTTATGGTATTTCGACCGGTTGGCAGCGAGAGATTGGTTTTTGGAATCTGGCGGTGCTCATCATTTTGGTCACCACTTGTTTCCACTACGATTGGGTCTATCTACGTGCGATTTTGCTCGCGCTGATTTTAGGCGGCATTGGAATTGGAACCAATCACTTCATTCATTTTTTGAGCGCTCACGAGTCAGTAAATTTGGTAGGAGCTATCGAGAATTACGTTCTTGCAGTTGGTTGGATGATCGGCTGGAAGCTTGAATGTAACCGCAGGAAGAACGCGGGTGCTACTGAATAACTGCGGAAAGATCGCGAGCGTTTTCGCACGACGGTGCTACAAGCGCGACATTATGCGCGCGACATTATGCGCGCCTGATTTTCTCGCCATGTCTGAATGATTTGCCGGAAAAGTGCACCATATCTGAGTGGTTTTGCCGGTTTTTCTCGCCATGTCTGAGCTGTTTTACTCAGACAT
>CALCXO010000010.1:0-8198 GCA_937905925.1 uncultured Atopobium sp.
GGCAACCGTCGCGAAAGGCTGGAGCTCGTAGAAACATCCGGTTTCTCTAAAATTATTTCAAGTTAGATAACATTTTTTGGCTGTGGTTCTTTTTTAAGGGCTGCAGCCATATTGTGTTGTGTCACATACTCAACGCTATGGAGAAAAGGAGATGAATATGGCACATAAGCTAACGCGACGACGCTTTTTGGAGGTGGCCGGGACCATTGCGGGGTCGTTTGCTCTAGCAGGTTGTTCGCCAAAGAACCAAGACCCTAACTCCATTTACGTTGGCGTGATGGGACCGTATACCGGCGACGTTGCCCAGTATGGCCTTGCGGTGCGTAGCGGCATTTTGCTGTACCTCAAGGAATTCAACAAGAATGGTGGAGCTGGTGGCCGCCAGATTGTCCCTATAGCTGAGGATGAGAAAGGCGATTCAACCGAAGCTATTCTTGTCTATAACAAGCTACTTGACGAGAATGTCTGCGCAATTCTAGGTGACGTTACCTCAACGCCAACCATTGCACTGGCGCAGAAATCGGTTCTGGACAACATTCCTTGCGTAACGGCATCTGCAACAGCAGAAGACGTTGTTGCTCACGGCAATAACATGTTCCGCGCTACTGTCACCGACCCATTCCAGGGCGTTGTTCTTGCAGAGTTTGCTAAAAAGCAAGGCTATCAGCGTGTAGGAACCATCTTTAACTCTGGTGGCGATTACGAGATTGGCGTAAACAACGCATTTGTCCAGAGGGCTCGTGAGTTGGGCATTGAGGTTGTATCCCAGCAGGGCTATCCAACGGGAGCTGTTGACTTTAACGCCCAGCTCACCAGCATTATTGGACTGGATCCTAATGCCATTTTGGCTCCAAACTATTACCAGGATAACGGCAAGATTGTGACGCAGGCTCGCCAGCTTGGCTGCAAAAAGCCTTTTATGGGCGCAGATGGTTGGGCAGGCATCATTGGCGGCGAGCAGGATTATGCTTCTGCGGCTGACCTTGAAGGATGCTTCTATTGCTCTGCCTTTGTTGCTTCAAACCCAGATGAAAAAGTTCAGCATTTTGTTAAGGCTTATACCGAGGAATACGGTGAGGCTCCAACTAACTTCTGTTCTTTGGGCTATGACGCAGCGATGATCCTTTGCTCCGCTCTTAAGACTGTCGAGAAACGCGGTTATACCTACAACTCCAATGAGTATAGGCAGGCAATTATTGATGCGATTGCATCTGGTGTGGTTGAGGGTGTTACCGGAACCCTTTCGTATCAGGGCACGGGTGATCCCGTGAAGTCCACACTGATCATCACCTTTAAAGATGGCAAAGAGTCCATCTATGACACGATCAATCCTTCATAGAAAAGAGAACCTCAGATGTTTTTGACTCAGGTGCTCAATGGACTTCAATTGGGCAGTATTTACGCACTGGTGGCACTTGGTTACACAATGGTGTACGGCATCATCTTGCTTCTTAACTTTGCACATGGTGACATCATCATGTTTGGCTCCTACGTTGCTTGGATTGCGCTTGTTCAGTTAGGACTCAATCCTGCAATCGCCGTTCTTCTCGCCATTTTTGGTTGTATTGTGCTGGGTGTTCTTATTGATAAGGTTGCCTATGCACCACTCAGAGAAGCTCCAAGGCTTTCTATTCTGATTACTGCAATTGGTGTCTCTTACCTGCTTGAGAACGGTGTTCAGCTGCTTCTGGGCGCTGACGCTAAGGTTGTTCCAAGCATCATTGACCTGGGAACTGTTCAGGTATTTGGTTCGACGCTCTCCGGCACTGCACTTTTGACTGTTGCTGTTACTATTGTGGCAACCGTTGTTCTGACCCTTTTGGTTCAGAAGACTCGTCTTGGTAAGGCAATGCGTGCCGTTTCTGAGGATATGGGCGCTGCTCGTCTGATGGGCGTCAACGTCAATAGCACTATTAGCTTTACCTTTGCAGTTGGTTCCGCTCTGGCAGGCATTGCAGCTATTCTGTACTCCATGGCATACCAGCAGGTTTCTCCTACCATGGGCGTCATGCTGGGCACCAAGGCATTTGTTGCAGCAGTTCTTGGCGGCATTGGCTCCATTCCTGGCGCTGTTATTGGCGGCCTTATTGTTGGCTTCTCCGAGGTCTTTGTTGCTGCCTTTGGTCTGTCCGTCTGGCAGGATGCAGTAGTCTTCTTACTCTTGATTCTTGTTCTTGTTGTGAAACCAACTGGCCTGCTTGGCCGACCAGTTACCGAGAAAGTGTAAGGAGGCTCACATGACTAAAATGTATCCACGCGATAATAACCACAACCCCGTAATTGTCACTGGTTTTGGTGGAAAAGATGGTCAGCGTCGTGAGCTCACTATGCCTGCTCGCTATGCCATCAATGCAATTCTTGTTGCACTCTTTGTCTTTGGTGGAAACTTCCTGGTAGGAGAGGGCCTTATTTCTCGCTATCAGACCGTTGTTTTTGAGCAAATTGGCGTGTATGTTCTGATGACCGTTTCCCTGAACATTGTTACTGGTTATCTGGGACAGCTTCCTTTGGGTCACGCTGGCTTTATGTCCATTGGTGGTTATGCCTGCGCAATCTTTATCATTCGCATGATGCCACTCTTTGGTCTGGATGCTCAGTCCATGGCCTCAGGCTCTACACCTGCAGTTATTCTTTTTGTTGTGGGCCTTTTGTTTGGCGGCATTTGCGCCGCTCTGATGGGTGTGGTTATTGGTATTCCAGCACTTCGTCTTCGCGGTGATTACCTGGCCATCATTACTCTGGGCTTTGCAGAGATTATCCGTGTTGTCCTGGTAAACATTGACTCTGCTCTTGGCTTCAAGCTTACTGGTGGCGCATCAGGCCTCACGGGTATTCCTGCTTATACAGGCTACCTGAACACCGCAATTGTTGTTTCGCTTGCTATCTTTGCTATTCATACTCTTATGAAGTCTAGACATGGACGCGCTATTCTCGCCATCCGCGATAATGAGATTGCAGCAGAGGCATCAGGCGTTAATACCACGTATTACAAGACCCTTGCCTTTGTTTTCTCTGCATTCCTTGCTGGTATTGCAGGCGGCCTTTACGCGGGCTGCATCGGCGTTATGGCGCCTGCCAAGTTTGGCTTTATGAAGTCTGTTGAGATTCTGGTTATGGTTGTTCTTGGTGGCATGGGCTCTATGTTTGGTTCCGTTGTGTCCGCAACTGTCCTGACCGTACTCCCAGAGGCTCTACGTGCCTTTGCTGACTACCGTATGGTTGCTTACGCAATTGTCTTGATTCTGGTCATGATCTTCAGACCTGAGGGTCTATTTGGCTCTTATGACTTCTCGCTGTCCCGCATTATTGAGCGCATCATGAACAAGGATTTCCCTTGGAACAAGGATGACTCGGACGAGCAGGCGGGTGTACAGGTCAAGGCGCAGGCAGGCGCTCAGGCAAATGAGCAGGCGGATACGCAGGTAGAAGCCTCAACTGATTCGAAGGAGGCGTAAGAGCGATGGCAACTAAAAACACTACAAAACTTATTAGGCAAGAGTCTCCTAACCTTATTCCAGAGCGAGACCTTGGTGCAATTCCAGTTCTTCAGGCTGAACACCTGGGCATTGACTTTGGTGGCTTGACTGCTGTTAATGACTTCAACATCGCTCTTGGTCCTACCGAGATTTCTGGCATCATTGGTCCTAACGGTGCAGGTAAAACAACTGTCTTTAACTTGCTTACCTGTGTCTACAAGCCAACCCGTGGTACCGTAATGATTGACGGCTACGACCTTGCTGGTAAAAGCGTTGTTGAAGCAAATCATATGGGTATTGCCCGCACCTTCCAGAACATTCGACTGTTCAACAACATGACTGTTATGGAGAACATTCAGGTTGGTCAGGGCAGCCACATGACGTCTCATTTCTTTGAGGACGTCCTTCGTCTTCCAGCTCACTGGAAGCAGGAAAAAGAGAGCGCTGATAACGCTCGCGAGCTGCTGCGCATTTTTGACATGGAGAATCTTGCAAATACCCTTGCAGGTAACCTGCCTTATGGCGCTCAGCGCAAGCTTGAGATTCTTCGCGCTCTGGCAACGCAGCCTAAGATTTTGCTGCTTGACGAGCCAGCTGCAGGTATGAATCCAGCAGAGACCGATGAGCTTATGGAGAATGTCCTTAAGATTCGTGATGACTTCAAGATTGCTGTTCTTCTCATCGAGCATGATATGAAGTTTGTTATGGGTATCTGCGAGGGACTTGCTGTCCTTGATCACGGCAACATCATCGCTAAAGGTACGCCAGAAGAGGTCCAGAATAACCCTCGCGTTATCGAAGCATATCTTGGAAAGCAGGAGGTGCGCTAATGGCCGCTGAAACTACAAACACCCAGGCAGCTGGCGCAGGAAAAACACTGCTGTCCGTCAAGGACCTTAACGTTTCTTACGGTGCAATTCATGCAGTTCAGGGTATCTCTTTTGACATCCATGAGGGCGAGATTGTTACCCTTATTGGTGCAAACGGTGCAGGTAAATCAACTACGCTGAACACCATTGCTGGTCTAGTAAAGCCGGACTCTGGCACCATTACGCTTGACGAGAAAAACCTTGTAGGCCAGCGCGCTCACAAGATTGTTGAGGCTGGCCTGGCATTGTGCCCTGAGGGCCGCCGTGTGTTTTCTCGCATGAGTGTTGCTGAAAACCTTGAGATGGGCGGCTATACGCAGCCCGATTCCCAGAACGCTAAGACCGTCAAGATGGTCTACGAGCATTTCCCACGTCTTCGCGAGCGCAAGAATCAGCTGGCAGGAACGCTGTCTGGCGGCGAGCAGCAGATGCTTGCTATGGGTCGTGCTCTGATGAGCAGGCCAAAGCTTTTGATGCTCGACGAGCCTTCCATGGGTCTGGCTCCTCTTCTGATTGAGGAAATCTTCCAGATTATTCGCCAGCTCGGCGATGCAGGAACCACCATTTTGCTGGTTGAGCAGAACGCTAATATGGCACTTAAGGTTGCTGACCGTGCATACGTTCTTGAGCTTGGTAAGGTTGCTAAGCATGGCACCGGCCAGGAGCTTCTCCACGACGATGACGTTCGTAAGGCTTACCTCGGCGCATAACGGCGACTAATGGCAAATGTGCTTTGACGTCAACGTACCTTAAACGTTAGCCCGGCTCCCACACAAAGTAGGAGCCGGGTTTTGTTGTCATGTCTGAACAGTTTGCCTGAAAAGCGCACCATATCTGAGCTATTTGCCGGTTTTTCTCGCCAAGTCTGAGTTAATTTACTCAGACTTGATGTAGTTTTCAGGCTCGCAAAATTTGGCGCGGCGCAGCCTTTCTTCACGCGCTTGATTTCTTAAAAGAATCTGTAACTTTTGCCTAAATACGTAAAAGAAACTGTGGATTTGCCTGATTTCATCAAAGAATCTGTGCCTCAAATACAGATTCTTTGCACTTTTCAGGCGCGCGGCGCTCGCAAACGCGGGGGGGGGTTAGATTTCGTCGAAAGTGTTGTGGTGTTGCTGACCGTCGTCCAAGGTAAGGACGGTGCCCAGAAGTGCTGGCTCAAGAATTTGAATCCAAAGATCGCCTCTGACCTGCTTGGCATTCTCGGCAACAGCGCGAGCTGTAACAGGGGAGTCGCAGATGGCAACCATGGTGGCACCTGAGCCCGAGATAACAAAGGCGCAAGCACGAGCAAGCTTAGCTACCTGCTTAAGCTCCTCGTAATCGGGGATGAGCTCCTTGCGATACGGTTCGTGAATCTTATCGTTGCAAGCTGCTGCCAACAGTCCGCCGTTTCCTGTTTCAAGTGCGTGAGTGACAGCAACGGTGCGTCCCATCTGGTAAACGGCCGTTTCAAGTGAGACATTCTGCGGAACCACCTTGCGGGCATCCTCGGTGTTGACAGTGTACGGCGGTGCAATTGCAACAAAAGAGAGACCGCGCGCTACCAGCCTTCGAGTACAAACGGTATGCCCACCCTCAACAAATGACGAGGTCAGGCCACCGTAAATTGCAGGAGCAACGTTATCGGGATGGCCCTCAAAATGGCAGGCAAAGTCGAGGGCACGCTCTGGATCCCAGCCACCATGTGATTCGGTCATTGCGGCCGCAATACCTGCAATAACACAGGTAGAGCTTGAGCCTAGGCCGCCAGAAAGCGGAATAGGAGAGTCGATGGTGATGTGCTTAGGCGTTGGTTCTTCGCCCAACTTTTCGCAGGCACGAATATACGACGTCCATACGAGGTTGTCATCGTTTCTGAACTGCTCAGGGCAGCCGTCAATGATGAGCGCAGGCGACTCTCTAAACGTAATCTTTGCGCGCAGGTTAAACGCAAGACCCAGCGTGTCGTAACCGACTCCGATGTTTGCAGAGGTAGCAGGTACAGAGACGGTCAAGATAGTGTTGTCGAGCATGCAGAACCTGCTTTCTCAGTAACTAACAAGCAAAAATACGCCCGCATGCTTCAGAAACGTATGAAGCAAGCTGTTCCTTCTCGCGAACGTCAGTATGAATGATAACGTTATCATTCAGCGATGAAAGCTGAATTGGCGGATTAGTGCCCGTGATTTCGGCGAGCGTATGCATGCACGCAAAGTCATCCAGGCCAGCGGTCGAGTAGCCCAGCGCGGCAAGCACGTCGGACGAGAACTTGTACGGGCTAGCAGTGGACAGACAAACGCGCACGTCGTTTGCCTGGCGAGAAACCCTGTCAAGCACGTGCTTTGCGACGGCTGTGTGAGGGTCAATCAGCACACGACAATTCTCCCAGGTAGAACGGATAGTCTCACGCGTCTGATCGTCGGTGGCAAAGCCAGCATCAAAGGTTTCGCGGATGGTGTCCATCACCTGAGCAGGAACTGTGTAGATACCCTTGGTTACCAGCTGGTTCATCAGATAGCTGACAAGCTCGGTGTCTTTGCCGGACGCAAGATAGAGGAGTCGTTCAAGGTTTGATGAAACCAAAATGTCCATCGATGGAGAGATAGTCTTTTCAAATGCACGCCTACGATCGTAGATACCTGTTTCCAAGAAATCGGTCAGCACCTTATTGCTGTTAGAAGCCACAATGAGGCGATCAACAGGTAGTCCCATTTCTTTTGCAAAGTAACCTGCGAGGACGTCGCCAAAATTGCCGGTTGGCACGCAGAAAGTAACTTTTTGACCTTGGGTGATGGTGCCCTTGGCAACAAGCTGGGCATATGCGTCAAAGTAGTAGGTTACCTGTGGGGCCAAACGACCAATATTGATGGAGTTTGCGCTGGAAAGTACCGTGCCCTTACCAGCCAACTCACGCGCCAACTCCTTGTTAGCAAAGATTGCTTTAGCGGCGTTTTGAGCATCGTCAAAGTTTCCCTTAACAGCGCAAACAGCTACGTTAGAACCTTTTTGAGTCACCATCTGCAGGCGTTGAATATCAGAAACCTTGCCTTCAGGGTAAAAGACAGTGATGCCCATGCCAGGCACATCCTTGAAACCCTCAAGTGCAGCTTTACCAGTGTCGCCAGAAGTTGCGGTCACAATCATGATGCTCTTGCCGGCAGTGGCAGCCACGCCCGCAGTACCCTCAGCGTCGACAGCGCTAGCTACGCCCGAGTCCTCGCGAGCAACACTCATCAGGCGGGGGAGCATCTGAAGTGCAACGTCTTTGAAAGCCGACGTTGGACCATGGAAGAGCTCAAGCAGCCAGTCTTCTCCGATAGCAGAAACAGGCGTGATAGCCTGGGTGTCCCACTGAGAGCCATACGCTCCCTCAATACAGCGAGTCAGCTCTTCAGCAGAGTAGTCGTCCAGCAGAGCAGAAAGCACATCGAAAGCAGTAGCTTTAAAGCCCTGAGAACAAACCTTTGCAAGATCGAGGGGTTTCTCGTCAATTGAATCTTGGATATAAAGGCCGCCGTCGGGAGCAATTCCCTGCAAAATGGCTTGTTTAGCCAAAACGGTATGGTCAGAGCTTCTTGTGCTGTGATATGCGACGGCCATGAAACCACCAATCTTTAGAGCTTGTCGCGTGTTGTGCGTCTCGCGTGTTGTGCGTGTCGCGTGTTGCGCGCGTGCAAATTGCGCGTCTCGCGTGTTGCGTTTCTATTATTTTAACAGTGAGAAGTAAATGTCGCTTGTAACATAGAATTGTTCATAGCATTATGAAGACGAGAAAAACTGTCGATTAGATTTTGTCTAGGTTTTTGGTAGTTTTTGTCTATGAGATTGTTATCAGTGCAGTCACCTTTGCGTGCGGTTGTCCTTGCTCTGC
>CALCXO010000011.1:0-6296 GCA_937905925.1 uncultured Atopobium sp.
AATGAAGATAATCTGCATGCTTTAGCTATTTTCAGCGTCATGTATACGTCTTTTTGACAGATTATCTGACTTAGGTGTGCTTTGAACTACCTCCTATTTCTTATGTCCAAGAAATGGGAGGCAGTTCATTTTCTAGGAGCGTTCTTTTTTAGCAATTTTTGGCTCGCGGTTAAACGAGCTTTTAGGACACTCTAAAAGATATATCCCTTTGCAACAGCCCAGTTCCAGATGCGGTCTGCCTGTACTTCACAGCGCTGCTTAAGTTCAGCGGTGTTAGAACCAGTGAAGGTAACTTGCTGAACAGAAAGAGGAAGGTTATCTGGTCTGGTAATAGTAAGAGTTGCGCTGTTCATGGCCATGCGAGTCGTCTTGTTAGCGCCAACGCGGACTTTAACAGTAAAGTAACCACGATCAACAGGCCACTCGGTAACTTCTCCGCTATTGGCTGTTCCAGACCTGAATCCATTTGCATTAGCAATAATGCTATAGCCATTCATAAAGAAACCAGCTGCAATAAGCAGGCCACCAATGGCACACAAAAGAATTCCTGCAAAGATGGTGCCCTCACCATTTAAATTAAAGAAATTCCAGAGGCCGCCAACAGCAAAAAATGCACCAGTTGCCCAACCAACAAGAGGACTAGCGCCTCCCTGAGGTTTACCAAAATCAATTACATCGTAAGTAAGAGGAATTGGGGAGGTATCGTTTTTATCGTAAAGATAAACGTTACTTGGAATTTCCTGTTTTTGAGCGGGTTTTTGTGGTGCTTCTGGTGGAGTTGGAAGTGACATAAAGCGTCCTCCTTTTAGCTGGTAGAACTATTCAGGATATAAAAAATTATCCTATTTGAGAGATTTATTGTAACATATTGGATAGTAGAGGCTTAAATTTTTTAATTTGGCACTGCTCCCACTGAAAGGATGCTTAATGAAAAGACGTCAACTAGCGCTGACTTGTGCACTGGTCCTTGCGCTTTCATCAGGTGTTGTATTTACTGCGTGTAGCCCTAATATTTTTGGTTTACCATCACCTGAAGAAATTGCCGCTCAGAAGGAAGCAGAAGAGAAGAAAGCCGCTCTTGCTCCCTTTGTAGGCATTTGGGAAGCCAAGTCAATTGAGGATGAAAAAAATGGCACAGTCACTGAAGACATGTACAAAGATGTTAGAGATGTTTATCTAGCAATTTATGGTTATGACTTCTCTGACGATGGCACTGGTTTATTTGTTCGTTTCGGCGCTCAGAAGCCCTTTACCTGGTCTGTTGATGCCGATGGAAAGCTTACTATCACCCTTGCAGGCAATGCTGGAAGCTATACAGCAAGCGTTGATTCCTCAGGTCAGATGACCGTTGAGGGCTCTGATGGTTCTAAAGCTATCCTTACTCGGGTAAGCACAACCTCAGGTGATTATTCTCATATTAGGTATGAGCCTTTTAATCCATTAACAGGAACAGGCAATATTTCTAAAAACAAGTCATCGCATGAAACTAAACTACGCTTTACTATCACCACTGAGCTTGATCAGGTCATTGTTGATACCGATGAACTCTATGTAAGGCTTATTGGCATCGCTTCCCTTAAAGACCTCAAGGGTTTTGAAGGCTATGTCTTTGAGGTTATTAATAGAACTCCTTATACAACCGGCTATCAATTTACTATTCAAGATCCAACCGATGGCTATTGGGCTTATGGATTTAACGTGTTAGAGCCAGGTGAGAGAGTCTATGAGTATGTTCTTAATAACCAACGTAGAGATAAGTCACTTTCTGAAGTCACAGATGTAAAAGGCACTCTTGAGTATGACCACTCTAGCAATGGCGCCCTTCATAATGACGAGAAAACCGTGACATTTGATTTGCCTACTGGGCAGAGCAAGTAACAGTTAAGAGTTAGTTTTATATCGCTGCACGTATGGAAGGAAGTTTAATGAAAAAGCGTCAAATGCTGTTAGGATGTCTGCTCGCACTGGTGCTTTCCGTAAGTGCAGTGCTTAGTGCATGCTCATCAGGGGATAACAGTCCCGCAGGAAACAAAAAGTCTGCTGGTCAGATCGTAGGTGTTTGGGAAGCTTATGACATCTTTGAACCCGGACTAGGAAACCTGAGGGAGGGAGCAGCCTACGACGATTATAAAGAACAGTTCCATGCAATTTATGCTTTCAGCTTTGCTGAGGATGGAACTGGCTTGTTTACTCGCTTTGGCATAATGAAGCCTTTTACCTGGACTGTTGATGCAGAAGGAAAGATTACCGTTACCCTTGAGGGTACTGCGGGATCTTTTACGGGAGAGATTGACGCTGAGACTGGCAGGTTAAGGCTCAAGGGCACTGGCTACGATGAGACTGACGCCGAGCTTAAGCAGATTTCAACTACTGCTGGAGACTATGCAAGTGCTACCTATCAGCCATTTGATCAACTTACCAATAAAGGTACCTTACCAACCATGGTTAGGTATAACGATCTCAAGATTAAGAATTTTGAAATAACTCGAGAGGTCAATAAAGTTCTTATCGATACAGATAAGCTGTATATGAATCTGTACGCTATCGCTCAGGTACCGGGAAGCTCTCAAGAAGGTTACGTTTTTGAGATTGTCAACAAGTATTCCTATAACCTTTTTATAGAATTCTCTCTTGGAGATCTACACGGTCCTTTAAAGGCCTTTAATGTCGTCTCCTTACAGCCTGGCGAGAGATTTTATATGTTTACTCCCAATATCTCAGATACACCAGGATCTCTTGTAGCACTTTCCAATCCAAAAGCTATGATTGCTTTTGGTTACACTGACCCAACAACTGGCACAGTTATTCAGGAAAGACAGAGAGTGGAGCTTGACCTAAATATCCCTCCTAAGTCTGAGTAACAAAAGAACGCATATCTTCAGCGTGCTCACTACCATTGAAAGGACACTTGATGAAAAAACGTAAAATACTGCCAGTTCTTGCGCTCATCTTGGCGCTCTCTGCTGGTGTTATGTTTACAGCTTGCACTCCTAACATTGGTGGGCCTTCGGCTGAAGAAATTGCAGCTCAGAAGGAAGCAGAAGAGAAGAAAGCTGCTCTTGCTCCGTTTGTGGGCGTTTGGGAAGCAAAGTCTATTAGTGATCCAAAGAAGGGCGAGATTCCCGAGAGTGTCTATCCAACAGCAAGAGACACATTCCAGGCCATTTACGGCTATGACTTTTCCGACGACGGCACTGGACTATTCATCCGTTTCGGTGCTCAGAAGCCCTTTACCTGGACCGCTGATGCTAATGGCAAGATTACCATCACCCTTGCTGGCAACGCCGGAAGCTATACAGCAACCGTTGATTCCTCAGGCCAGATGACTATTGAGGGCTCTGACGGTTCCAAGGCAGTGCTTTCCCAAGTAACTAAAACCTCAGGTGATTACTCTTCTCTTAAATATGCTCCATTTGATGCGCTTACGGGTAAGGGAACTATTGGAGGAAATTATTCCTCCCATGAAGACTTTTATATGAATTTTAAGGTAGTTACCGAGGTCAACAGGGTTGTTGTTGATAATGACGACATGTACGTTAGATATGTAGGAATCGCCACAACACCAAGCGGTCAAACCGAAGGTTATGTTTTTGAGGTAATCAACAAGTCCGATAAGACGGCCTCATATGACTTTAGGCTGGATAATTCGGATTCCACTGTGTTTGGAACAGCTCTTAATGTTCTTGAGCCTGGTGAGAGATTCTATGAGTTTGTAGTTGATAGCTCCAAAGCAGACGTACCTCTGGCTAAGCTTTCTGAATCTAAGGGAACTTTTAAGTATTCCCATGTTGCAGATGGAAGCAGTCTTGAAGACGAGAAGACCGAGCAGTTTGATTTGACGATTTCGCAGAATAAGTAATGAACTCAGACGATACCTAGATTGAGTAGAATGAACTTCGTCAAAAAAGTGTCGCCAAGAAAAGACATTGTCAATCTAGAGAGCTTTGGTGTTGGAAGGGCTTTCATGAAACAGCATAGACTACTTTTTATGCTTGTACTTACACTTGTGCTTTCTACCAGCATTGTGTTTACGGCTTGCACTCCTAACATCGGCGGACCATCTCCTGAAGAGATTGCTGCTCAGAAGGAAGCAGAAGAGAAGAAGGCTGCACGCGCTCCGTTTGTGGGCGTTTGGGAAGCAAAGTCTATTAGTGATCCTAGCCAGGGAGATATCCCCGAGAGTGTTTACCCAACGGCAGTAGAATCCATGAAGTCAATTTACGGCTATGACTTTGCTGATGACGGCACGGGTAATTTTATCCGTTTTGGCGCTCAGAAGCCTTTTACCTGGTCTGTTGATGCCAATGGAAAACTTACTATCACCCTTGCAGGCAATGCTGGAAGCTATACAGCAACTGTTGATTCCTCGGGTCAGATGACCGTTGAGGGCTCTGACGGTTCCAAGGCAGTCCTGAAGCAAGTTACTAAAACATCTGGTGATTATTCCAGCCTTAAGTACAAGCCTTTTGACGCAATGGCAGATAAGGGCACTATTGCGTATAACTTCTCTTCTACTAAGGGCGAATACAAGATGCGCTTTAAGCTGAAGACCGAGGTTGACAAGGTTCTTATTGATAATGAAGATCTTTATGTCAGGTATGTTGGTATTGCTAAATCCCCAGATGGTTACTCTGAAGGCTACGTATTTGAGATCATCAATAGATCTGAAAACTGGGTAAATTGCACCTTTAAGTTAGATAATTCTGAAAATTCCGTATGGGCTAACGATTCCAACTATCTTGAGAGCGGCGAGAGGGTCTTTGCATTTGTTATTAACGATTCTTATCAGAAAAAACCTCTTGCTGATCAGACTGAGGTAAATGCAGTTGTTGAGTACTACCACATCAAAGGTGGTAAGAGCATGGAAGACACTAAGACAGAAAACGTTGACCTGATTATTTCTCAGAAGAAGTAAGTGCGACTTTGATATGAGCCTACTCTATCTACTATCAGCACCATTAGACGCAAGCATTGCATGGTTTCTAAGCGCACATACACAAACAACACAACTAAGGAGAATCAATATGCACATAGATATGCTCATATTGTTCCTCAAATTTACAGTAATGACCCTATTCATACTTATGATTGGCTACTCATTACTGCTAATTGAATACGCTTTAACAATACTAAACATGGGTTGATTTGCGTAACAAACGCCGATGGATGTACAAGTAGCGGTATGCCCCGCATTACAAAAGAAAGCGTGACCAAACATGAAGAAAGCCTTGATTTCGATTGATTACACCTATGATTTTGTAGCAGATGACGGAAAGCTGACAGCAGGTGCGCCAGCTCAGGCTATTTCAGATGCTATTTATGAGGCTACAAAGTGCGCTTTTGATCGTGGCGATTATATTTTCTTTGCTATTGATGCTCACGATCCAGAAGACAACTTCCATCCAGAGTCTAAGCTTTTCCCACCCCACAATATCATTGGCACAAGTGGTAGAGACCTGTTTGGCCCTCTGAATGATTTCTATCAGCAGCACAAAGACGATAGTCATGTGTTCTGGATGGACAAGCGTCACTACTCGTCCTTCTCGGGAACTGATCTTGATATTCGTCTGAGGGAGCGCGGCATTAACACGGTTATTCTAACTGGCGTTCTTACCGACATCTGCGTGCTGCACACGGCAGTGGACGCTTACAACCTGGGTTATCACATTGAGGTTGTTGAGCCAGCAGTTGCGTCGCTAACGCCAGAGAACCATCAGTTTGCTCTTTCGCATTTCAAAAATACCCTTGGGGCAACATTGGTTGATGCAGAGCTTAATGAGATTGAGAACCCGTAATGACTCCAGAACAACGAGCAGTTAAATGGTTTGAGAAAGTGCCCGAGGCAGATGACCTTTCATTTGATCAGAGACTTGCTATTTGCAAAAAGACCGGAAATACCATGGCGCTTGTCTTTGTTGTTCTATTTTCGCTTGAGTTGATACTTGCGCACGTGCTTACTGATGGCTCGTTTGTATTCACTATGACCGATATTTTGAAAAGCATCCTATCAAGACCTGGTAGAAGAGTTACGGCCCAGGGAGTGGCTGTCGCGGGTATTCTTGTGGTCGCGCCACTATTGGTCATTCCTGTAGCTGCTACGTTTCTTGCTCGTTTCATTGTTTTTAAGCAAGAAATTAAAAAGTGCTTAAGTAAATAAGTATCTACGTAAATTATGAACTGCCTCCCATTTCTTGGACATAAGAAATGGGGGCAGTTCATATACGGGTGATTATGATTCTGTAGCGTGTTAGCGTCGGCTTTTAGGCCTGGCGCACAAAATAGCGCAGCTTTGGTAG
>CALCXO010000012.1:0-34483 GCA_937905925.1 uncultured Atopobium sp.
GCGCTAACACGCTACAGAATCATAATCACCCGCATATAAACTGCCTCCTATTTCTTATGTCCAAGAAATGGGAGGCAGTTCACTTTGTCGTTTGCGGTCGATTGATTTTCTCGCCATTGACGGCTGGCTCTCTTCAGGTGATCTTCTCGCCTGTTGCAGCGCTTATTTCATTGCAGCAAGAGTCTTTTCCCAGGCAGCAAGCGAGTCCACGCAGGTCTGGTACGCAACGCAGTAGCTCACGCGCAGCCAACCTGGGCAGCCGAACGAGTCGGATGGAACAGGCAGCAGCTCAAACTGCTTGGCCACATCGCAGAATGCTTGAGCATCTCCACCAGGGGCACGAACCCACAGGTAGAATGCACCATCAGGCTGGATGTACTCGTAACCAAGCTTGGTGAGGCCATCGGTCAGAACTTCTCGATTCTTTGCATAGGCCTCAACATCAGCTGGCTCATCAACACAGTCGATAATGACGCGCTGGAAAAGCGCTGGCGCGCACACAAAACCCAGCAGTCGAGCGGCACCCGCACAAGCTGCGTAAATCTCCTTCTGCTCCGGATTAGAAGCGGGAACCAGCACCCAACCAATACGCTCGCCAGGAAGCGAGAGGGACTTGGAGTAGGAATAGCACACAATAGTGCGCTCGTAGACGTCAGGAACCCAAGGGACCTCAATGTCGCCAAAAATAATCTCGCGATAAGGTTCGTCGGAGATGACGTAAATGTCAGTTCCCAGCTCAGTAGAGCGTTTGCGGAGCATATTGGCAAATGCATCAAGGTTTTCCCTGGTATACACAGCACCAACAGGATTGTTTGGAGAGTTGATAATCACCGCGCGAGTCTTAGACGTAAGAGCTGCACAAACGGCGTCAACATCAATCTGGAAGGTTTTCTCGTCAGCCAAAACCTCAACGCAGGTAGCCTGAGCGTGGTCAATCCACACGCGGTACTCCGGGAAGTATGGGGCAATGACAATGGCCTCTTCACCTGGGGAAACAATGGAATTGAGCGCCATAGAAACGGAAGCTGCAGCTCCGCAAGTCAAGATGAGATCGTCTGCCTGAGCTGCGTGATCTCCAAAGCGACGTCGGAGCGACGCAGCAATTGCCTCCCTGGCCTGGGGAATGCCGATTGCAGGCGTGTAGCTGTGAACCTGCTGAGGAGGCAGCTGCATGGCGGCCTCGATAGAGGTGCGAACAGACTCAGGAGCAGGCACGGAAGGATTGCCAATCGAGAAATCAAACACATTCTGGGCACCAATCTCAGCGCGACGCTGCGTCGCATAACCTGCAATCTCACGGATTGCAGACTTTTCTGATCCGTATGCAAGACTTGTCTGATTGACCATGGTTTCTCGATTCTCTCGAAGCCTACAGTACCTACCTGGTAAAACGTTGGGTGGAGGAGTGGATAACGCCGACGCGCATCTGGCCTCACACAACCTTTGATAGATAGCATATTGGGCGAGAAGATCGATCTTCTCGCCCAACTTTAAAAGTTTTAACAAATTTGTATCTATTGCACGGTCTTGCAGCAAATTTTTGAAGCAGACCGGCCGGCCTCAGCCTATTCGTACACGCAAGGCTTCAGAACGCCAACAAATGGCAGGTTGCGGTAGCGCTCTGCATAGTCCAGGCCATAACCAACAACAAACTTGTCGGGTACGTGAGTGCCTACGTAACGAGGATCAACAGCTGGGCGCTTGCCCTCAATGTCCTTGACCAGGAAGGCAGCAATCTCAATAGAAGCGGGGTTGCGGGATTGGAGCATGCGGACCAGGTAAGAGAGGGTCAGACCAGAGTCCAAGACGTCCTCGACAATGATGACGTGACGGCCCTCAATCTTGGTATCAAGATCTTTTACAATGCGCACAACTCCGGAGCTCTTAACACCGTCGCCGTAGCTGGAAACAGCCATAAAATCGATGGAGAGTGGGCACTCAATGGCGCGCATGATGTCGGCCATGAATACAACAGCTCCGCGAAGAACAGCAATGACCAGGGGGTTCTTATCCGCGTAGTCACGCGTAATCTCCGAACCCACCTTCTTGACGATGTCATTGATGTCCTGTTCGTCAAGCAGAATCTCTTCAATATCAGGGTGAAGCTCCGCCATTACTGGCTCCTCTCAAATGGCTTATGACCAGAATAGATGTTCAATTCTAGCAGCTGTTTTGTATCTTGCGTACATTTTACTCGTTCATCGGGACGAATTCCCGCAACCCACACTACATGTCCACGAATATTTGTGCGCACAATAGGCATCATACTCCTGGATTCAACGGGCACGCCCGCCTCACCCAGCAGGTCAGAGATCTTTTTTGACTGCCCATGCATGCCCAGGGGCTGCATGGTGTCCCCTGCCTCGGGCCCCGAAACCCACAGGCTGCCGCCATGAACCGGATCTACCCCACAGGCGTGCGCGTCGAGAAGAACCGACTCGCCCAACCATTCCTGGCTATGCACGGTTGCATAGGACACGACGTCAAAGCCGTGCTCCACAGGGAGAATGCGCGCCGAAAGCACTCGGCCGTCTGCCAGCTCCAGCGTTCCCGGGACCGCAAGGTGCTCGCCAAACGTTGCTGCAGCAGGCAACGTAGCTGCTGGTTCGCCGTTGGCCGCGACCGCAGTCGCAGCGCCGACCGCACTTCTCGCGGTGACCGCAGCCGCAGCGCCGACCGCACTTCTCGCGGCGACCGCAGCCGCAGCGGCGACCGCACTCCTCGCGGCACCCGTGAACGAGAATGTCACGGTGCCCAAACGAACGCGCGCTTCAAGGTTTTGCGGCAAGTTAGCCACGCCAACTCCCGCAGCAACCGCTTCAAGCACGGCATCTACGTGCCTGAACTCTAGCCAGGCCTCAGGGATTAGTTGCCGAGCCACAATCCTTACCACGCGGCGGGCAATCACCATGTCAGTAGAGCTCAGCTTCAACGCGTCAAGTACCAGTGAAAACTCACTCTTGCGCAGCGTAATCTGCCTCAGCTTGCGAGCGGCCTTCGCCTCAAGATAATCGTCTTCGTCAGTCATCAAATCTGCAATTTTGCACACCGTTTGCACCAACATCGGGTTTCTCGCCTTAAGAAGCGGAAGCACGTTGTGTCGCATATACGCACGTAAATAGTGGGTATCGGTGTTAGTAGCGTCCTCGTGCCAGTCCAGGCCGCGAGCCTTCAGCCAGTCTTTGAGCTGGTCATGTGTGTAGTCGAGCAGCGGACGATAAATCAGCCCGCGATGCCTAGGAATCGACGCCAGGCCGCTCATGCCAGACCCGCGCATCACGTTCATCATGAACGTCTCCGCGCGGTCGTCCGCCGTATGCGCCGTCAAAATCTTTGCCTTCTGGCGAGAAACTCCCTGTTCAGCGCAAAGTTTTTGAGCGAGCTCTCGCGCAGCGTCATACCGCACCCGACGACCAATTTCTTCCACGTTGCCGTCACGTTCCTGCGCGAGCTTTGCCACGTCCACGCGCAGCACGGTGCAGGGAATGTCCAGTGAGTCGCAAACCTCTTGAACAAAGTGCTGGTCAGCATCTGCGTCTTCGCCGCGAAGCAGATGGTTTACGTGCAGCACATGCAAGCGCTCTTTTGTAACGCGCGCAAGACCTGTGCCATCGCCAAGGTCAATCGGTTCCGTTGCCGTCATGTGAAGCAGCGCCATCGAGTCGGCTCCACCCGAGACCATAAGGATAACGGGTGCAGCTGCCTGACCACGTCGCGAGTTCTCTGCCTGGCCTCTGCGCAATCCATCTGCCTGGTCTTTTGCGACGAGAGCGTTCTTTTTATTGAAGTATGCGTGTACGGATGGCACTTAGCACCAATTTCTGTCCGGTGTGTTTGTTACAGTTATACCCGAAAGTTACTCAGTAGAAAGAAATTCATGAATCCCACGTTTCGCCTACATATTCTTGCCAGTGGATCAAAAGGTAATTGCAGTCTGCTAGAAACACCTGATGGTCTCATTATGATTGATTGCGGAATCTCTAGAAAAGAAATTCTGCGTCGGTCTAAAGAGTTGAACGTTAACCTATCTGAGCTCGTAGCCATCTTTATTACGCACGAGCACACCGATCATGTCTCAGGTCTTTCGGTTGTCAGTAAAACTTTTGATGTTCCTGTGTTTGCTACAACAGGAACTGCCGCCGCACTCTCAAGAAGAAGCTCCTGTTCAAACGTCACCTTTACCCTCGTTGACCAGACGGGTTCTGTTCATATTGATGCCGCACCAGACATTGAAGTGAACACGTTCCCAACCTCGCACGATGTGTGTGAGCCCATGGGCATGCGCTTTGATTTTCTCGCTGGCCCTGATAGACGCATCGTAGACTCTGTGGGCTACTGCACAGACACGGGCGTTCTGACGCCCGAGGCTATCGAGTGCCTCTCTGACGTGCGCATTCTTGCTATCGAGTCCAACCATAATGAGCACATGCTGCTCACAGGTCCTTATCCGTATGTGCTCAAGCAGCGAGTCCACGGAGACTCCGGTCACCTGTCAAACGAGTACACTGCGCAGGCGTTGTCGCAGCTCGTAGGCCCAAATACTCGCTGTGTGGTTGGTATGCATCTCTCTCACGAGAATAACCGTCCAAGTGTCGCCGTGAGAACGCTTGCTGAGGCGGTTGGCGCGCAGCCTCTCAACGACGCGTTTACCGAAGCACAGACTCCCGACGGCTCCCTTGCCGTCTGCGTTGCCAGCCAAGATTGGCCGATGTCGCTATAGCTGCGCGTTTGCGCGCTGACACGCCGCGCGTCCCGGGTTCCGCACCCCAACAGCACGCCCCAGGCTTGCGACAACAAAAAAGCGAGAAAACCTTGGAGCTCCAAGATCTTCTCGCTATGCGAGGTGCCTGTAATCGGGCGTTGAACAGGCACGTCTAGCCGTACGCCCGGCTGCAGCTATACGTGCCTGGCAGGTCAACTACCAGGCACCTTACTGCCTGAGCAGCAGCTTGACTGACCGCCAAAGCCGCTGCTCAGATGTTCTAGTGTTAGTCGATTGCAATCTTTGTGACGCTAGCCTGCTGATCCTGCTTTGGAACAGTAATGGTTAGGATGCCACCATCAAGCTTTGCAGTTAGGCCCTCTCGAGCTGCATCCTTCAGATACACACCGCGAGTTGCCTGCCACTCAGAAGACTCTTTGTGCAGGTAGTTCTTGGCCTTCTCCTCCTCAGACTCCTTGCGAGCAGCAGTGATTGAAAGCCTACCTTCGTTGAGCTCGACGTCGATGTTCTCCTTGGAAACGCCGGGAAGCTCGGCCGTTACCACGTAAGACTGGCCTGCATCCTCAACGTTCATAACAAAAGCGTCGGACGAGACGGAAGACAGGGCGGAATAAGGCGCGTCAAAGAAAGAATCAAATGAGCCAAATGGCCACGTGCTCAGGTTCCTTGCAATACGATCATAGGGAACTACATTCTTCATAGTAACCACTCCTTTACTGGTAGATGCCATTATTGGCACTTCGTTGTTCATCATCTGTTGTACCCTGCTTGCGCGAATTTATACAACTTTTTATAAAATTTCTAAGTCTTACTGACTAAGATTATTCTGCGGATATGTACCAAGTAGATGCGCACAAGCCGGCGCCGATTCACTCGTCCGTCTCACACGTCTGTCTAACGCAGTCGCGTAAATATCCAAGCAAAACTGTGCAGGATTGCGCGCGCTGCGGTATCATGTTTTATATCAATGTTTTGCGAGACTACGACAAAAGGACCATCGTGGACACCTCGAACAACCTTGAAAATAACGTTTCACCTGCTAGTCAAGACTCTCGCTCTGACACCCAGCAGGACTTTGAATACGCTGAATCTTTTGAGCAGGAAGCTCAACCAGCCGATGAAGCCGACCTCCACGCAGCTGGAGCGCAGCACTTCTCGACATCTGAAGCTTCCGTGCACGAAGGCGAAGGCGCTGCAAAGCAGCCATACGTCCGCCAGCATCGCCATCACAAAACAGTGGAGCCTATCAGCGACTTTACAATGCCGGGCGAGAAGCTCGAATTTCCCGAGAACCAGGCTGCTGGCTTCGAGTCCAGCAAGGGTTCTTACGCGAAGAAAGGTTGGCGCAAGCCAAAGAACGAGATTGCGCACCTTCGCAAGGACGTTCACTACGGCCAGTTCCTGCAGGTTCCTAAGGGTCAGCGCGATATCTTTGTCCGAAAAGAGCGCCGCTCAAATGCAGGTTCGCTAATTGCCGCCATCATTGTTTTGGCTATCATCGCCGCGGTGGTCTATTTCCTCTGGACCTGGATGTCCGCCAACTGGGGCGTTGCCGTCCGCTAAAAGCGCTGTTCACCAGCGGTAGCTGCAAAGTTGCGAAGCCGACCAGTGTGCGCCCACAGCAATGCCATCTGTTACGCGCCTGATTTCTGCAAAGAATCTGTGTCCCAAACACAGATTCTTTGCACTTTTCAGGCAGACTTTGAAGCGCACTCGAGATTGCCCTTCCATGAAGCCTGATTTTCTCGCCATGTCTGAATGATTTGCCGGAAAAGTGCACCAAGTCTGAGCTATTTGCCGGTTTTTCTCACCATGTCTGAGTAAATTTACTCAGACATGGTGCATTTTTCAGGCTCGCAGTCAGAGGCCAATTGATCCCGCACACAAAAAGCCGCTGATACGTCATGTACCAGCGGCTTTCGTTTGTAACGCTCAGCGTGCGGTGAGAAACCCGTGCGCTCGCAGCGCCTGGCGAGAAACCCCGTGGTCTAGCTCCAGGGATCGCGCTCAAAGAGAGGCTCGCTCACGGGACGACGATCGGAGTACGGGTCGTAACCGTCATCGTCTTCGTTTTCCGCGCGAGCAAACTCCGGGTCAACAACCTGCGCTTTCTTGGAATCCGTGTCCTTGTGCGTCGAGGCCTTCGCGGTAGCCGTCGCAGCAGCCGCAACCTGCGGTGTAGCCGTCGCAGCGTCCTCGCGTGCCGCGACCTGCAGCTCGGGTTTCTCGGCCCTGTTTACCTCGTCGCACATGCGCAGCCTCACTTACTTCTTGCGAGCAACCAAGTTGCCGTTCTCGTCAGTATCAACCAGAACAGTATCGCCCTCATGCAGCTCACCTGCAATAATCAAGTTTGCTACCTGGTCAACAACGCGACGCTGAATGAGTCGCTTCAGAGGACGGGCGCCGTAAACAGGATCCAGACCGTCAAGAGCCAGTGACTGCTTTGCAGCCTCGGAAAGCTCCAGCGTCATGCGCTCGTTAGCAAGCCTGCTACGAACATCCTTGAGCTGAATGTCCACAATGCGCTCAATGTCCTCAAGACCCAGAGGCTGGAAGACAACCACGTCGTCGATACGGTTCAAGAACTCAGGGCGGAAGGAGCTACGCAGCGCCTCCATAACCTGCTTTCTGGACTCCTCGTTGAAGCCCTCTGCGCCAGCACCAGCAATGAACTGCGAACCAACGTTACTGGTCATGATAATGATGGTGTTCTTGAAGCTCACTACCCTACCTTGACCATCGGTTAGGCGACCGTCGTCCAGCACCTGCAGCAAGATGTTGAAGACATCAGGATGAGCCTTCTCCATCTCGTCCAGCAAGATGACGGAGTATGGATGCCTGCGAACTGCCTCGGTGAGCTGGCCACCCTCGTCATAGCCTACGTATCCTGGAGGCGCGCCAATGAGACGCTGAACCGAGAACTTCTCCATGTACTCAGACATATCAATGCGGATCAGCGAACGCTCGTCGTCAAATAGCAGCTCTGCCAGCGCCTTTGCTAGCTCAGTCTTACCTACGCCGGTTGGGCCCAGGAAGAAGAAGCTACCCAGAGGCTTGTTTGGATCCGCCAGACCTGCGCGAGAACGACGGACTGCTGCAGCAACTGCGGAAACAGCGTCGTCCTGACCAATGACGCGCAGGTGAAGCTGATCCTCAAGGTTCTTGAGCTTGTCCATCTCGCCCTGCATCATCTTGGACACAGGCACGCCGGTCCACGAAGAAACTACCTCGGCAATCTCATCCGTGGTGACCTCTTCCTTGAGGATTCCGCCGTCTTCCTGCTTGGCGAGAAGGGCCTTTTCTGCCTCATCGTATTTGCGCTCAAGCTCTGGAATGGTGCTGTAACGAAGCTCGGATGCCTGCGCCAAATCACCCTCGCGGGTCACGCGCTCCATCTGCACCTTTGCGTCCTCAATCTGGGATTTCAAGTCCTGCACCAGGTCAATTGCGCCGCGCTCGTTCTGCCAGTTGGCCTTCATGCCATCAAGCTTTTCCTGCGTCGTAGCAATCTCTGCACGGAGGTTTTCCAGACGCTCCTTTGAAGCAGCGTCCTCCTCCTTCATCAGAGCCTGCTCCTCAATCTGCATCTGAGTGAGCTGACGGTCAACCGCATCAATCTCTGCTGGCATAGAATCAAGCTCCATACGAAGTCTTGATGCCGCCTCATCTACCAGGTCAATTGCCTTATCTGGCAAGAATCGGTCAGAAATGTAGCGGTTAGAGAGGTCTGCTGCCGCAACCAGAGCGGAGTCCGTAATACGGACGCGATGGTGCTGCTCGTACTTCTCCTTAAGGCCACGCAGAATAGAAATGGTGTCTTCAACAGAAGGCTCGGAGACAAGTACGGTCTGGAAACGGCGCGCAAGAGCAGCGTCCTTCTCGATGTACTTGCGGTATTCATCCAGTGTGGTAGCACCAATTGCGCGGAGCTCGCCACGGGCAAGTGCTGGCTTCAAGATGTTGCCAGCGTCCATGGAACCCTCGGAAGCGCCGGCGCCTACGATGGTGTGAAGCTCGTCAATGAAGAGGATAATCTGGCCGTTAGACTTGGCCACCTCTTTTACCACGCTCTTCAAGCGGTCCTCAAACTCACCGCGATACTTTGCGCCTGCTACCAGGGCAGACATGTCAAGCTCAACAAGCTCTTTGTCGCGCAGGGTACTTGGAACGTCGCCAGAAACAATGCGCTCTGCCAGGCCTTCCACAATTGCGGTCTTACCAACACCAGGCTCGCCGATAAGAACAGGATTGTTCTTGGTGCGGCGGCTCAGAACCTGAATGGTACGGCGAATCTCTTCGACGCGACCAATAACTGGATCAAGCTTTCCCTGGCGAGCAAGGTCGGTCACGTTGCGACCGTACTGCTCCAAGGCTTCAAACTGCGGCTTTGCATCCTGAGAGGTTACGCGTTCATCACCACGAAGCTCGTTGTAAACCTCCTCCACGCGCTTAGCAGTAACGCCGGCGTCGCGAAGAATCCTACCTGCATCAGTGTTATCGTTTGCCAGCGCAGTGAGCAGATGCTCGGAGGTAACGTAGGAATCTCCCAGCTTAGTGGCAAGCTTCTCGGCCTCGTTGATAACCTTGAGAAGGTCGTTGCCAATGCCAATCTGTGCTCCGCTTACTTTTGGAGCCTTGGAAATTGCCTGGTCTACCTGTGTGGCAATTGCATCAGGATCTGCGCCAATCTTCTCCAAGATAGAACGCAGATTGCGCTCATTGCTGTCCAGCAGCGCCTTGAGCAGGTGTGTTGGTGCAACCTCGGAAGCCTCTACATCACCAGCAATACCAAGAGCTGCCTGCAGTGCTTCCTGGGCGGTTACAGCCCATTTATCTAGTCTCATAAAATCACCCTCCTACCCCAAACAATAATCGTGCCGGGGACTGAATCTTCATCGGATTCTATATACCCCCAAGCACGACTTTTAATACATATCTAAGTGTGTTTGTAGTAGATTTTCTTATCGCACTATGCTGAGCTTTTGCGTTTCCCAGCTTTAAGCTTTGCGTTACCCAGCTTTGAGCTTTTGCTGACCAATTTCGCACCTTGTTGCCTCTAAAATTCGGCCTCTTCATAGACCAGATTTTGTTCAGCTTCTATTGTCGAGAAAAACTTGGCAGGTGTAAGCACTGGTATATCCGAGCGAACAAAATCTGCCGTATTTCTTGTGACGATATAATCTGCCTTTATCTTCTTAGCAGCACGCCAAATAAGGCAGTCTTCAAAGTCTTCCCACTGCTCAAACAGCGCATTTGAAATATCCGCTCCATCAAGAGAACACACGTTGAGCAGTGGAGATACTTCTTTTAGTATCTCTTGCATGTGGGCAGAGCCATGAGCCTTAGCACCCACATAGTAGAGATCTGTATATGACTGGGCTGCTATCCACAACTCAGCATCCCTAAACTGCTTCATTATGAAAAGTTTTTTTGCGTCTGCAACAAACTGTTCCCTGTACAAAAAGATGTCCAGCAAAACATTCGTGTCAATCAAGAGCTTCATAGTCATGTGACCTCCACTCGCTGATTGCTTCTTTGTAGGTGCTATCGCCTAAATCATTCCAAAACGACGCCGGCGCGGGAACTGAAATCTTTCCAAAAAGTGACGCAAGCTGCTCTTTGTCCTTCTCGCTCAATTGACGAGAAGACCCTTTAGCAGGAGATTCTAGCAAAGCGCTTTCATGAGCATCAGGAAGCTTGCCTGTTACCAGCACATATTCAAACGCTGCATTAATCAGCTGGGTAGTGTTTGACCCAAGCGATTCAAGAACCTCGGAAACCTGATTTTTGACTTCAACAGGAATACGAGCAGTTACAATGCTGTCCATAGCCACTCCTTTACCTAGTTATATCATTGTATTCACGTATTACAACTAGGTCAAGGAGCGCTGATTAAACGGTTTCTGACTGGATGCTTCCGTCTTTTAAAACAAGAGAGTGGAAGCGATTTCTTATTTCAGGGGTCACTTGATGAGACGTCATAATAATGGTTCTTTCCTTATCTTTTAAGATCAAATCAATGAGGCTCTGAACTGAGTCGGCATCCAAATGAGCAAAGCTCTCGTCATAAATCACAATTTGTGGCTTAAACAAAAAGATTCGTGCAAGAGCAAGTCTCTGTCGTTCTCCACCAGAAAGACTGCTTCCGGCTTGATCAATCACATGATCAATTCCGTCTGGATATCTGGTGAGAATCTCAGAAAAGCCCGATTTCGTAATAGCCTCAATAATTTCTTCATCAGTAAAGTCATGGCAAAATAACGTTACGTTATCCCTGATAGTTGCATTAAAAATAAACGTTTGCTGAGAGCAAGGAATTATGAATCGAGCATATTGCTCACTTTTGAATTGCTTGATTGGCACGCCATCCAAACAAATGTCTCCGTTATCTGGGCTCAGAGCATCCGTTAATAGTTTGATTAGTGTTGTTTTTCCACTTCCCGAACTTCCTTCAAGAAGATACTTTCCGCCGCGTTCCAAAGTAAAACTAATATCCGATAAAACTAATTTGTCCTCGTCGTAGCCATACGAAACATGATTGACCGTTAGATTTGTAAAGTGCTCAGGGGTATTTTCTGTCCCACTTTCTGTAGCTGGGACTTCATTAAGAAGCGTTTGTATTTTTGTAATTATCTCTTTTGCGCTTCTCATATCAGTAATTGAATCACTTATGTTTTGAATAGGATTTGCTATGTAGACAACAAGCTGAGATGCGGCCACCATCATTCCTACTGTCATCAATCCATTAAGGGTAAGAATGGCGCCAATAAAATAAATTCCAATGTAAATAATTTGACCAACAGTAAATGAAAGCAAGCGTGCCAATGAACTAAAGTACCGAGCTCCAAATTTCTGCTTCTCCCAAGCTTGATTCGCGCTGCTCATGGCAACCCGTGAGGCCTCTGTCAGATGAAAGCTTCTAAGCAAATCAAACCCTTCAAGATGCTCATTTGCTGTAGCTATAAAATGCTCAGCTGACTCAGATTGTGCTTTTCGTTTATTAGAAATAATTCCAGACATTGTATTAGGAACAAACATCTGAACAGCTATCATGCATAAAATGAACAGTACGAGCCACGGTGAAATAAACAGCAAGAGTATTAGGCTTACTACGCCAGAGAAGACATCTATCAAGAGATCAATAAAGACGCGGAAATATGTTTCCTCAAGTAAATCAAGGTCGTTAGTAAGAATCGAGAGCCAATGGCTTGTATTGAATGAGTGAAACTCAGGAATTGAGCGATTGAATATCTTTGTAATCAGTTCATCGCGTAAATGTATCTGGCAGCCCTGTATAACTGACCAGCGCAAACGTCTGCAAATTAAATCGACAATAAAATAGCAGAATATATAGAGGCCAAACCAGAGCCCATCATTCAGTGCATCCGACAAATTACCATCCATGGCAAGATTAACGGATTGAAGCATTACAAATGAAAGTGCAATTTCAAACAAACTACTTAAAAGAGAGAAGACTACAAAGAATATTAGTTTGCTCTTTTGTTGAGCGTAAAGGTATTTAAGCATGCCATCTCCCTTAAAAGAGATTTCGTTTTAAAAAGGTTATGACTGCATGTGGTATTCGGTATTCGGTATTCGGTATTCGGTATTCGGTATTCGGTAACCAAACAAAAAACCAGCTCCCCACATACGCGCGTGAAGAGCTGGTCATTTACTAGTAGCATTTACCTCGTCGTCTTACGATTCCTTTGGCTGCATCGAGTCGCCCTCGGCGTTAGCGTCAGAAGGAGTGGAGCTTGGCATACCAAGCAGACGCTGCATTACCATCTCTGGGCTGGTCTCGCTATAACGAACAAGCGAGGTGATGCGTTCGCGCATGTGGTACTCGTGGAGCTCATCCTCAAGCACGCGAATGCGTTCACGCAACTCATCGATAAGATCGTCCTTCTCGAGAGCTCGTTCACGCATGTCCAAAATGCGCACAACACCGGCAAGATTGATGCCCTCGTCCGTCAGCTTTGAGACAAGATTGAGACGGTCAATGTCCGCGCGAGAATACAGGCGCGTGTTGCCCCTGGAACGGCCAGGGTTGATCAGGCCCTTCTGCTCGTACACGCGCAGCGTCTGCGGATGCATGCCCGTGAGCTCGGCCGCAACGCTAATCATGTAGAGCGGCTTGTTACGACCGTCATCCTTCTTTCGAGCCATTACCGCTCCTCTCGGTAGCTGCGCTCGTCGGCGTCAAGCAGCGCCTGAAGAGCGTCTCGCTCCTTCTTGGAAAGTTTTGTTGGAACCTTGACGTCCACCGAAACATACAGCGCGCCGCGAGTCGCAGGATCCTTTACGCGAGGAGCGCCCAAGTTCTTGAACCTGAACGTTTTTCCACTCTGTGTACCTGCGGGAACCTTGAGTCTCACCGTAGTTCCGTCAGGCGTTGGCACGTCAACCGAAGTACCCAAAGCTGCCTCGTAAATGCTCACTGGCAGCTTCATGCGCACGTCAGCGCCATCTCGCGAGAAGACCGGATGAGCTGCAACGTTGATGGTAACCACAAGGTTGCCTCGTGGACCGCCGTTAACGCCGTACTCGCCGTGCTTCTTGTAGCGCAGCTTCATGCCATCGTAAGCACCAGCTGGCACTTTGATGGTCAGCGACTGCTCCTCACCAGTTGAAGGAACGCGATACGTTGCCTTGCGAGAAGTTCCCTTAAACGCCTCGTCAAACGATACGTTTACGGACATAGTAAGGTCACTGCCTGCAACTGGACGGTTTGCTCGCCCACCAAAGATGTCGGCAAAGTCAAAGCCGCCAGCTCCCGCGCCTGCACCGCCACCAAAGCCGTTAAAGAAATCGGCAAAATTGGCGCCGTTTACGTTGGTGGTATAGGTGAAGCCGCCCTGGCGACCACCAAATCCACCTCCAGGAATACCGCCAAATGCGAGCATTTGATCATACTCCTGACGTTTCTTATCGTCAGAGAGCGTGTTGTACGCTTCTGAGATTTCCTTGAACTTGGCTTCATCGCCACCCCTATCAGGGTGGTATTTAGCTGCAAGTTTTCTAAACGCTTTTTGAATATCAGACTTCGAGGCGTCGCGCTTCACGCCAAGAACATCATAAAAAGTCTTACTACCTGCCATTCAGCACGGCCTCCTCTCTAAAACTACTCTGTCTTACTCAGCTGCACCGTTTGCGTCCGCGCCGTCTGCAGTTTCGCCGTCAGCAGCTGCACTGTCTGCGGCTTCTTGCTCTACTGGGCGCTTTGGGCCGCCGTGGGTAACAACAACCATTGCAGTACGAATGTCCTTGCCGCCCATACGATAGCCCTTTTGGTACACCTGGGCGACGGTCTCATCATACGCCTGGGTATCCTCAATCTGGCTCACTGCCTGGTGAGATAGAGGATCAAAGGCCTCACCCACAGGGTTAACTACCTCAACGCCCTCTTTGTTCAAGACACCCAAAAGCTTATTGCATACTGCGGAGACACCCTCAACAAACTGCTGAGCTGCAGGGTCGGTCAGATTGTCCGCGTGCTCAATTGCGCGCTCCAAGTCGTCAATGACAGGAAGCAGGTCAACTACCAGCTTCTCTGTTGCACGCTGGCGCTCATCAAGACGCTCCTGAGCGGTACGACGACGGTAGTTATCCCAATCAGCCTGCAGGCGAAGGAAGCGATCATTTGCCTCAGCTGCCTGCTGCTTTGCTGCCTCAATCTGGTCAGAGACCGAGTCCAGCTCGTTCTGCAGGCGGTCGCGCTCCTGAACTGCACGCTGAGCGTCAGCAGCAATCTCTGCCTCAGCCGTCTCTTCTCCACGACGAATTGCCTCAGCAACCATCTCTTCTTCGGTCATCGGACGGCCTGTGCCAGCCACGCCAGCTGCGCCCGCATCGGCTGCGCCGTTGGCAGCGGTCGCGTTGCCATCAAGCGTCTGACTTGCGGAACCATCCCCCACAACACCGACGGCACCTACGGTTTCATCACCGTTATTCTCGTTATCAAAGGTAGTGTCAACCTTGTTCTGGTCCTCTGTTGTCACTGCCATCACCTCCCTATGTGTAGAAGGCGGCCAAACGTTTCCGCCAGCCGCCTCCGAGTCACATCACATTTTCTACCAGCTACTGCACCAAGTTACCAAGCGCATATGCCGAGAAACTCAGATTAGTTCTGGTTCTTATCGTCGTCGACAACCTCGTAGTCTGCATCAACAACATCTGGCTCAGAAGGGTTACTTGCTGCGCCGTTGTTGCCAGCGGTTTGAGCCTGAGCGTCTGCGTAGACAATCTCTGCAAGCTTCTGGCCAACCTCAGTGAGCTTCTCGCCAGCCTTCTTGATTGCCTCAATGTCGGAGCCATCAAGTGCGGTCTTAGCCTCAGCAACAGCCTCTTCAACAGCCTTCTTCTGATCCTCAGGGACCTTCTCGCCAAGGTCTTTGACGGTCTGCTCGGTGCTGTATGCCAGGGAGTCTACCTGGTTACGAACCTCAATCTCGTCCTTACGCTTCTTGTCTTCCTCAGCGTGGGACTCTGCGTCCTTAACCATGCGATCAACTTCGTCATCGGACAGAGCGGTGGAGCCAGAAATGGTGATCTCCTGAGACTTGTCGGTTGCCTTGTCCTTAGCGGTGACCTTCAGGATGCCGTTTGCGTCGATGTCAAAGGTAACCTCAATCTGAGGGATACCACGCTGAGCAGCAGGAATGCCGGTAAGGTTGAACTTACCAAGGCTCTTGTTGTCAGAAGCCATCTCACGCTCGCCCTGGAGGACGTGAATCTCAACGGAAGTCTGGTTATCAGCTGCAGTGGAGTAAACCTTTGTGCTGGAAGTTGGGATGGTGGTGTTGCGGTCGATGACCTTGTCAACAACACCGCCAAGGGTCTCAACACCCAGGGACAGTGGGGTTACGTCCAACAGCAGGATGCCGGAGACATCGCCAGTAAGAACGCCACCCTGAACAGCTGCACCGTCTGCAACAACCTCGTCTGGGTTGACGGACATGTTAGGCTGCTTGCCGGTCATGCTCTTGACCAGGTCCTGAACAGCTGGCATACGAGTGGAGCCACCGACCAGAATGACCTCGCTAACATCGGAGAGCTGAAGGCCTGCGTCCTGGAGTGCCTTGGTTACAGGAGCCTTGCAGCGGTCGAGAAGATCGCGGGTGATGCGCTCAAACTCTGCACGAGTCAGAGTGTAGTCAAGGTGCTTAGGACCAGATGCGTCTGCGGTGATGAATGGCAGGTTAATCTGTGCCTGCTGAGCGCTGGAGAGCTCCTTCTTGGCATTCTCTGCAGCCTCCTTGAGGCGCTGAAGTGCCATTGGATCCTTGCGAAGGTCAATGCTGTTATCGGAGTTGAACTTGTCTGCAAGCCAGTCGATAACACGCTGATCCCAGTCGTCGCCGCCCAGGTGGTTGTCGCCGTTGGTTGCAAGAACCTCAACAACACCGTCTGCAAGATCAAGCAGGGAGACGTCGAAGGTACCGCCACCGAGGTCGAAGACAAGAACCTTGTGGTCCTGGTCCTTCTTGTCCAGACCGTAAGCAAGAGCTGCTGCGGTTGGCTCGTTGACAATACGCTGAACGTTGAGGCCAGCAATCTTGCCTGCGTCCTTAGTTGCCTGACGCTGTGCGTCGTTGAAGTATGCTGGGACGGTAATAACAGCGTCGGTTACAGGCTCACCGAGGTACTTCTCGGCGTCTGCCTTCATCTTTGCAAGGGTCATAGCGCTGATCTGCTCTGGGGTGTAGTCGACGCCGTCAATCTCGACGACTGCGCGACCGTCGGTGCCAGCCTTGACCTTGTAAGGGACAGTCTTAATCTCAGACTGGACCTCATCAAACTTGCGGCCCATGAAACGCTTGATGGAGAAGACAGTGTTTACAGGGTTGGTAACAGCCTGGTTCTTTGCTGCCTTACCAACAATACGGTCACCGTCAGCACGGAAGCCGACAACGGAAGGAGTTGTGCGGTCTCCCTCTGCGTTAACGATAATAGTTGGCTCTCCACCCTCGAGGACAGCCATAGCTGAGTTTGTAGTACCCAGGTCAATTCCAAGAATCTTACCCATTGTGAATCATCCTTTCCTATGTACGTGTTCCGTTTGGCGAGAAACCCCACAGGTAGATGACCTGAAAAGGGGCACAAGCTAACCGTGAACACATACTGTGTTTCTGCTTTACGGTTTTGCTTATACCCCTATGTCTGACTTATATACATAATCTAAGTCAGTTTGTAGTAGATTTTTTCACCGACGTTTTGCAGCCGCTGGTGGATGCTTGAATTTAATGAATTAATTTACTGCTAATATTAACTTGAAAACATATTTACTAATATTAGAGAAAGTTGTTATTAATATGCTTCTACCTACAACAGTAGCCTCTGTTTTTAATAAATTTATTTCTCTTAGAATCTCTTCTTGTGACGATTACGCTTTGACGAAATATTCCAAAGAAATAACTTTAGACGAGTTGAGAGTTTTTATTAATACAAATATTGATTCGTGGACACATTGTAAGTATCTTCCTAAGAAGAGTCATCTATTTCAGTATTGGGACAATTTAAATAAAAGCTTAAATCAGGGCATTGAAGCCGCCCGCAATGTAAGACGTAGCAACGAGGAACAGATTGTTAATTGCATTTTATCCCAATTATCTTTGTCTCTTATAAATGATGACGAGTATAGAAATTCAACAAACTCTAACACAAAAATACAGAGAGAATTAACTATCAGCTCACCGTCGACTTACGATGATGATTATTTAAAGATTTTTGAATTTGTCGAGCATATTTCTGAACAATTAATAAAGATGAACTCGATTGAGTATTTAGATGATTCTATAATGCACTATATTATGTATACAAAAAATCCTCCTTCCGCAGTTAGCAATTTAGACTCCTGCTATCCGCATATTACTAAAACCGCTTTATATTGCTTTAGAGAATATATCTTCAGTGATAAGGAAAATTGGAATCGAATCACTTATAAAACTATACACAGGTATAAAACAACTCTAAAATCCCAAGAAAATTCATTCAATCTTTTCTTGAAAGAAACCGAAGATGCATTAACTGAAATTAGAGATTTTGTCGAAAGTGAACATAACAATTTACTTGCTCTAGAAGAGACCTATAGAGAAAAAATTAAACTCGAGGTTCCTGAGAATCTGTGGAATGAACAAGCGCGTCATTACTCAGATTCTGCTGATAGATGTATTGTTTTTATTATTCTTACAGCGTTTATTTTTCTAATTCTTATTGCCCACCTTCTTCCATATTTGCTTAATCTCCAAAGCGGTCCTTCTTGGTTCTCTCCAACCGTTGCTCTTGTTTCTGCAATCTCTTTTATGCTCTATTTATTACGCGTATTTATTAAGCAGTTTCAGTCTAGCAAACATTTAGAAATCACTTGTAGAGAACGAGCTGCTCTAACACGCTTTTATCAAGCACTTGTTTATGAATCGAACAAATCTGGAAATGACGAAGTTGAATTGATAAAAGAGAAACAACGATTACTTATTTTCCAAGCCCTTTTCACCATTGCAGATACAGGATTGGTGAAAACTGATTCTAGTGCTCAAAATATTGAAACATTAATGTCGTTAATCAAGCGATCGTAGAAACTTAGTGGGAGAATCCTTATGGTCAATCCAGAAATTTACCTTGCTGAAAATATCATTTATGACTGGAATAAATATAAGAAGAAATACTCTAAGAAATTATCTAAAGAACTAAAGTTGCTTTGGAAATCTCGGAAGAAATCTAAGCGCTTAGCTGTAATTGGTTTCGCAGCAATACTTATCTCTATTGTTATTCTTTCGTTGCTTACAATTCTTCTAATACTAAATAAAATTTCACAGTATTTAATTCCGTGTCCTATAATTTCTCAGTTTCTGAATTTTATACCGAACTTCTTGTATGTACTGTTTTTAACAATTGGTTCGTTTTCCTTAATTATTGGTGAAATTTGCTTACTGTGTTTTACATACCTCGAACATGACGCCATTGTTCATGGTTCGGAGTTTTACAGATATTGGTCTCCAAAATTCGCCAATTTTCTTAACAATAGATTTGATAATAAGTTATTGCTTAGTTTCATAGACGACCATATAGCTTTCCTTGAATCAGAGCAAACCCGTCTTGCACAATTGGTACAGAGCATAATAATAGCGATCTTACTTAACAACGTTCTTGTTCGCCTGACAGAACATTTTGAACTATTTTCCATTGGCTTCTTGGCTGTCGTTATCTGTGTTGCATCTGCAGTCATTTTAGTTTTGCCCAGTCTTCAACGTGCAATTTTTCTTGTTAATGGAGCCTCATATTCAAAATTATTACGCGCGAGAGAAGTAAAGATGTTTTTGCAACTAGAAATTTTACTAACAGACAGCCAGTCAGATGACAAAATGGTAATGGACTGAAATGATTCAACTGCTATTTTCCTAAGATTACTTTTAGATATTGCTTGATTATTGTCACATTTCCTAAATCAATCTGTCTAATGAACTCGGAGCCAATAACTGCCCCGTCGGCGCCATTCGAAAGCACTTCTTTTATACCCTTATTATCTTTGATTCCAAATCCTACAAAGGCAGGTAGCTTTGAAAGCTTTCTTAGCCTTTTGATTGTCTCGATATACGCATGCTGACTTGATAAGTCTCCTCCTGTTTTACCCGCAGCAGAGACCACATATGCAAAATGAGTAGATTCATTAATGGCTTGTTCCATCTCTAAATCAGACATGGATTCAGAGAATATTCGTACAATTCCTGAGTAATCATTACGAGATTGAACGCCATCAACACAAAGGACCGCGTCATAAATCCAATATGGCAGTTCTTTAACCTTAAAGTTTTCCAATCCCTCTGCATACGTCATGAGCACAATACGCGAGGAAAAGATCTTCCTAACTTTAATGAGTTCTTCTCGAACAGCGTCAACATTTAGCATAGGTAATGTTAGTTCATGCGCCTTTTTGATTGTCTCACCATCCATAAAAGGATTACTTACTGGCAGTCCAATCTCAAGACATCCGATACCGTGTCCTTCAATTTCTTGAAGGACACGGTAAAACATTTCCCAATTTGGGTACCCCAGCGGTAAGTACAGCGCCAGTTTTCTTGCCAGTTCATTGTGCTTATTACTGCTGGAATACTTTTGCATTAGAGATCCTTAGAATGGAAGGGCATGGAGAATAAAGCCAAGAAGCGGACCATATACACAATAGTCGGTCTCAGAGAGAATACGCATAATTGGCTCATAAGAACCAACGAATGGCAGAAGCAGGGCCTGGCCAAAAATTAGGATAAAGCCATTGGCAAGAGAGCCAATTACCGCGCCTCTAGCGCCACCATGAGCATTACCAAAAATTGCAGTTGCTGCACCAGTGAAGAACGTTGGAATAAGCGCTGGGAAAACAATAATTGGATATCCAACTACAGCAAGAATTACCATACCTACTAATCCAGATAACAAACTGCAAAGGAAACCAACAATTACGCAGGTTGGATAGCCTGGGAACAGCAGTGGGACATCCAGACCAGGTTTTGCTCCAGGGATAATCTTATCTGCAATACCGTGGAATGCTGGAATGATCTCTGCAAGCATCATTCGAACGCCAGTAATAATGACAGTAATCCACATACCAAAGCTAATACCCTGAAGGATTGAATAGACCAAGACGTCCTGTCCTCCAGAAATATTTTCCATAACCCATGTAGGATCTGCGACAATACTCACGCAAAGGAACAACAAAGTCATTACCAATGTTAAGGCAATAGTCATCTCACGAAGGAAAGCAAACTGCTTTGGAATTTTGATCTCTTCAAGATCGTGCTCCTTATTACCAAAAGCTTTCGCGAGATATGTAGAAATCAGAAGACCAGTAGAGCTTGAATGAGCAAGGGTAATCTCTTCTCCACCCTTAACCCCCTTAATGCAGTGATTGACATATGCGCAAGAGAAGGTCATGTAGCAACCAAGAAGCACTGATCCAACTGCCACAATTCCCCAAAAATCAAGAGGCGTATTGTACTTAAGTAGGGCGGCAATCAGACCTGCGAAAAAGAATGCAACATGAGCTGAAAGATGAACAAACTTGAATTTTGTAAATCTTGCCAAAAGCAAGTTAATCAAGAATCCAAACGCAAAAATAAGAGAGAGCTCTGTACCCAGGTCGGTCATATATTCAGCACTAGCAGTACCAATATCAGTGGCAGGAACAGAACCATTTCCGAAAGCTTTTCCAATCATTGTTGCCAAGGGCAAAAGCGCCATTCCAAGCGTTTGTCCTCCAACATTGACCATTGTGAAGCCAATCATCGCCTTAATTGCAGATGGAAGAAGCTGGCTCCATTGTCTTTTCATTGCAATCATTCCGATTACAACGACTAATCCAATGATAAATACCGATTGGCTTAGATAATGATTGACGATATAAAGAAAAATCTCCATGACACTATCCTTCCATCTGATTAATGTGCTGCATTAGCTGCTCTTTTAGGTACGCCTTATCCATCATGTTATCGATGCGAATTATTGGAACAGAGTTGTCCCTCAGTGCATCAGCAAAGTCTGATGTGGTAATAATCAAATCATATGCAGAAGGATCTACAGAGCCGATGTCGGACGCATCAACAGTCCCGTCAATTCCTTCGGCATCTAAAATTTGCTGGGTAAAGAGCCTCATCATCATGCTACTTCCAACACCAGCACCACATACTGTTACAACTTTGATCATAATTGCCTACCTCCTACTTGTAATTGCAATTACTTCAGCAGCTTTTTCTGCCTTTAATATCTTCTGGACATTTTCTTCATCACTTAGAAGCTCTGCCAAATCTGCAAGTGCGTTCAAGTGCGTTTGATGATCAATCGCGCAAAGAGCAACCACTAGCTGAACAGGGTCATTCTTTGGGTGACCAAAATTTACTGGTTGCTCAAGAGTAATAAGCGAAAAGCCAATACCTAGCGCGCCTTCTTCTGGTCTTGCATGAGGCATTGCAATACCTGGGGCAATAACAATATAAGTTCCGTTGATTCGGACATTTTCTATCATTGCCTCAATGTACTCTTCCTTTGCAACACCTTTCTTTACCAGTAATCTTCCAGCCTCCCTAACCGCATCGTCACTATCTTTAGCGCAGTAATGTGTCTCGACTAAATCTTCTGTAAGGACTTCTTCTAACATTGGGCAATACCTTTCTTCTTTATATCGTTTGGGTAAAAAACCTAGATACTCTTCAAGTTTTTGCTTTAGGACCTCTTCATCAGATTTACTGAGAGCAACCGTTTGTGAAACAATAGACATAATTTCATCTGAGGAAATAATTCTTTCGCTCACCCTGAGGGCATTTTCAATTTTTCTTTGATCTCTCAAATCAAACTGAGGAGAAACTTCAATAACCTTGACGTTTTTAGATGTAAAAGGAAATGTGCTGACGACAAAATCAACGTTGTTACTTTCCAGCCATTTCTGTGCTTCATTCGATCCAAAAGTCCCAAGTACTGAAACTTCATACTTGGACTCTAACCTTGAAGACACCATTTCAGATGTAGCCACGCCGGCGTGGCACACCACAATAACTTTAGGTCTCAGCTCAATAGGCTTTTTTGTTCTTTCCTGAGAAGCCATGAAAAACATAGTAAAAAATGCAATTTCGTCCTGAGAAAAAGCTATCGAAAGCCCTTTTTCCAAAACAGAAATTGATTCAGCTGTTGCTCTATATAAGTCTTTAAACTCATTTACCACATAATCCAAAAGCGGATTGTATACTGTCTCTCCACTTACAGCACGCCAGTATGCAGGCCTTAGGTGATTTAGTATGTTTTCAAAAAGTTTCTCATCATTAGAAAAATTTGATGGCGTGATTAGTCGATCCATTCTATCGATGAATTCAGAAACTAAAATTCTCAACTTAATCCAGTTTTCGGAAATATAATCGCTCATTCCAACAACTGTTGATTCTCTAAATTTTGTTGAAAGGAAGAACAGTTCATTCTCTGAAATTTCTTGGCCATACAGTCCTTTTAATCGTTCTAAACATTTATTTACAGCACTGTATTCAGGACTACCAAGCAATTCCTCTTTATCAATGTTACGGGGAAGGCAGAGTTGCTTATTTTCTTTAAATCTTGCAACAGATACAAACATGTAAGCAATTAATTTTTGCTGAGCATTTTCCGAATATTCAACTTGAAGACAGCTTGATATTTCATCTATCAAGGTCTTTATTTGATTGAGCTTTTCTGCGTCTTGCTCACTTACAAACGCATATAAATATGGCCAATCTTTTGTTAAATAATCCGCAAAAAGACCTCTTATTTTGAATTCGTTGCCTATGACTGACACACCTCTGAATGGAGTGGTGTCTAAACAGATGTCGCTTCCAATGAAATTCCTTTTAATTTCATCCAAATCCCTCTGGATTGTATTTTTTGAAACCCCAATAACTTGCTGAAGCTCAGAAATTGAAATCTCCTTTGCCCACAAGATGACAAAGTCGAGAATAACTCGTCTTCTCATTTCTGGATCAAGATAAAAAATATCGTCTTTTTTCACCAATTCTGAAAACTCAATTTCAACTGGATCTTCATACGTCAAAACGCCTCTAACATTTTGAATTGAAGCGCAACCTTGAGAAATCAGGAGTTGGTTTAAAGTTGATAGGTCTTTATAAACAGTTCGAGAGGTTACATTGTGCTGCGCCGCAAATTTCTCAACAGAAATCTGTTCAGCTTCCCGGCACAATATATTAAATAAATTTTCCACTCGACTTTTCATTTTATTTCCACCTCATAAATAGGTTATATGCTGTTTCAAGACCGAACAAATATCATTTGATTCATCCACTTTGAAGCAAATGGGAAGCTCCTTATATATCAAATTATTAATCATTTTCTATTTATCTTGCCTTTTAGCTGATAACAATAAGGCCTCGATGACTGCTCATCGAGGCCTTATTCCCTTAGACTAAAATATTTGTTAGAAAGCCTTATCCCAGCAGGGTATTCCTACCGTAAGCTTCGCGCCAAGCAACGGAGAACTCATCAACAGCGATCTTTGTTCCTGGATGGTCAATCATAGTAAATACAACCTCTGGTGGAACGGTTACCGATTGAATACCGGCAGCAATAAGAGCATGAACCTGCTCAACATTCTTGAAAGACGCTGCAATAACCTTAGTGTTCTCAAATCCCTGAGTCTCAAGCATCTGAAGCAGATCCAGTACCTGGCCAATGCCGTCACCGTAATTACACATACGGTTAACGTAAGGAGCCAGGTAATCTGCGCCATTCATTGCTGCAAGGAATGCCTCATCAGCAGAATAGATAGCGGTTGCAAGAACGCCAAGACCCTCAGACTTAAGCTGCTTGATTGCCTTGTATCCGTTATGAGTGACAGGAATCTTTACATAGGTGTTCTTTGGACGAAGGCTGCAGATGTAACGAGCTTCCTCAAGCATCTGCTCATAGTCAGTTGAAACAACCTGAACAAAAAACTTCTGCTCTGGGCGAAGGTACTCAACAAACTCCTTAATAACCTGCTCTGGTGTCTTACCACTCTTGGTAATAATCGAAGGGTTAGTTGTAACGCCCTCGATGGTCAAAAGTTCATCGAGCTGTTTAACTGCCTCAAGATCTGCTGTGTCCAAAATAAATTCCATGCTTAACTCCTTTATATATTTCGACGATTACTCACCGTGTCGAACCACTTTTAAACCAAAGCTTTTATACACGTTCTCGATATCGGAAAGTTCTTTCTCCGTAATTAATTCACTATCTGCACACTCATATCTCATTCCTAAAGATTCATATTTTCCTTCACCTAACTTGTGAAATGGCAAAAGATCAACCTGCTTAATCCCATGTGCACAAATTACCTCAGCATTACTTTGTGCGTTTGCAATTGACGCAGTATATCCAGGGATAAGCGGAACGCGCGCAATTACCGTTGCTCCGATTCTCACAAGTGCACGGATATTCTCGTCCCTTACGTCTATATCAATGCCAGCAACCTCAATACTGCGCTTTTTATCAGCAAGCTTGAAGTCAACCAGGAACACATCACAAACGCGTGCCAGCCTTTCAGCATCAACAAGCGGAACAGCAAGTGTTGTTTCAAGTGCCGTATTAATGCCTCTATCTTTACATCCCTGCAACACGTCCATAACATATTCTTGACGCTTGCTACCTGCAAGACATTCTCCGCCGGAAAGCGTAATTCCCCCATCGCTCTCGTCAAAGAAGACCTTGTCTCTTGATAGCTTATCAACGAGGATGTCTGCTCTGTGTTCAGTGCCTTCAAACCTTTTAGCGCCGGTTGGGCACTCAGAAACAGGAGTATCACAAGGGCATCCATTTGCATCCAAACGACCATCTTTCCTAACTGAACAACCAATGCACAGACTCTTGTGAAAAGAAATCTCCTGCTCAAAGGAAAGATTCTCTGGGTTACAGCACCAGGGACATCTAAAAGGGCATCCTTTTAGAAAGGCAACCGTACGTATTCCTCCACCATCATGGAGAGAATATCTCTGGATGTTAGTGACTATGTCGCTCTTATAGCACATGTTCCGTCCGGTTGATGATGTCATCCTGGATTGCCTTAGACAGCTCAACAAACATAGCACTGTATCCCGCAACACGAACTACCAGGTTCTGATACTTCTCAGGATGCTGCTGTGCATCAAGAAGCGTTACGCGATCCACAACATTGAACTGGATATGCTGCAGGCCAAGGCGAGAAAAACTACGAAGATATGCAGAGAGCTTCTTTAGACCTAACTCGCCCTGAAGCACCGATGGAGAGAACTTAACGTTGAGCAGACTGCCGTTAGTGTCCAGTTCGTTCTTGAGCTTACTGACCGACTGGAGGCTTGCGGTTGGACCGTTCTTATCGCGACCAACCATTGGTGAAAGGCCGCCGTCAGCAAGCTGTTCACCTGCGACACGTCCGTCAGGAGTCGCGCCGCATGCTGCACCCAGTGGGACATGGGCAGAAACGGTGTAACTACCTGGCTGGAAGTATCCACCACGGACATTCTGGTACTTCTCGACTTCTCTTCCGTAGAACTCCAAGAACTCAGAGCCGAGAAGGTCAACCTCGTCGTTATCGTTACCGTACTTTGGATAATTATTGATAAAGGACTGACGGATCTTCTCGTCACCCTCCGCTGACCAGTTGCGCTTCAGGAGCTCAATAAGCTGCTGATAGGTCATAACAGGCTCAATGGAGTTACCGTTTTCGTCCTCACCAAAGATGACACGCTTAATAACAAGCAGGGAGTCTGCGAGATTTGCCGTACCAACCCCCTGAACGCCAGATGGGTTATAGCGAGCACCGCCGTCGGTGATATCGTGACCAGTCTTAAGACTGTCGTGAACCAGGATAGAAAGCAGTGGCGTTGGTGAAGTCTCTTTATGTGCCTGATCACAAACGTTACAGCCATCAACCATTAGGCCAACGTACTCTGCAATGGTCTCTTTGACGGCACGCTTGAGGTCATCAAAAGAATCGAAGCCCTCTGGGTTGCGCTCAAGAGTAATCTCAAAGCAGCGGACCATGTTAAACATAGAAATGTCATGCAGACCGTACATTCTTCCTGGGATAGAGAGCTCAACGCAGCCTACAACTGCATAGTCACGAGCATCTTCTTCAGAAACACCACGAGACATAAAGGATGCAATATTGACTTCGTCATTAAAAACCTGAGGAATGCCGTCGCCCAGACGAATAATCTCTCCAGACTTCTCCAGCAAAGACTCCGGAGTGTTCTTGTGCATTCTCAGCGAAAGGTTAGGCTGTGGTAGACGGGTGTCTTTCTGCACGTCAAGCAGCAAATAAGAAAGCTCGTTGGTACAGTCATTTCCCTCACTGTCGACACCGCCAACTACAAGGTTAAAGCCACTTGGGAATCCCGCGAAGAACTGGGCGGAATCGGTGGAGCGCAGGAAGACGATAGTATTTGTCTTGAGATAGAAGCACTGAATGAGCTCACGCAAGAACTCTGAACTCTCACCCGCAGCAAGGCTTGTTTCATAGAATGGTGCAAGATACTGATCCATGCGTCCAAGGGAAATAGAGCTTGCATTGCTCTCGTGCTGAAGTACAAGCTCTGTAATCCAAGTAAGCTGCAGAGCATCGTAGAAATCACGAGCTGGTTCAGTAGCAATGTGATGCAGAATCTCTGCAAGACGTTCAAGCTCCTGAGCACGAGTCTCAGAAGAAGCGCTTTCCCTTGCCTGAAGAACTTCTGCCTCATAACGTTGTACGTAGGCAATAGTTGCCTTGAGCACAATAACAGTCGCTGCATAGAAGTCACTCTCGCCATCCTGAGCAAGTTTCTGCTCAGCCTCTGCGAGAAGAGCACCAAACCCGTTCTGTAGCACCAGAGGAAAATCGCAAATGATGTGACCTTGACCCTTGTCAGTCTGAGCAACCGAGAAAATACGAGTCTTCTGCGCTTCAGCTAGGTTTTCAGCAAGATGTGCCTTGTACCAGTCATTCAGCGATTTATTCGTCCAGAAAGGATAGAGTACCTCTTTGTAGTAGGCCTTATCCTCCTCGGAAATTTCAAAACGGTCTTGCCGTCTGGTTGGAAACTTGTCCAGTTCGTCCAGAATCCAATAAGGAGACATTTCTGGAGAGACAACGCCCGCTCGAGGTGTATCTGTCCTATTGCCAACGAGAAGGTCATAGCTATCGAGAACGATCTTATGATTCTCAAGCAGATGCTTAAAAGCCTTTGCACGTCTAATAACAGGTGCCTCACCCTGCGTTTCTTTGTAACTCTCCATATAAAGACGGGCGCGTTCCATGGTCACCTGGCGTGGCTGAGCAAACAAGGAATCCTTAATAGCTTGCGAGCGCTGAGATAACATTAACTCCCCCTTAAAGTTCGAAATTACCATTGATTGTATTTTGTTTCTTCCGTATTTTCAATTGTTTTGTATTGATTTTCTATTTTTCCGATCAAAACAATAATAATGAATACCGTCTAGCGTTATTTATAGGCCGTTCACGACAAACTTTATTTACACGTCAATTATTCATTGACGCATTTCGACTCTATTTCTATATTATTTCGGTGAAATCAATACACAATAATACGGAGTCACGGCGTTATACACGCTAAAGCAATAAAGAATCATTAGTAAAGGAGAGCCTAATGGAAGCTAAAGACTCAACAAGTCAGGCTAAAAAAATTCAACAGTACCTGATGAGTGGTGTTTCGTACATGATTCCTGTTGTAGTTACGGGTGGCGTTCTCTACGCTGTAGCTGCAATGCTTTCAATGAACACCATTGCAACTGAAAGTGCAGTCAAAGCATCAAACATTGTTGTCGATGTTCTCAGCCAGATTGGTGGCGTTGGACTTGGCCTTATGGTTCCAGTTCTTTCTGCATTTATCGCATTTGCAATTGCAGATCGTCCTGGCATTGCTCCTGGTCTTATTTGTGGTCAGCTAGCAGTTAACGTTGGCTCCGGCTTCATCGGTGGCATTATTGCTGGCCTTCTCTGCGGCTACCTTGCAGCAGCACTCAAGAAGGTCAAGCTGCCAAAAGCAATGCAGTCCCTTCTCTCAATCATGATTGTTCCAATCTGTACTTCCTTGATTGTTGGAACAATTATGATTTGCGTTGTTGGCGCTCCTTGCGCATGGCTTCTAACCACCCTTACTGTTTGGCTTTCTAGCATGAACGGTACAAGCGCAGTTATTGTCGGTGCTATCTGTGGTGCAATGATTGCGTTTGACTTGGGCGGTCCAATCAATAAGGTTGCATACTCCACCGGCGTTGCCGTTGTTGGCACTGAGGTTCTTGCTGGACACAATGCACAGTTCTTTGGCCCTATTGCAATTGCTATCTGCCTTCCTCCAATCGCAGCAGGTATTGCCTCTTACGTCTTCAGGAAGAAGTTCACCGAGGCTGAGCGTGACGCAGGTATTGGTTCTATTGTTATGGGTATGTGCGGCATTACCGAGGGCGCAATTTCTTACACCACCGCTGATCCAGCACACATGATGCCAATCAACATAATTTCAAGTGCTATTACTGGAGCAATTGCTGGTGCTCTTGGCGTTTACTGCAACGCTGCTTGGGGTGGTCTGGTAGTTCTTCCTGTCACTTCTGCTGGCACTTACCTGGTTTCTCTTGCAATCGGCATTGCAATCTACCTTGGCCTTGTTGCGGTATTTAAGAAGGATATCACTGAGGAGTCCGCTAAGCCTGCAGCAGATGACGACGTCGAGATTACTATCGAGTTCTAAGGAGCGTCCATGAAGATTTTGGCTGTAACCGCTTGTCCGTCTGGTGTTGCTCATACATATATGGCTGCTGAGGCACTGAAGAACGCTTGTGCAGCAGAGCAGATTGAATGCAAGGTTGAGACTCAGGGTTCCATTGGTATTGAGAATGCTATTACCGCTGAGGATCTTGCTGGCACAACAGCAGTCGTTCTAACCAATGACATGCCTATCAAGGATGTCGAGAGGTTTGCTGATCTTCCAAAGATTAAGCTTCCTGCAGCAACTGTCATTAAGTCTGCTTCTGCAATTGTCTCAAAGGTTAAGTCTGAGCTTGGCTAGGCCACACTGGTAATAACCTGCGCTGCAGGCAAATTTACATGCAATGCACAAACCCCGCTTGATTACATCAGGCGGGGTTTTATTTAAGAAATTATGTTGCGAATTCCGTTTACTTGCAAATCACGTCAAAAGCAGTAAGTTGATCTTTGAGTTTCTCGGTTAGCTTATCCGTAATTACCGTCGTAACGTCATCGAAGTGCGCAAAGGCATAGCTTCCCGAAGAACTGAACTTCTCGTGATCAACCATAAGAATGACCTGAGAGGCTGTCTTAATTACTTGGCGTTTGACAGCTCCATCGTCAATGTCATATGTGAGAAGCTCACCTGTATCCAAGTTGATACCAATGGCACCCATAAATACCTTATCAAAGTGATATGACTCGAGCGTCTGAATTGCTGCAGATCCGTAGAAACTATTGAGCTCGTAATTAACAGTTCCACCAGTCGAAATAACCTTAATGGCGGGATTTCCGCTCAACGCCTGAAGAATATCGATCATGTTGGTAATGACCGTCATGTATTTAGTACCAGCAGCAATTTTTTCTGCCAGAGCGATATTGGTTGTAGAAATATCCAGGTAGACGGTCTCACCTGGCTCAATGAGCTCATATGCCTTATCCGCAATAATGCGCTTCTCGGGAATCTTAGTATTAATGCGCGTGCTAATGTTCCAATTCGGCTGCACCGACGTGCTGATAGCGCCACCGTACACACGCTTTAAAAGACCCTGACCGTCGAGGTGCTTAAGATCTTTTCTGATGCAGTCTTCAGTAACGCTAAATTTTTCTGAAAGCTCAATTACTGTGGCTCTACCGTTTGCATTAACGAACTCCACAATCTTATCTTGGCGTTCTTTTAAAAACATCATTTCTGCCTTTGAACAGGTATTATCATGTAGGACAATTGTACCCTGTATTGACTCATAGCATTCTGTCTTATTTTGTCCCATCTCCAAACGGCGGCGCCGGTGAAGTATGTAGAAGTTAGTCAAAATCTATTGAATTAACCAGTGGAATCCTAATGGTAAACACAGAACCCTGAGGTTTATTCTCAGAGACTGTGATGGAAGCTCCATGTCGCTTTAAGATAGTTTTAACCAGCGAGAGACCAATACCCGCACCGCCAAACTCTCTGGATCGCGACTTATTCACCCTGTAGAACGGCTCAAATACAAGTTCTCTTTGCTCAGGAGCTATGCCTACTCCTGTATCGGCAATTATAATCACGCCTTCTTGACCCTTGGTTTCTAGAGTAATGTTGACTGAACCTTCTTCATAGTTATAACGAATGGCATTTTCAACCAGGTTGTAAAGAGCTCGATATAGCAGATTGGTATTTCCTTTAGCGATAAAGGTCTGTGCCTCGGATTGTGTATCAGAATGTGCATCAATCTGCGTGTTAACCTGCACATTGACCATATTATTTTGAGCGACCAATTCAAGATCATCCACGACCGTTTTAACTACTGAATCAAGAGAAACGTCCTCAGTCTCTCCTAGCTCAGATGTCTCCGCAAATTCCAAAAGGTCAGTGATGATGGAAGATAGGCGGTCAATGTATGTCTCCATCGTATCTACAAGCTCGTCATATTCATGCTGTTCGCGCTTCTTTTTCTTAAAAACATCCAGCTTGGTCCTCAGTACTGCAATTGGCGTTCTAAGCTCGTGAGCTGCGCTAGCCGAGAAGCGCCTCTGCATTGCAAATGCTTCATCTAGTTGCTCAGTCATCTTATTAAATGACTTAACCAGCTCTTGAATCTCTTCTCCACCGCCCTCAATTTCAATGGAATCAGACAATGTATTTGGGCTAATTTCTTTCATGTGAGCAGAGAGTTGTTGAACTGGCTTGGTATAGTGGCCTATTAAAAAATAAGCTGCACAGCTGCCAGCAATAATCACAAAGAATAAAATGCCTAGCGCGTCAAACAAGATAGAACGTTCGATAGCATCTACATCCAAAACAATAGAAAGGGCTCCCTGGTTGATGGCGTTAGCTGCAGCTAGTTCCAGCAGTTCAGAAGTCGAGCGATACACAAGCCAAGTCAAAACAACGCAACAGCACACCAATAAGCCCACCATAAGAAGGGTAAGCTGGGCGCGAATTGACTGCATTGGCTTTGGGATTATTTCACTTATCTTAGTCATCGCTGTCCTTCTTAAAGCAATAACCCTCTCCTACTTTGTTAGAAATTGGGTCATATCCAAGAGCTTCTCGCAACTTTTTTCTAATCGAGAAAATATGCACACGCACAGAATTGCTGAATAAGTCCACGTTGCTGTCCCATGCATGAGTCATGAGCTCTTCACTGCTCACAACCGCTCCAGCGTGTCGCATCAGGTACTCTAGAATTGCAAGTTCTTTCTTGGTGAGATTAACTGGAGAATCTCCAACAAAAACTTGTCGAGCCGTAGTATCAAACCGAAGTTCTCCCAGCGTCAAGAACGCTTCTCCATGCGTATATTCGCGGCGCAAGAGCGTCCTAATACGGGCCTCGAGCTCACCAAACGCAAAGGGTTTTATAAGGTAGTCATCAGCACCCGCGTCTAATCCAACAATGCGATCAGACACCGATGAACGCGCAGAAAGAATCAGCACCTTAGTCTCTGAGTGCTCCGCTCGTAGCGTACGCAGCAAATCAAGTCCATCGATACCAGGAAGATTAAGGTCAAGTAGAATCAGGTCATATTGCTCAAGCTGAGCCATTTCAAGAGCCTGAGTGCCGTTATCGACAAGATCAACGTAATAACCGTCCAGCTCAAGCCCCTCTCCAATAGAGGCAAGAAGCTCTTTTTCATCTTCCACTACAAGGATTTTCAATTCTTCCCTTTCAAATGCAGCTTGATGCTATTTGCAAGCATTAGAGTACGCCTGGACCAAGCTCAGTTGACTCAGTCCAGGCGTACTTCATACAACACTTCAAATGCTAACCGATTGAACCCTACGGCGAGAAGTTCTTCTCGCCGTGTGCCGTGAGCGGTATGTAAGTTTCTATAACCTACTTTGCTTGAGCGAGAGCCTGGTCAACGCGCTTTTGAAGTTCGCTACCCTGGAGCTTGCTGGCTCCACCGGTGATTGGATCGCCCACAAGTCTACCGTTCTGGTCAATAACCATAGTAGTTGGGAATGCTGTTAGGCCTTCGATAACGTGACCGCCATCGCTATGAGGATCAAGAGCGACGTTTCCGTAGGTAACGCCCTGTTTCTGGAGAATGTTCACAGCCTCCTTCTTAGCGTCGTCCGTGTATGCGGCTTCGGCGTTAACACCCAAGACATTGACACCTTTGTCCTTATAGGTATCAGCAAGTTCTTGAAGCATTGGCATCTCCTGAATGCAACCAGTACAGCCATTGAACCAGAAGGTCAGAACAGTGACCTTATTCTGTCCAAATACGGTGTTGTCATAGGTAGCGCCAGTAGTGATATCTGTTGCTTTAAAATCTGGGAAGGTATCGCCGTCTTTGAGGTGCAGTTTTGATGCTGCCTCAGGTGGAACTGCAGCAGAATTCTGCTGCTCGGCAGTTGGAGCGGTTGTTGTGCCTGTGTTGCCAGTGCCGCCGACGCTACATCCAACAAGCGCAACTGCCATAAGTAGGCCAGCGACATACGTCAGGGATTTTGTTACAAATTTTTTCATTTCATAGTCCTTTCTGTCTTTTCTACGTACACAACGTAGCTATACACGTTTTATGACACTTACTTCATTGAGCTTGTCGCCTGCAGATCAGCCAAGTGCTTTGCTGTAGCAACCTTTTCCGACTGTTCGATTTTCTTATTGATTAACAGGAGCTTTGCATCAATCGCATGAACAGGACATACCTTGATGCACTCTCCGCAGCGAATGCACTCAAGAGCTGCGTTATTCTTCGTGATATCTACGTCCATCTTGCATGTACGCGCACACTTTCCGCAGCTTACACAGGTCTTCTCGTCAACTCGATACTGCAAAATTGAGATGCGATTGAACAGAGAATAAAAAGCCCCGAGCGGGCAAATCCATTTGCAAAAAGGACGATAAAACATGATGCTCAACAGTACGACAGTTGCCAGAATGCTGAACTTCATCGTAAAAAGTGTGCCCAGAGCTGCCCTAATGCTGACATCTGCTAAAGAAAGCGGAATTGCTCCCTCGAGAATTCCCTGTGGACAAACATACTTACAGAAATAAGGCTCTCCCATTCCTACGGCATTTTGAATCAAAGCTGGTAGAGCCCAGACAAGCACAATTAATATGACGTACTTCAAGTAGCGCAAGGCTTTGAGCTTTTTAGTGCTAAATTTTTTTGGGAATGGAATCTTGTGGAGAAGATCTTGTACCCAGCCAAATGGGCAAAGAAATCCGCAGACAAACCTGCCTAGCAAAGTTCCAATGAGAATCAAAATACCCGTAATGTAATACGAGAAGCTGAATTTAGATGATCCAACTACCGCCTGAAATGCTCCAATAGGGCAAGCGCCCGTAGCCCCTGGGCAGGAATAGCAGTTAAGTCCAGGGACACAAACTGACTTTGCAGGACCAGTATAGATAGTTCCCTTAGCAAAATTTGTTAGGTGAGGGTTGGTTAGAAAGGTTGCGCATGCCTGTACGAATCCTCTTTTAGTGATAAATTCTCGCACTTTCTTTCCAAAAAATTTTATCCCTGAGAACACTTTCACTGCAGGTCACCTAACCAATACCTACACACTCAAGGCAGATTCGTACCGCTTTTCCCAATACGGCACTAACCTCTCCGCGAGAAGCACCATAGACTACAAACGCGCATCCTAATAGCAAAAATAGAATAGGCAGGACACGTAGGCGGCAGCTCCAACCACAAGCTTGCTTTGATTTCATAGATACTCCCTTCTCCTGGCTCTAGTAGAACAGAAGGGGTGTTAAATCCCTGTTAAGCTGATTTAAATTTTCCAGGAAGGGTTACAAATAGCTGCTCAAATATCTTTTGAATTTCTACGGATATTATGGCAATGCCAATGGCGATGGCAATGACCCTTAAATACATCTTGAATGTGGCTCAAGTGCGACCCAAAAGATGCCATGAAACTTTTTATATACATATCCGAACTTATAAAATATGCAATCACATAAAACCGCAGGTATATGGCATGCAAGAAAATCGGATCTTCTCGCCATCGGCTCGCGAGGCAAATTTCGGATTTGGGAAACACACCTAAGTCGGATAATCTGTCAAAAAGACGTATACATGACGCTGAAAAT
>CALCXO010000013.1:0-33781 GCA_937905925.1 uncultured Atopobium sp.
GGGCTCGGAGATGTGTATAAGAGACAGGTGTAATTTTTTATATGAAATATTAAAAGAACATTACTATATTCCCCTAAACCACATCTGTTTCAATGCATTATACTGTTCAAATGGTTAATAGGAATACTGCTAAAAGCATATGAAAGGCAAGATTACTGTGGAAGAAATGCCCAAGAATTATGATCCTCAGGCAGCTGAACCTGAGCTCATTGAAAAGTGGATGAAGGCAGATTGCTATGGTCGTAGCAAAGGAACTGAAGACCGTACGGTAGTTATCCCTCCACCAAACGTTACTGGCATCCTTCACATGGGTCATGCCATGGATGACACCATCCAGGACACCTACATTCGTTATTCTCGCATGCGCGGTTACTCAACTCGTTGGATTCTTGGAACTGACCACGCAGGTATTGCAACCCAGACTAAGGTTGATAAGAAGCTTAAGTCAGAGGGTATTTCTCGCCTTGAGATTGGTCGCGAGAAATTCCTGGATGCTTGCTGGGATTGGACGCGCGAGTACGGCGGAACCATTGTTTCTCAGATTAAGCGCATGGGCTGCTCCATTGATTTTAATGACGAGAAGTTCACCATGTCTCCTGAGTACACTCAGGCTGTTCGCAAGGTCTTTGTTGACTGGTATCATGACCAGCTCATTTATCGCGGTAAGCGTATCGTAAACTGGTGTCCTCATTGCGAGACTTCTATCTCTGACGATGAGGCGGAGTACGCTGACGAGAAGGGCCATCTTTGGTACCTGCGTTACCCGCTCAAAGAGCCTGTTAATGGCGTTGAGTACATTACCGTAGCAACTACTCGTCCAGAGACTATGCTGGGTGATACCGGTGTAGCTGTCTCTCCTCAAGATCCAGAAAAGGCCGATCTTGTTGGAAAGACTGTTATTCTGCCCATTGTTAATCGAGAGATTCCAATTTTCTCTGACTGGCATGTTGACGCAGGTTTTGGTACCGGTTTTGTTAAGGTAACTCCAGCTCATGACCCTAATGACTTTGCTATGGGCCAGACTCATAACCTTGAGCAGATCAACATTTTTGATGAGCATGCTGTTGTTGTTGACGGCTATGGTGAGTTCTCTGGTCTTGATAGAGATCAGGCTCGTGAGGCTATTGTTGCTTGGTTTGAAGAGCATGGCCTGCTTGATCATGTTGAAGACCTTGATCACTCTGTTATGCATTGCTACCGCTGCGGCACAACTCTTGAGCCGTGGCTCTCTGAGCAGTGGTTTGTTGCCGTTGATAAGCTCAAAGAGCCTGCAGCACAGGTAGTTAAAGACGGTCAGGTTACCTTCCACCCAGAGCGTTGGACTCAGACCTACCTCACTTGGATGGAGAATCTCCGCGACTGGAATATCTCCAGGCAGCTTTGGTGGGGACACCGCATTCCAGTGTTCTACTGCGATGATTGTGGCTGGCAGGATGCTCTTATGGAAGACACTGACGTCTGTCCAAAGTGCGGCGGTCATCATGTCCATCAGGATGAGGACGTTCTGGATACCTGGTTCTCTTCTCAGCTGTGGACTTTTGCTACACAGGGTTGGCCAAATCATCCTGAACAGCTTGAGGGTCACCACCCAACACAGGTCCTGGTAACCGCTCGAGACATCATTGCTCTTTGGGTTGCTCGCATGATTATGAGCTCGCTTTACTTCACCAAAGAGATTCCATTCCACGATGTCTACATTTACGCAACCATTTTGGCTAAGGACGGCAGCCGCATGTCCAAGTCAAAGGGTAACGGCGTAGATCCTATGGACCTCATTGCTAAGTATGGTGCAGACGCAATGCGTTATAACCTGCTTACGCTTATTACTAACAACCAGGACGTCAAGTTTGACGCTGTTCTTGATAAGAAGACTCGCGAGCTTATTGAGTCTCCAAGAACTGATCAGGCACGTTCATTTGTTACTAAGATTTGGAATGCAAGCCGCTTTGTTCAGATGAACCTTGACGGTTACACTGCCGGCATGCCAAAGGCAGAAACGCCAGAAGACGCATGGATGTTCTCGCGCCTTGCTAAGGTTGTGGCAGAGACAACCGAGCAGCTTGAGACCTATGGCTTTGGCGAGTATGCCCGCAACATTCAGTCTTTCTTCTGGAATGATGTCTGCGACTGGTACATTGAGCTCTGCAAGGGTCGCCTTCTGGATGGAACTCCTGAGGAGCGCCTGCAGGTTCAGCGCAATCTTGTCTTTGTTTTGGACGTCAGCATGAGGCTTTTGCATCCAGCCATGCCATTTGTTACCGAGAGCGTTTGGGATGCCCTTCCTGCATCCGGTCTTCTGAGTCACGATGCAGAGTTCCTGATGATTTCTGAGTGGCCAGACCCACAGAAACTTGCCAACTTTGTTGACGAGGCAGCTGAGCATAACTTCTCGCTTGCTAAGACTGTTGTTTCTGCTGTTCGTTCTTCTCGCGCTCGTTATAGGCTGTCTCCAAAGACAGACCTTGCTGTTGTGGTTAAAGCTCCAGCACAGGATGTTGCAGCGCTGAAGGAGCAGGCAGCCTTCATCCAGAACGTTGGTCGCGTAAGCTCGCTTGAGGTTGCTGAGGCGCCTCAGAAGCCTGCTGGTTCTGTTTCTGTCACCGATGCTGGCCTTGAAATGTACGTTGTTCTTGGTGAGCTTGTTGACCTTGCTGCTGAGGCCAAGCGTCTTCAGAAAGACCTTGAGTCTGCAAAGAAGGAGCTCTCTGGCGTGGAGCGCACCCTTGCTAACCAGGGCTTTGTTGCTAAGGCAGCGCCTGAAGTTATCGAGAAGAAACGTGCACGCGCAGAAGAACTTACTACGCTTGTTGCTCAGCTAGAGCAGCAGATTGCTGACTTCTCATAAGTAAAACTTGATGCGGTGTAACAGCCGCATCTTGTGTTTAGTACGTGTATGCAGTCCACTTTAGGTTAGGAACAACATGTCTGAGGTTACATCCGATATCGAGATTGCTCAATCATCCGAGATGCTTCCCATCTTTGAGGTGGCAAAGCGTGCGGGTATTCCAGAGGACCTTCTGGAGCCTTATGGTCGCTATAAGGCAAAGCTTGATGCACGTGCTCTGGCAGATAAGCCTCTTCGCGGAAAGCTTGTGCTGGTAACCGCCATTAACCCAACGCCAGCAGGCGAGGGAAAGACCACTACCTCGGTTGGTCTGGCAGATGCTTTGACCAGCTTGGGACAGTCTGCCATGTTGGCCCTCAGAGAGCCTTCTTTGGGTCCTGTCTTTGGCGTTAAGGGCGGCGCCGCGGGCGGTGGATATGCCCAGGTAGTTCCTATGGAGGATATTAACCTTCACTTTACTGGTGACTTCCACGCTATTGGCGCTGCAAACAATCTCTGTGCAGCCATGCTGGATAACCATATCAAGCAGGGCAACAGTCTCAACATTGATCCACGCCGCGTGGTGTGGAAACGCTGCGTAGACATGAATGATCGCCAGCTCAGAAACGTTGTTGACGGACTTGGCGGCATTGCTGATGGCATGCCAAGACAAGACGGCTTTGATATTACCGTTGCCTCCGAGGTCATGGCTGTATTCTGCCTTGCTTCGGGCATCAAAGATCTTAAAGAGCGCCTGGGCAGAATGGTTATTGCCTACACCTATGATCGCAAGCCTGTAACCGTTAGCGATATCCATGCCGAGGGTGCTATGACGGCGCTGCTCAAAGACGCTATTCAGCCTAACTTGGTCCAGACGCTTGAGCACACACCTGCTCTTGTTCACGGTGGACCTTTTGCCAACATTGCTCACGGTTGCAATACGGTTGAGGCAACAAAGACTGCTCTGCGTCTTGCTGATTACGTTGTTACCGAGGCAGGCTTTGGTGCAGACCTTGGTGCCGAGAAGTTCTTGGACATCAAGTGCAGAGCTACTGGCCTTGCTCCATCGGCTGTTGTTCTGGTGGCAACCGTTCGTGCACTTAAGTACAACGGAGGCGTTGCCAAAGCAGACCTTAACCAGCAAAACGTTGAGGCGCTTAAAGAGGGTATTCCAAACCTGCTTCGCCACGTTGACAACATCCAGACGGTCTATGGTCTTCCTGTAGTCGTTGCCATCAATGCATTCCCAACCGATACCGCTGAAGAGCTTGCTCTGGTAGAGGAGGAGTGCAAGAAGCGTGGCGTAAATGTTGTCCTGTCTGAGGTTTGGGCAAAAGGTGGAAAGGGCGGCCAGGCTCTGGCAGAAGAGGTTATGCGCCTTTGCCAGACTGAGTCTAAGCTCACTTTTGCTTACGATGTCAAAGAGTCTTTGAAGCAGAAAATTACTAACATTGCTACCAAGATTTACCACGCCGATGGTGTTGAATTTGCTCCAAGTGCCGCCAAGCAGCTTCAGCAGCTTGAAGAGCTTGGCTTTGGTGAGCTTCCTATTTGTATGGCAAAAACTCAGTATTCCTTTACTGATGACCAGACCAAATTGGGTGCTCCAGAAAACTTTAAGATTACCGTGCGAGAAGTTCGTGTTTCTGCAGGTGCCGGCTTTGTGGTCTGCCTTACTGGCTCTATTATGACCATGCCGGGACTTCCAAAGGTTCCTGCTGCAGAGCACATTGATGTTCTTGATGATGGAAGAATTGTGGGTCTTTTCTAATGTCTTATCCCTCTTCACCAGAAGAAGTAGCGTTTACAACCTATAGCGCTGACTCTTATGCTCAACACCTTGCTGCTAAAGAGCCTATTCCTGGTGGCGGTAGTGCTGCCGCTTATGTAGGGGCACTTGCAGTGTCTTTGGCTTCAATGGCTGGTGTGTATGCACAAGGAAAACCTGCCTATGCTCAGCATGAAGATGATCTTGCAAAATACATTGCCCGAGCTGGAGCCCTTCGCCAAGACTTCATGGAGCTTATGGACGAAGACTCTCGCCAGTTTTTGCTCGTTTCCAGCGCGTTTAATGTGCCCAAGGATGACCCAAAGCGTGCAGAAATTGTTGAGGATGCTCTTAAAGAAGCAGCTCAGCCTCCGCTGAAGGTTATGAGAAAAGTGTGCGAGTCCATTGAACTTCTCGAAGAGATGCTTATCAAGGGATCTCGTATGCTTTTATCCGACGTAGGTTGCGGTGCTGCTCTTGCGCGCGGTGCTTTGATTGCAGCTTCTCACACGTTGTTTGTAAACACGCGCTCCATGCATGATACGGCCTATGCTCAAACATTGCTTGATGAGGCAGATAAGCTTCTGGACACCTATGTATCACGAGCTGATGCCGTGAGTGATGCGGTAAGCGCACAGCTGAGACAGGAGGCATAACATGAGCTCAGAGACTCTGTCACAGGAGCTTCGTGGCGCCCCTGTTGCTAAGGCGATAACTGAAGAACTTGCTGCTCAGGTTCAGGAACTTCGTGCACAAGGGGTAACTCCTAAACTGGTCATTGTTCGTATAGGGCAGAAAAGCGACGACCTTACCTATGAGCGCGCGGCATATACGCGTGCAGAGAAGGTAGGCTTTGAAGTTGAGACCATTGAGCTTCCAGAAGACGCCACACAAGAGCAGGTAAATGCTGCGTTTGACCATGTTTCTGCCGACGCATTGGTGCATGGTTGTCTGCCTATGCGTCCTTTTCCTACTGGAATTGATGAGCATGAAGCGCTTCAGCATCTAGTACCAGAAAAAGATGTTGATTGTGCAACTGATTCAATGTTGCTCGCAACGCTTTGTGGAACTCCTGGTGCTCTGGGACCTTGTACTGCAGAGGCAGTTCTTGCGCTTCTCGATTTTTACCAGGTGCCTCTTGAGGGAGTGCCTGTTGCAGTTGTTGGGCGCTCTAACGTCATTGGTCGTCCGGTAGCTGCGCTTTTAAGCGCAAGAAACGCTACGGTGACGATATGTCACAGCAAGACCAAGGACCTTGCTGCTACGCTTAAGCAGGCAGAGGTTGTAGTTGTGGCTGCAGGTCGTGCGCACCTTATTGGAGCTGACTGCGTAAGAGCTGGTCAGACTATCATTGACGTGGGCATTAACTGGGATGAAGACGCTCAAAAACTTGTTGGCGACGTCAATACAGAGCAGGTAGCGCCACTGGCAAGAGCTTATACTCCCGTTCCTGGCGGTGTAGGCAGCGTAACTACTGCAATTCTTGCTCGTCATGTTGTTGCTGCAGCTCAAAGAACGCTTGCATAAGAATGAAAGGTAGGTTGCCCCGTGGCAGCAGAGAATAACTATAAAAAGCTTGACCAAGAGCGCGTAAAAGCCGCAGTCACTGAGTTTTTGCTTGCTATTGGCGAGGATCCAGAGCGAGAAGGTCTGCTTGATACACCGGACCGTGTTGCTCGTGCTTGTGTAGAGCTCTTTGGTGGTATGCAGGAAGATCCTGCGGCTCATCTGCGCAAACAGTTCCATGAAGAGGGCAATAAAGAGATGGTTATTGTCCGCGACATTCCTTTCTCGTCTACCTGTGAGCATCACATTTTGCCTTTTGTGGGCAAGGCACACGTCTGCTACATTCCACAAAATGGTCGTATTACCGGTCTTTCTAAGATTGCTCGCTGCGTCAGCGGGTATTCTCGCCGTCTGCAGGTACAGGAGCGCCTCACAGGTCAGATTGCAGACGCTATGGTAGAAGAGCTTGATCCTTTGGGCGTTTTGGTGGTTATGGAGGCCGAGCACACGTGCATGAGCATGCGCGGTATTAGGGCGTCGGGCGCTTTGACCACCACGTCTGCGGTTCGCGGTATTTTTAAGACTAACGAGAAAACCCGTGCAGAGGCTATGCGTCTGCTTGGTCTATAAGAGGTCTGTGTAATGAGTTATTCTGTTCCTTTTTCTGTGCCTGAGCTGAGCTACGAGCAGTCTTTAAAGGTACTTCACGATACAAAGAAGTTTGGCATCCAACCTTTGCTGGAGAGCGTGGAAGACATGCTCAAAGAGCTGGGAAACCCTGACCTTTGCTTCAAGAGTGTCCAGATTGCAGGTACTAACGGCAAAACGTCTACCTCCAGATACACTGCAGCCCTGCTCAAGGGAGAGGGGCTCAAGACCGCTCTGTACACGTCTCCCGAGCTCATCAGCTATACCGAGCGCATGGAAATTAACGGCACACCCGTCTCTGAGGCGGCTTTTGCTCATGGCGTCTCTGCAGCTCAGGTAGCGGGGGAGCGCGTCAACGCTCAGCGAACCGCCTTGGGTGAGCGTCCCTATGACATCACCGAGTTTGATCTGCTCACGGTTGCAGCTTTGGTTGTCTTTGCCGAGGCAGAGATTGACGTCTGCGTACTTGAGTGCGGCATGGGCGGCAGGTGGGACGCAACAAGCGCCGCTCAAAACATCACCTCCGTGGCCATCACGGGTGTTGGTCTGGATCATACGCGCATCTTAGGCGATACCCTTGAGGCCATTGCTGGCGAGAAGGCCGCCATTATCAAGCCTGGTCGCACCTGCGTGCTTGGCGTGGGAACGACAACTCCTCAGAGCGTCCAGGATGTATTTTTGTCCCAAGCAGCTTCTGTGGGCGTTGTTCCAACCCTTCTTGTAGCTGACAAGCCAGAAGATGTTGAGGGAGAGGTTTCTGCTGGTCAGTCGTCTGACCATCCAGATTTACCTCACGCTCATTTCTTCATTACCAAAAAGCCCAAGAGCATAGGATTTCCGCTGGAGCTTACGGTTGTGACGCCGCGTGCAACCTACGAAGATCTTGCCGCTCTTAAGCCAAGCTATCAGGCAGCAAACATTGCTCTGGCAACCTGCTTGGCCGAGGATTTTCTGGGCCGTCCACTTGATGTAGAGAAAGCGTTTTTCTCCACTACCAGGTGTCCTACACCTGGTAGGTTCCAGTTGCTTCAGCCTAAGCCTTTAGTGCTTATCGACGCTGCTCATAACCCTCAGTCAATTGAGACATTCTTGACTGCTATCCGCTCAATTGAGCCAGAAGTTGCTAACCGTCCTATGCTTTTGACGGCAGTTTTTGCAGATAAAGATGTTAAGGGCATCGCAGAACTTCTCGCTAAAGAGTTCCCTGAGGTAGCGGTAACCCAGACAGATAACGATCGCGCCATGGATGCAGATGAGCTTGCTGAGCTGTACAAAGCCTGCGGCGCTAACGTGGTAGCTGTCTACAGAAGTGTCCCTGAAGCAGTGGACGCCTTGCGCGAGAAGGGCTTTGTAGCATGTGGAACAATTTCACTTGCTGGCGAGGTTGCTGCACATTTTAGTGATGCTTTGGTAAAATAAATTTATCTGCGACATTTCGCTCCATTTTGAGGCGGTTTGTCGTACGATTTAGGAGAGAACAAAAAGCCAGCAGAAGGGGCTGTCAGATGCAGGAGATTCTTGATCAGATTATTACACCTGAGGTACGTATGGTTATTTACCTCATGGTCATTTGCGTCGTAATGCTTTATATCCTTTCCATCATCTACGTTATTCGTGACGCTCAGCGCCGCGGCGCAGAGCCTTGGTGGATGTGGGCAGTCATTTCTGTTGTTCCTGTTGTTGGTCTGCTTGCATACGTTATTTTGCGTCCAAGCAGCTACCTCATTGACCGCGAGGAGCAGGACCTTGATATTGCCCTTCGTGAGCACCAGCTTTCTCACTACGGCATCTGCCCTAAGTGCTCCGCTCCAATCGACCGCGATTTTATCGTGTGCCCAATCTGCAATACGCAGGTTAGAAACGTTTGCCCAACATGCCATCGTCCACTGAACGCAGACTGGAAGGTTTGCCCTTACTGCCGCACTCGCATTCAATAACGTTTGGTTTTGTTCTTTATGATGGCAATCTGGTGTTTTACAACAGAGACTATGTAGGCGTCTGCTCCTAAGCTCCCACGTGAGCAGAGTAGGCGCCGTGCCTGTTTCTATGAGTAGCTACCTCTGAGGGGTTTTACATGAAGGTTTTATATAACGACGGCCATGTTGGCGAGATTAACAATCCAGCTGAAGAGCTTGAGGTTATTCGCCACGATGCAGCTCATCTGCTTGCTCAGGCTTTGAAGCGTCTGTATCCTCACGCACAGTTTGCCTATGGTCCAGCAACCGAAAATGGTTTCTACTATGACGTTGATCTTGGAGACACCAAGGTTAACGAGGACGATTTCCCAGCTATCGAAGCTGAGATGAAGAAGATTGTCAAAGAGAACCTCAAGATTGAGACGTTTGAGCTTCCTCGTGATGAGGCTATTGCCTACATGAAGGAGCGCGGCGAGTCTTACAAGGTTGAGCACATTGGCGATCTTGCTCCTGACGCACACATCACCTTCTATAAGCAGGGCGAATACGTTGACATGTGCGTTGGCCCTCACATGCTCTACACCAAGGGTGTTAAGGCTTTCAAGCTGACCAGCATCTCTGGTGCCTATTGGAAGGCCGATAAGAACAACAAGATGCTCACCAGAATTTATGGTGTTGCGTTTGGTTCCAAAGAGGAGCTTGCTCAGTACCTCAAGATGATTGAAGAGGCCGAGAAGCGCGACCACAGGAAGATTGGTCGTGAGATGGAGCTCTTCATGATGTCCGACTTTGGTCCTGGCTCTCCATTCTGGCTTCCAAACGGTATGGCTCTGCGCAACGCCCTGACCGATTACTGGCATGAGATGCAGGCTCGCTTTGGTTACCAGGAGGTTCAGACCCCACTGATCCTCTCGCGTTCCCTTTGGGAGACTTCTGGCCACTGGGACCACTACAAAGAGAATATGTACACCACTACGGTAGATGAAGAGGACTTTGCAATTAAGCCTATGAACTGCCCTGGTGCATGCTTGATTTACAAGTCCAAGCCACGTTCTTATAGGGATCTTCCTATGAAGCTGGCTGAGGCTGGTCTTGATCACCGTTACGAGATGAAGGGTGCCCTGCACGGTCTGTTCCGTGTTCGTGAGTTTACTCAGGACGACGCACACCTCTTTATCCGCCCTGATCAGATTACTGAGCAGGTCACGGATGCATCTCACCTCATTACCGCTTACTATGCACAGTTTGGCTTCCCATACCGTGTAGAGCTTTCTACGCGCCCAGAGAATTCCATGGGTTCTGACGAGGATTGGGAGCGCGCTGAGCAGGGCCTGCGCGATGCACTTGAGTCTATGGGTATTGAGTACGTTGTCAACGAAGGCGACGGTGCGTTCTACGGTCCTAAGATTGACTTCCATCTGACCGACTGCCTCGGCCGTTCTTGGCAGTGCGGCACCATTCAGCTTGACTTCCAGCTGCCTCACAATTTCCAGCTTGAGTACATTGACTCCGACGGTACCAAGAAGCAGCCAATTATGATTCACCGCGCTGGTTTTGGTTCCTTCGAGCGCTTTATTGGTATTCTGACCGAGAACTACGAAGGCAAGTTCCCTGTCTGGCTGAGCCCATGCCAGGTCAAGGTTCTTCCTGTTTCCGAGAAGTCTCGTCCTTATGCTCATGAGGTTGCCGAGAAGCTCGCAGCTGCTGGTATTCGCGTTAAGGTCGATGACCGTGACGAGAAGATCGGCTATAAGATTCGTGAGGCTCGCTCACTTGACCGTGTTCCTTACATGCTCATCCTTGGTGAGCAGGAGGTTGAGGCAGGAAACATCTCTGTCCGCGACCGCTCCAACGAGACTCACACCGCAGAGCTTGACGAGTTCATTGCTCAGGTTGTCAAAGAGAATGCTGAGCGCGTTGGTTAAACAGGCTTCAGACAAAGTGCAGGTTATGGGTGGCACCGCGCAGGATGGCGCAGGCGGCACGAAGAGTGTCGGTGCAATCGACGGCGTCAAGCAAACCGTAACTGACGTTGTCGCGCAAACCGTAACCGACGTTGTCACGCAAACCGCAACCAATGTTGTAGCTGAATACGTAAAAATGACAGGGGCAGGCCGTGCGCGGCTTGTCCCTGTTTCCTATGTAGACGAACTTCTCGCCACACTGGTTTCGGGCGGTGTAACCGTCGTGGAGCCGCTTGCTGGCGTGCCCGTTGAGGTGTGCGACATCAAAGGCAGAGCTGCGGCAGGGGAGCTGCTTGTGGCGGATGTGCGTACGATTGGAGCCGAGTTCAGCCCGGCATGTCGTCTGGGAGCAGAGATCGCAGTAGCCGAGGACGCTCGGGTGCCGGGATATGTTGTCGTGTGCATGCGGAAGTGCTGCATACCGTGGGTAGCAGAGGCGGTTGAAGCCAAGGCGTGCTCTACAGATGACGTGACGGTTTCTGCTACGGGAGCGGAAGAGCAGGCGAGTGCACGGGTTTCTCGCGGCAAGCGATGCAGCGCAGGTGGTTGCCACGTTCCTGGCGTGCCATCCGCGCGTCGAGGCGGTGCGCTATCCGGGTCTCAAGACGGACCCGAGCTTTGCGCGTGCGACATCGCAGCTGGTGGGTGGATTTGGCCCGTACATGGATTACATGTGGAGAGAATCGCCAGGTGAATGGCATAGATTTACAGCAACTGATGAAGACGCCAGAACGCAGATTATAAATTTTGAGAGACTTGGTTAACGGTAAGCATTTGTTTAGCAGACCTTGGTATAATTTGAATTAATGTTCCTAAATAGAAGGGGATTTTATGGCAAAGAAGGCTACTCAAATTGAGGATGTTGATACTTTGCTCAAGCGCCTCGAAGAGATGCGCGAAGCACAGGCAGAGTTTGCAACATTCACTCAAGAGCAGGTCGATAAGATTTTCTATGAAGCTGCTCTTGCGGCTGAGAAAAATCGTATCCCTCTTGCTCGCATGGCAGTTGAAGAAACTGGCATGGGTGTAATGGAAGATAAGGTTATCAAGAACCATTACGCAGCAGAGTATATTTACAACAAATACAAGGATATGAAGACTTGTGGTGTTGTAGAGGATGATCCAGCTGCAGGTTATCGAGTTGTAGCCGAGCCAATGGGTATCGTAGCTGCAGTTATTCCAACTACTAACCCAACTTCTACCGCAATCTTTAAGACGCTTCTTGCCCTGAAGACAAGAAATGCCATTATTATTTCCCCACATCCACGCGCAAAAGAGTGCACCATTGCTGCTGCTCGTATTGTTCGCGATGCTGCCGAGAAGGCCGGCTGCCCCAAGGGTATTATCGATTGGGTACCAGCTCCTACCATTGATATGACTGCAGCAGTCATGAGCAACGCTGACATCATTTTGGCAACCGGTGGTCCAGGTATGGTTAACGCAGCTTACTCTTCTGGTAAGCCAGCTCTGGGCGTTGGTCCTGGTAACACCCCTGTTATCATCGACGATACTGCAGATATCAAGCTTGCAGTTAGCTCCATCATTCACTCCAAGACCTTCGATAACGGTATGATCTGCGCTTCCGAGCAGTCTGTTACCGTTCTTGACAGCGTTTATGACCAGGTTAAGAAGGAGTTCGCTGATCGCGGCTGCTACTTCCTCCAGGGTAAGGAGCTTGACGCTGTCCGTAAGACTGTCATTGTCAACGGCGCTGTTAATGCAGCTATTGTTGGTAAGTCTGCTCACTTCATCGCAAAGACTGCTGGCGTCGACGTCCCAGAGAAGACCAAGATTCTTATTGGTGAGGTAACCTCTGTTGAGCCTTCAGAAGAGATGGCTCACGAGAAACTCTCTCCAGTTCTTGGCATGTATCGTGCAAAGACTTTTGACGAGGCAATTGCTAAGGCAGAGCGTCTTGTTGCTGATGGTGGCTACGGTCACACCAGCTCTCTTTACGTCAACATTAACGAGAAAGAGAAGATTGCTAAGCATCAGGAGGCAATGAAAACCTGCCGTATCCTGATCAATACACCTTCCTCTCAGGGTGGTATTGGAGACCTCTACAACTTCAAGATGGCTCCATCCCTAACCCTTGGCTGCGGCACCTGGGGCGGCAACTCCGTCTCCGGCAACGTTGGCCCACAGCACCTGCTTAACTACAAGTCTGTTGCAGAGAGGCAAGAGAATATGCTTTGGCTTCGTGTACCTGAGAAGGTCTACTTCAAGAGGGGCTGCATGCCTCTTGCTCTCCGTGAGCTCAAAGAGGTCTACAACAAGAAGCGCGTCTTCATTGTCACAGACCAGTTCCTATACAAGAGTGGCTTCACCAAGACCATCGAGGAGACTCTGGATTCCCTGGGCATCGTCCACTCTTCATTCTGGGATGTTGCTCCAGACCCAACACTTCAGTGCGCTCTTGAGGGTGTAGCTCGCATTCGCTCCTTCGAGCCAGACTGCATCATCGCAATCGGCGGCGGTTCTGCTATGGACGCAGGTAAGATTATGTGGTCCATGTACGAGAACCCAGAGGAGAAGTTTGAGGACATGGCAGCGGACTTCTTGGATATCCGCAAGCGTGTCTACAACTATCCTAAGATGGGCAACAAGGCATTCTTCGTTGCTATTCCAACTTCTTCTGGTACTGGTTCCGAGGTAACTCCATTTGCCATCATCACTGATGCTGATAATGGCGTTAAGTACCCACTTGCAGACTACGAGTTGCTGCCTAACATGGCAATTGTTGATACCGACAACATGATGAGCCAGCCTAAGGGCCTGACCTCTGCTTCTGGTATCGACGTTCTTACTCACTGCCTCGAGGCATTTGTCTCCATGATGGCATCTGACTACACAGATGGCATGGCTCTTCGCGGCATGAAACTTGTCTTTGAGTACTTGCCACGTGCTTATGACAATCCAAACGATGTTGAGGCACGCGATCACATGGCAAATGCTTCCTGCCTGGGTGGTCTTGCATTTGCTAATGCGTTCCTTGGTATCAACCACTCTATGGCTCACAAACTGGGCGCTTTCCACCACATTCCACATGGTTGGGCAAACGCAGTTATCCTTACTCGCGTTATGCGCTACAACGCAGCTGAGCGTCCAACAAAGATGGGAACCTTCCCACAGTATGATCACCCACACACCCTCGCACGTTACGCTGAGGCAGGTCGTTTCTGCGGCGTTACCGGCAAGGATGACCGTGAGGTCTTTGAGAACTTCGTCAAGAAGATTGAGGAGCTCAAGGCATACATCGGCGTCAAGGAGACCATCAAGGACTACGGCGTAGATGAGAAGTACTTCCTCGATACCCTTGACGAGATGTCTGAGCAGGCATTCGATGACCAGTGCACTGGCGCAAACCCACGCTATCCACTTGTCTCCGAGCTTCGCGAGCTCTATCTGGATGCTTACTACGGTCGCGAGCCAGGCTTCTACGAGGACTAATCCTCAAGTACGTTGTAGCCGCAACCACCGCGGCTGTTACAGGCGCTACGTAGCGCATCCATTGCGTCGCGTGTCTACTGCGTAGCGTTTGTCGCGCCCGCCACGGCGCGCGTAAAGCACAAAACAAGAGCCGGTTACCTAAACCCCAGGTAACCGGCTCTTTTTCTAGTCTTCTGAACTTTCTGCCTAATCGTCTGATGTGCAAGTTCGATTGAAACTGTTGCTACAGATTCACAAAACACATCTATGTCACTTAATCTGTCAAAAAAGGCTATACATTGCTCCAATAATGCGTGTTTATTGCAGAATATCGTCATTTGGTGTGCTATTCACATCGAATTTTGCAGATTATCCGACATTGCTGTGTTGTCGCATGGGGCAATTCAGGGATAGTTAAATTTTATATATTAGTTCATTCATAAATCTGTATATTGAATCAAGTTTATTCATCAAAATGAATTGCTCATGAGAATACTGACGTAACGCCCGCTTAATCCGGTACAGATTGCTATCTCCCAAGTCCTTTTTAATACTTAGGAACATATTTTGCATTGCGAACTGGTTTCTGTAAATATCTGCATTCACAAAGTACTCCTTAATACTTACTGAATTCAGCTCATTTGTTCTTTGATTGTCTTTTCTTTGCTGATAGAAGCCATCATGATATGTACCGTTATATTCAATAGCCACTAAATTCAATCCAGACAAATTTGATTTGGACATCTTGCCATAAAGTAAATCTAACCTTCGTTCTTTAGGTTGAACCTCTTGGTTTATTTGGTCTTTTATTACATACGTTTTATTCAACGCAATCGGTATTTGATTGAAACCACCTTCACAATATGGCATGGCAGATCTAATTGCCATTTTGATCTCCATGGGAGAGGCCGCATCAGAGAAGAAATAGCGCATGTTTCTTCGCGTAGTTCTCAAACCTGGAGAATAAGGTTCAAGTGCACTCAAAAGAGACGTAAGCTCGTTCGAAGTTACCAACGGCATATCAAATTCACAGAGTTCACCGTTTGCAAGATGACCATAACTGGCCATCAGTAGATTAGCCAGTACAATTTGATGGAGAGGACTCTTATTCCTTGACATCATACAAACAGCTAAAGCAGGCGAGATGCAATACACATTTTGTCCGAGCTCAATAAGCGAACCAACAGGTAAAAGGCATTTGAATTGATGAGATACTCGCGCATCGCAATTCCTTGTCCGCAAATTATCTCTGAGCATTTCATGAGTGGTTTTAGCCAAAACTATGCCATATTCTTTCTTCAGAAATTTAAGCTTTTCTTCATATGTCTCATCTGAACATGCAGCGTACGTTGCGCGGAAATCCCTTGATGAGCGTTGTGATAACACCTCATCATTTCCGTGAATCTTAAGTTGACCACAGATTTGAAGCGCAGTTTCATGCGAGAAAATAATATCCATTCGTTCCTCCTTAGATTGAGAAACGAATATATCAGCACGCTTTTTCAGCAATCTGACAGCTATTTGTCAGTTCCCTGACTCGGTTTTGCCATAATAAAAAGTCCTCTCATACCATCAGGTAAAAGAGGGACTTAGATGAAAATTAAACTAAAGAACCCATAAATTGTTTTGCCCAATCAACATAAAATTCATACTATTGGACGCATTGATGGATTGTACGTAACAACAAAACGCTCTTGGTAGGCTCCACGACGCCTAAATGTGTCGATAGGTCACAAACTTGAAAGCGATACCTTCTGGAGTCACACCGCCATCTTCCTCGTTGCAAACTTCCCACGCAGGATCTTCATCCAGGTTGGGGAAGTACGTGTCCGCCTCAACCACGGTGTCGTGCTTCGTGATGTACGCGTAAGAGCACTTGTCGAGAAGAGCACGGTAAATTGAAGCTCCACCAATAAGCCAGACCTTCTCGGGAGCTTCATCCGCAACTAAACGAAGCGCTTCCTCTGCCGACGATACCACCTCAACGCCTTCGACCTGGTAATCATTATTTCTAGAAATGACAATGTTGCGGCGACCTTTAAGCGGTCCACCAGGGAAACTCTCCAGCGTCTTTCTGCCCATGACAACCGTGCAACCGCGCGTGTGCTCAACAAAATACTTCATGTCGGCCTTGTTGGGGATGAGAAGATCTCCGTCGCATCCGATGCCCCAATCGCGTGTTACAGAAACAATTGCGTTCATGTGGTTCTCCTGGCAAGTATCGTCTTAAATGAAATGATGATCTTAGCTTGAGCATCTGCTCGTGCGTGCCTGCAACGCCAGCCGCGCCAGCCGCATCCGCTCGTACGTGCCTGCAACGCCAGCCGCATCTGCTCGGGCGTGCCTGCCGCGATGGCCGCGTCAGCAACGCCAGCCGCGTCCGCAGCAACTGCGCCTAAACTGCAATCGGAATGTTCTTGATCTGCGGGCCGTGCTGATAATCTTCGACAATGAGGTCGTCAGTAGTGAAGTCGTAGAAGTTGGTGATGTTAGGGTTCAGGCTCACCTTTGGTGCATCAAAGGTGGGGCGAGAAATCAATTCTTTAACAATGTCAACGTGACGATCATAAATGTGAGCATCGGCAATCATGTGAACCAGCTCGCCGGCCTCCATGCCGCTAACCTGCGCAACCATCATCAACAGGATTGCGTATTGGCAAACATTCCAGTTGTTAGCAGCAAGAATGTCCTGGCTACGCTGAACAAGCAGTAGGCTAAGCGTAGGTTTATCCTTACCTGGCTCCTGAGTAACGTTGTAAATTGCGTTGAATGCGCAAGGGTAGAGGTTCATCTCAGAAAGATCGGCAAAGGTATACAGGTTGGTCATAATACGACGGCTGAACGGATTCTCTTTGAGGTCCTTGAGCACGCGATCCATCTGGTCATAGTCGCCATCGGAGTAGTGAGAAACCTGTCCAACCTGATAACCGTAAGCCTTGCCAATGGAACCAGACTCATCAGCCCATGAATCCCAGATGTGAGAGTTAAGGTCGTTAACGTTGTTGGACTTCTTCTGGTAAATCCACAGAACCTCATCCATGGCGCTCTTGAGCGCAGTGCGACGAAGCGTCAGTGCTGGAAACTCCTCGCGCAAATCATAGCGATTGCAGACGCCAAACTTCTTGATTGTGTATGCGGAGGTACCATCTTCCCAGGTAGGACGGACCTTCTCGCCCTCAGTGGTGGTGCCGTTTTCAATAATGTCGGAACACATATCAATAAAAATGCGATCTGCTTTGCTCATATTCAATCCTTCAAAATACCGTTCAAAATGTAATAAACACCTGCTTGTTGTACGTATAGCAAGTCTTTTCCAAGTACATTACCAGTTGCTGTCAGTATAAGCGCTGTAGGGATCCCCAAAAAGCGGGCTTGAGGAAGTCTGATTGCTCGAAACACAAGAACGTCCCAGTCCCGAGAGCAGCATAATAACTATAAAAAATAGCAAGCCTGCAGGGAAAGGAGAGCCGTCAGGCATCTGCGACGGATCGTTTGGGTCAAAGTCAGGGCCCTCGCCGCCAAATTTATGCCTGTTGTCCCTGGTATCTTGGTTGTCGTCTTTCTTTGCCATCAATCCTCAATCAAACGCTTACACTTTGATGATACCCGTCGTCGCCCAAGGATTTCATGGCGAGAAACCCCTCTTTTTGTCACTCCACATTCTCTGCAAAGTATTTTGAACACGACGACTTGTTCGCGCCTGCAACTCGCTTACACCCGCAGCATCCGCGCCCGCAACGCTCGCGTCCGCGGCTTACGCACCCACAGCTCCTACAGGTGCTGCGACGCAAAGATGTCGTTCCAGAACGTGCCAAGCTGCTTGATGAGCTCAATGTCTGCGGGAAGCCACTGCACGTCAAGCAGCTCGTTTTGGGCAAGCCATCGAAGCTCCGAGTGAATCTCTGGGTCCGCGACAGGCTCTTCAGACTCACTCAGCGTGCAGATATAACAATCCATATGCAGGTCAAAGGTGGGGTAGGAGTAAGCTACCGTGTCATAGAAAAACGCTGCCTGCACGCTACAGTGCAGCTCTTCCTGAATTTCTCGACGCAGCGCCTGCTCTGAGGTTTCTCCAGCCTCAACTTTACCGCCAGGAAACTCCCAGAAGCCAGCATTATCCGCATCAGCTCTACAAGCGGCAAGAATTTTGTTGTCTTTATAGAAGATAGCTGCAGCTACATTGACTGTTTTTGTCTCGGCCATGTTATCCCTCCAGCCTGACTGTTGCAAAAACGGTGGAACTCTCGGCATCTTTGAGCACTACCGAGAAACCCGTCTCATCGGCGTATACCTGGGGAGTAATGGTATCGCCCAAGCGTGCCTGGCTCCTGTACTGCACCACAATGCGGCGCAGCTTGTGAGAATAGCCAAGGGCCACAAGCGTGTCGACAGCCATGAGCACGTATTGAGCATTGTTGACGTGCTTGTTTGTATCCAGGTGCTGCTGAGAAACAAGAATAGCTGGACCATCAACGGCGTTTCCCTCAAGTGCAATTTTTCGAGGAGTTGGTGGCAAATCTACGCGAGGCTCACCAGTAATGTAGACGTTTTCGCTTTCTGGAACACGAGCCGCCTTGCCTTCATTGATATCCATCAAATACCAGGTAGAGTCCGCTTTTACGATGGTTGCGCCGTCTGCATCATTAATAACAAACGACCTTGATGCTTGAAGACCCTTCATCTGATATGACCAGGTACCTACGCAGATCTTCTCGCCAAACTGGGGAAGGCGGTCAACTTGAATTTGCCACGTTGCCAGAACCCATGCGTATCCCTCGCTGGTCAGTTGCTTAAAGCCGCGGCCAATATCTTCTGAGTGGAACGTCGAGCAGTCCTGCAGATAGTTCATAACGCCTACCAGGGAAAGCTTTCCGGTCTCATCACACTCGCTATATCTAACTCTACTTTCAATGGTGTACATACAAATCCAAACTCGAAATCAGCGTTTGCTGAGGTATTACTATGTGTCGAGAAACCCGTCTAGTTGTCCCATGGGAACGAACCTGGCAAGCGGTCTCTGACTTTTTGCGTGGTATCGTCAAGTTTTTGCTTAGTTACCTGGACTTTTTGTGAAACCTGTTGAGCCTTTTGGGTAGCAATAAGAGTTGCATTCTGGGCCGCCGCATTTGCCTTTTGAGCTGCTGCGTTTGCTTTCTGCGATGCGTTTTGCGCTGCAGCGCTTACTTTCTGTGACGCATTCTGTGCGGCTTCTTCAACCTTCATTGATGCATCTTGAGCTGCGGCTTCAACTTTGTGATGGGTAGTAGGTCCATTCCAAAGAAGGCTGGCAACCGTGTCCAAAAAATAAAGCGTAACCACAATAAACGCCACAACCGAGACAGTATGCTTGGAGAAAATCATCAAAATATTAAGCATCGTTGGGACGAGTACAAAAACTGAGGTAACAGAAAACGCACCAAATACCGCGCTGGCCTGGGGACAAATTCGACCATGCAAGTTGAACTTAAACATGGAGTAGTCCCACCACTTCTTTTTAAAGCGACGCTCCAAAAAGAGGCCGGTCGAGTACTCAATAACGGTGGCTAATAATCCGCCAATAATAAAGACAATAAGCGGATTGGAAATCTGGCCAAGTACCAGCCAAACCGCAAGCGCACCAATGCCATAAATGGGGCAGGTAGGACCAAAAAGAAAACCGCGCTTGGTAAATTCTCCCTCAACAACGGAGCAATAAATGGTCTCGTACACCCAACCACCAAAAGAAATCAGCGCAAAAATTATGACCATCTGAGGCAGATGCTGTACAAAAAGCTCAATATTCTTATCGAGTGCAAAGAGTGTACGTAGCGTCTCAGTCATGGTGCTCACGAGAGGTTTCCGTAATCCATGTAGTCTTTAGGCACATCTGACTTACTGTCGGTTGTACCTTGAAAATCGCTTTCAGGTGTCGAGAAACCCGTTGGGCGGAAACCATCTTTTTTGTATGGATTGCCTGTTAGTGTTTCTGCAGTTGAACATGCTTTATCACAGGTTGTCACAATCCAAGCCTCTTTGGTATGAGGTGGGATAGGAACTAGAGGAAACATGTGATGCAAGATAATGTCTTCCTCAACAGGGGTTAAATCAGGAAAATCCTCGCGAGCATTATCAAGGGCATGGCGAGGATGCGTAAATCCGTGCCAGTTGTCTGGCGCGGCCTCGTGATCGTGCCAATCATAGAGGTAGTAGTCATGAAGAAGCGCGCCACGTACAAGAGCATGCTCGTCAACTTTGATGCCAGCGTTCATGGCAAAGGCAAGGCTGCTATAAGCAACCGCAATAACGTGGTCGAGCGTGCTGGTAGTTCCATGTTGTGTAAAAGTTGCAAGCTGATAGAGTCTTCCAGACTTCAGAATAGGAGTCGAAAGCTCATCGAACCTCTCGCGAATTTTAGAAACGTCAACCAAAAAATATCCCATCAACTGTGCGCACACATTAAAAAATCGTGAGCGTACCTTAGCAATGTATCTATAAAAGATTAGTTAATCTGACGGTTACGTGCAATCTTTTTGGCTGAATGTTACGAAAACGAAAGAAAAGAAAACGCAAGCTTTGGCGGTGCTTATTGTGCTGTTTAACTGCTCTTATGCTTTCTTACTGTAGGGGCTCATGTAGTCCACTACTACGTTTACTGCGCCAGGAAGACACCTAGCAGAATAGGCGTAGATGTCGTGGCAGGTGACCTCGCCATTTACTTCCAGTGGCATAGGTGCTGTTGATTCAACGGTAATTTCTTTGCCGCTAAAGCTATTGAGGTAGGGCCTACCAAGCGAGTCTCCCGTGCGATCAAAGAAACCAGAAAGCAGTGGGCGTACCAGTTTTGCAGTCATGTGAGTCTCAATGACAATAACCTCAAGCAAACCGTCATTCATACGATTACCAGGGGCTAATTCAATTCCTGCTTGCATCATGGAGCTGTTTGCAATAAGGCAGCCAATGCCCTGAAGCTCATGTACTTTGCCGTCAACGGTAATTTTGAAGTCGTGAACTGGCGGCATAAGGTTGGCTAGGGCCGCAGTAAAGTATGCGGCTTCTCCAAAGGTTTGTTTGTGGGGGATAGCTGAACGCATAATTTCTGCGTCAAGGCCTGTACCGGCCATTAAAGGAACTCCAGCTACATGGGTTTCTCCCGACACTGTGGTCCAGGTAATCTCACCCAGATCAAGCTGTGCGGTCTGAAGGTTTCTGCAGGCCAGCGCCAGTGCGTTAGGTTCAGGAGCGTTTCCAATATTTGCAGCTAGAAGATTAGCGGTTCCAGAAGGAAAGACAAGAATAGGTGTCTGGCATCCTCTAAGGCCGTAGAGCAGGCTAGATACGGTTCCATCTCCGCCCGAGAGCACCACTACGTCAAAATCTTCAGGCTGAACAGAACTCAGAACCTCATCTGTGCGCCAATGGCTTTCAACTAGCTTTACCAGGCATTCGTCGCCACACTTCAGAAGAGCGCGCTCAAATTCAAAGATTGCATCAGAGCTAAAACCCGAGCAAGGATTGTGAATGATGAGGGTTCTCATATATCCTCCGAAGATTTGCAACAAGCTGGTATATCATTTTGATACGTATGAGTGTATCTCTTTACGTCAGGTACTTAATCGGCAATTGGATGGACGCATTGTATATAGCAACCTCAGAAGAACTTTCCGCATTTTGTGAGCGAGCAAAGACCTCGCATATCCTTGCAGTTGATACGGAGTTTCTTCGCGAGAAAACCTACTTTCCCAAGCTTTGCTTGGTGCAGGTTTCTACAGGTTCCGAGATTGTCGCAATTGATCCGCTGCTTATTGATGACCTTACTCCTCTTAAAGAACTCCTGGAAAATCCGCAGATTGTTAAGATTTTCCATGCGTGCTCACAGGACCTTGAGGTCTTACTAGAAAAAATGGACTGCGCATGCGCACCTGTTTTTGATACGCAGGTAGCAGCCGCATTTTTGGGTATGCGCCAGCAGGTGAGCTACGCCGGGTTGGTAGAAAATTTTGCTAACGTTAAGCTTGCTAAAGCAGAGTCTTTAACAGACTGGTCAAAGCGACCGCTTGATAAAGAACAGCTGGTATATGCCGAGGATGACGTCAGATATCTTCCTGCAATTTATCATCAGATGATCGAGAAACTCATCAAGCTTGACCGTTTAAGCTGGGTAAAGCCAGAGATGGACCAGCACACCAATATTGAGCAGTATCGTCGAGACCCCTATCAGGCGTATCTTCGTTTGAAGCGTTCTGGCTCGCTTACGCGCAGACAACTTGCTATTGCTCGAGAGGTGTGCGCCTGGCGAGAAGAAACTGCTGCTAAAAGAGATGTTCCACGTAAGTGGGTGCTTTCTGACGAACTCATTATTGAGATTTGTCGCCGTGTTCCTACAACACCAGATAGACTGCGCAAAATTCGCGGCACTGAGCAAATCTCTCAAGGTGGGGTAGTGCATCTACTGGATGCAATTAAGCGTGGACAAAAGACACCCGCAGATCAGTGTCCAAAAATCGAGCATCACGCTCATCCTTCATCTGGCTCTGAAGGTGTTGTTGAGCTTATGTATGCTCTTATCAGGATTGTTTCAGAAAAAGAAGGAATTGCATCTCCGTTAATTGCCAATAAAGATGATCTTACTGATCTGCTTTTAGATAGGTCTGACGCAAGACTTAAAACTGGATGGCGCTATCAATTAGTGGGCAAGCAGCTTGTGGGACTACTCAATGGCGAGGTAGGACTTACCGTCAAAAACGGTCGAGTAGAGCTGTTGTAATAGAAGCGTTTTAACCTAGGGTTAAGTGTGATTACTCTTGCAAACCTGACTTTTTGTCCGGTGAGTTGGGTATACTCATCTTTATACATAGATAGGAGAAAAATATGTATTACTCTGGTGCGTTTATCCCATACGTTGTTCTAGTAGTTGCCTCGTTGGTGCTCGGATTGGGCACTCAGTGGTACATCAAGCATGAATTTAAAAAGTATTCTTTAGTTCCTTCAGGGTTTAATGCCACCGGCGCTTCTGTTGCTCGCGCCATGATGGACACAAATGGAGCAGCTAATGTTGGTATCAAGAGGATTTCTGGTGAACTTACCGATAACTATGATCCACGCGATAATTGCCTGCACCTTTCTGATGCAAACTTCTCTGAGGGTAGCGTAGCCTCCGTTGCTGTTTCTTGTCACGAGGCGGGTCATGCAGTTCAGACAGCCAAAATGTATATGCCATCTCGCGTTCGTTCCGCTCTTGTTCCTGTTGTTAATTTGGCATCTGCAGCGTGGATTTATGTCTTTCTTGCTGGTGTCTTGCTCAATGTTTCAGGCTTGACTGTGCTTGCAATTTGGCTCTATGCATTTACCTTCTTGTTCCATATAGTTACGCTTCCTGTAGAGATTGATGCCTCAAGGCGTGGATTGGCTTTTTTGAAGGCAAACGCTCCCGCAGGCTTTGACTACAATGGCGCTAAAAAGGTACTAATTGCTGCTGCTCTTACGTACGTAGCTGCTGCAATGGTTTCTGCACTACAGCTTCTATATCTACTTGGTTCTTCTAGAAACAGGAACTAGTAATGGATCAGATTCAAGAGAAAGAAGATTCTGTTCTTTCGGTATCTGATGCGGTGCTCTTTGCAAAAAATGAAGTTGCCTCAATGCCATCTATGACGGTGGTTGGTGAAGTTTCTGGATTTAGGGGTCCAAACTACAAGTCTGGGCATTGCTACTTTGACGTAAAAGACCCTGTTAGTTCTATGGCAGTTATTGTCTGGTCAAAGATTTATGCTGCTAGTGGCATTACGTTGCAAGATGGCATGAAAATCCAGATGACAGGAAAGTTTGATATTTACGCTTCAAGCGGCAAACTTTCTTTTCATGCGCGTACTATTCAGATCGCCGGAGAAGGAGACCTTCGCCAAAAGGTGGCACAGCTTGCTAAAAAGCTAGAAAAAGAAGGTCTTACAGACATTTCCAGAAAGCGCTACATTCCAGAGTTTTGTACACGCATTGGTGTAGTTACTTCACTTTCTGGCAGCGTCATTGATGATGTTAAGCGTACGCTTGCGCGAAGAAACCCTCTTGTAGAGCTTGAGGTATCTGGCTGTGCTGTTCAGGGTACTCACGCACCTGCAACTATTATTAGAGCTCTCCAGGTTGCTGCAACTACACGTCCAGATGCAATCTTGCTGGTACGTGGAGGTGGCTCATTCGAAGATCTTATGTGTTTCAATGATGAGGGAGTGGCTCGCGCTATTGCTGCATGTCCAGTTCCTGTTATCACGGGCATTGGTCATGAGCCCGATACCACCATTGCAGATATGGTTTCTGATAGAAGAACTTCAACGCCAACTGCTGCTGCAGAGTCTGTAGCTCCCGCTATTAGTGAGTTACAAACTACGTTTAACAACAGAATTTCTCGCCTTGGAAATGCTACAAGAAAGATTTTGCAGTTCTATAAAACGGGACTTACAACTGTTGAGCAACGCTCTAACTTGGCAATGAAAAATGCTCTAGCAAGTAAACAGTACCAGCTAGAGAGGCTATCAGATCGTCCTTGTTTGAAAGACCCTGCTTATATTATTTCAACAAGAACAGAAGACCTTAATCAGACTGAGCAAAGGCTTATGGACGCTCTGCCAGCGCTTCTTGTAAGAAAGAAAGAGACGCTTTCTGTCGAGTCACAAAGGCTAATCAGAGCTAGTGCTGCCATGCTCCATCCACATGAGGCTTTGCTGTCTTCGCTTGCAGGAAAATTAGACGCACTTTCTCCTCTAAAGGTTCTTACAAGGGGATATGCGTATGTCCAAGATGAAAAGGGATCTGTCATTAAAACGGCCAAAGACGCCTCGGTTGGAGATTCATTGCTTGTCAAAATGACGGATGGAACAATTAAGGCAACTGTTTCTGACATTGAGCTTTCATAGATAAGGGGAACAACATGGATACTAAGAAGACTGAAGAGCTTACTTTTAAAGATGCTTCTATTGAGCTTGAGCAGATTGTTCGTAAGCTTGAGGGCACAGATTTGGAGCTCGAGGAGTCTTTGGCTCTGTATGCTCGTGGCGTTGAGCTGGTAAAGGATCTTCGTGGAAGGCTTGATACTGCAGAGCAGAAGGTTAAGATTCTGCTTGATGAGTCTCAGGCAGGAGCTGCAATTACTGATACAACTGCAGCGCCTTCTACTGCATATTTATACGAGTAAAGGAGAGGCTATGTCTGATTGCATTTTTTGTAAGCTTGCTAACAAAGAAATCCCTACAGAGTTTCTCTATGAGGATGAAAACGTTGTAGCTTTTAATGACCTAAATCCTCTTACGCCTGTGCATGTTCTTGTTGTGCCAAAGAGCCACTATGACAACATCATTGATGGCATTCCTGCTGTAACCCTTGAGAGTGTTACTAAAGCTATAGCTGCGGTAACAGAAAAGACTGGGATTAAAGAGACTGGATTCCGTGTAATCACCAATACAGGAAAACATGGCGGTCAGTCAGTTAACCACGTCCACTTCCACATTTTAGGTGGCAAGCAGATGGATGATTCAATGGGCTGTAAATAAAAATATTCAAGTTTTTTGCTCGTCTATTTAACTCCGGGGTATCTTGGGGTTTATGATGTCATGCGGTTATGTTTATTTGAAGTAGGAGAGTAAGGCCTAATGGTCTGCGCTGCTTCACGGAAAGAGGAGTCACATGAACGTACTGGTTATCAACGCAGGTAGCTCATCTCTTAAGTATCAGCTTCTTGACGTTGACACCCGCGAGGTTTACGCAAAAGGAAACTGCGAGCGTATCGGTATCGAAGGTTCTTTTGTTGGTCACGAGGAGCTTGGTGGAGAGAAGCAGAAGCTTGAGGTTGCTCTTCCTGATCACAAGACTGCTATTAAGCATGTCTTTGACATCCTTAAGACTATTGATAAGCCAATTGATGGCATTGGTCACCGTGTTGTTCAGGGTGGTTGGTACTTCCCAGAGTCTGCCGTTGTAGACGATAAGGTCTTGGCTCAGGTTCGTGAGGTTGCTCCACTTGCTCCTCTTCATAACTATGCTGAGGCTGATGTTATTGAGATTTGTCGCGAACTCTTCCCAGAGGTCGGCAATGTAATCGTTTGCGATACTTCTTTCCACTTCAATATGCCAGAGAAGGCACATCGCTATGCTCTTCCTCGCGATGTTGTTGATAAGTACCACGTCCGCAAATACGGCGCTCACGGTACTTCTCACCGCTACATTTGGCGTGCAACCAATGAGTTTACCAACGGTCAGACTCACAAGCTGGTTAGCTGCCACCTTGGTTCTGGTGCTTCTCTTTCCGCTATTGAGGATGGTCGCGATCTTGAGACCACCATGGGTCTTACTCCACTTGATGGTCTTATCATGGGCACTCGTTGCGGCACTATTGACCCAGCTACTGTCTTCTATCTCTCTCGCGTTGGTGGTTACTCCATCGATGAGATTGACACTATGATGAATAAGCAGTCTGGTCTTCTCGCTCTGTCTGGCCATTCCGATTCTCGTGATATTGAGGATGGCGCTCACGCTGGCGATAAGGACTGCCTGCTTGCACTTGATATGTTCTATTATCGTACGTCTCAGCTCATCATGGAGATGGCTCAGGCTATGCATGGCTTTGATACCATGGCTTTCTCTGCTGGAATTGGTGAGAATTCCGATGAGATGCGTCTTGGCGTTGTCAAAGAGCTTGAGTGGATGGGTGTCAAGATTGATGAGGAGAAGAACAAGATTCGCTCCGGTGAAATCCGTGACATTTCTGCTCCAGATTCAAAGGTACGCGTCCTGGTTGTACCTACCAACGAGGAGTATATGATTGCTCTTGACGTTCAGGAGCTTCTGGGTAAGTAAGCTTTCCTTACAATCCAAAATAATATTAACTCCCGCACTCTGTGCGGGAGTTTTTTTATGGAGATATAGATAGTTCTTTGACATCAGTACTTTAGAACTTTATATTTTTAAGTAAGAAGGTAGAGTTTCAAAGAAATCTTATTGTTTTGTACAGCTATTTGTGTGCAGATAAATAAATCTTTGAACTAGCTGTGAGGAGCATCATGCAGTCTAAAGGTTTAGTTAGCAGGTCTTTGAGCTTTGCGGTTATGTTTGTGCTCACTGTATTTGCTGCGCTCACTGTATTCAACACAAAGGCACAAGCTGTTGAGTACACACCAACTATTTCAAATGCTAGCTATACAACATTAGTTGGTAGTAACGTGCGTGTAAATTTTGATTATGCGCTCAACAATGGTGCCCCTGCACAACCAGGTGATACCTTTACTATTATGCTTCCTCCAGAGCTAGAGAATAATACTCCAGCTCCTTTTGAGGTTATGGGTGTAGATGCAAACGGAAATAGTATTTCTGTTGGTACGGCAACTCCTACCAGTAACCCTAATACCATGACTGTTACCTTCAATAACAATATTGCGGGTCTTCTTAACGTTCATGGCCAGATGTCTTTCTCGCTCAATTGGTCAAGCGCAATTGCACAGAGAGGCAATGGCAGCACTACGCTCAATATTGGTAACACCAGTCTTAACATGACGTATGGCGGTTCTATTGCTGCAATGGATACTGCAATTACTAAGTACAACAGAACTGGTGCAACTGCAGAGACAACCTATACGCTTCCTTCTGGTGCAACAATTACAACTGGAAATGATTATTACGTTACCAGCTGGGTTGTTAACCTAACTCCATCTGATATCACCCAGGTTGGTTTGCTTAATGCCACTGTTAAGGATCAGATTGTCAATCCTTATACCGTTGATACATCAAAGCTTACGGGTACCGGTGTTAACCCAGCAGATGAGCTTGCTGGTCCATATCTTAAGCACTCTTTTGTTCTCCACCTTGTTAACGGTGCTGTTCAGACTCTTTCTGCAGATCAGATTCTTCCTGCAATTACCTTTACTCCTAATGGTTACACTCTTGATTTTGCTCGACTCAATAATCAGGTTAACTTTGCTGGTTTCCAACCACTTATCCAGGATTGCTGGCTTGAGTACAAGACCATTGTTCCAGCCAACGTTACCCAGGTAGACAATAGAGCAACTCTTGATTTTGATGGCAACACTGATAACTTCACTCGTGAAGGTTGGTGGATTAATCCTCGCGGTGCCGGTACTGCAACTGGCGAGCAGCAGGTAAGCGTTTCTGTATCCAAGGTTTGGGAAGATCAAAATAATGCTGACGGTACTCGTCCTACTTCAGTTACCGTACACCTTTATGCAGACGGCGTAGACACTGGTAAGAGTGAGGTTCTCTCTGACGCAAATGGCTGGACTGCAACATTTAGCAACCTCGATAAGAATCAGGCTGGCACTACAACAGCTATTACGTACACCGTTGTTGAGGACGAGGTTGAGGGATATACCGCTGAGGTAACAGGTGATGTTACCAGTGGCTTTACTATTACTAATACTCACATTCCTCCAACTCCAACCACTCCACCTTCAGAGACTCCTAAGAAGCCAAAGCAGCCAAAGAAGAAGGAGCCTAAGCTTCCTTCAACTGGTGATGCTTCCTTTGCTGCAGTATCCGTAGCAGCTGCATCTTCTGTTCTTATTGCAGCTGGTGTTCTTGGTAAGAAGCGCGTTCAGTAACGCACGCTACAACAACGTAAGTTAAACGTAAAAGAGCCTGTGAGATTAATTCACAGGCTCTCTTTTTGTTCAAAGCGTTTCTCGCTGTCTATTAGGCTACAAAATGAAATGCGTCACGAGGTGTTTTATCGTGTCCAACTACCTTGCCGCAATACACAAAACCAGCATGTGTAAGCGTCGTAGTCATAGCGACATTTGCTTCATGAGTATCTGCGCGAACGTTTGAATAGTTTTCGCAAATCCAATTGAATATAAAAGAGGCAATTCCGTGACCTGTATATTTAACAGCCACTCGGTGAATAACAACGTAATCCAGGCTGTTTATCCAAGCGCCTTCAGCAATATTGACGTATGCCTCGTCAGGACCGGGTAAGAGCGAAAAACAACCAATAATTTCTTCAGATGTTTCATCTTCAGCGACTACAAAAAGACCACATCTTTCATAATCAGCAACAGCGTCTTCTAAAAGAGGATAGTTCTCATTCCATTGAAAAGTGTTATTTTGCTGATACATAGTCTGACGACCTATGTCGTACAAATCTGCAACAGCGCAGAGGTCTTTAGCAGCAGCTCTTCTAATGTGCATTAGAAGACCCTGATATTCAATGTTTTAGCTATACTTTGGCCAGGCTCAAGGCTTATGATACCTGGCTTGTGCTCAAAGACGCCATCAGTGTCAACGGTATCTGCAATGCCACACCATGGCTCAAGAGCAACAAATGGACAACCAGGAGCAGCACTCCAAATGCCCAAATAATCAAAGCCTTCAAAATCCATTTGAATACCATGAACCGCAGAAGGAGCTTCTGTGCTAGCCGCAAGTGTAATGCGTCTATCAGGGACGTCTTCAAGTGTGATGGTCTTCTCGCGATCAATAAGTTCCCAAGACAGGGGAAGCGTATCAGAGTCCACGATAAGCCTCTGTGGAGTTGTGTAATCGCAAAGACCCTCATCAGTAATAGAGGGGCCGTAGCTGGTCCAGGAGCGCGTAAATAAGAGGTGATACTGGTCCAAAGAGGCTGCCTCAACGCCGGGGATCGGAATGTTGAATGCCGGGTGAGCGCCAAGGGTAAACGGCAGTACAACATTTGCAGGATTGGTGACCTCATACGTTTGCGTAAGCGTATCGCCAGCTACCGAGAAAATCAGCTTTAGTTCAAAGTCATAGGGGTAGACCTTGCGAGTCTCTTCGGTACTTTTTAACTGGAGCGTTACAGAAGAGGTGCTCTGCTCGACAACCTCAAATTGGTTGAGTCGGGCAAGACCATGACGTGCAAGAGAAACGGTGCCTTCTGCAGATTCTGCTTCACCGTCTTTGAGAACGCCAACAATGGGGAAGAGGATGGGAGCACGTCTTGGCCACCAGTTGGAATCTCCCTGCCAGAGGTATTCTGACTCACCTTTGCGTAAGCTCATGAGCTGCGCGCCCATGGTGTCAATTGAAGCGGTAAGAGAGTTGCTAGAAATAGAAATAATTTCAGACATAAATGCCTCCAGCTAAAGAATAAGCCAGCCTCTTTTGAGACTGGCTTAGTATACCAAGTTAGAAGGGCGGAAAGACTAGTTGTTGTCTGCCATCTGAGCCTGAACAGCAGTAATTGCAACAACGCCAACAATGTCGTCAGCGGAGCAACCACGGGAGAGGTCGTTGACAGGACGAGCAATGCCCTGAAGAATTGGACCGTATGCCTCAGCACCACTGAAGCGCTGAACAAGCTTGTAGCCAATGTTTCCAGCCTCAAGGTTAGGGAAGACCAGGATGTTTGCGTTTCCTGCTACCTTAGAGAATGGGGCCTTGAGCTTGCCAACCTCAGGAACAAGAGCTGCGTCAAGCTGAAGATCGCCGTCGAGTGCTAGCTCAGCGTTCTTCTCGTGAGCAAGCTTTGTGGCCTCCTGGACCTTCTCGGCAGTTGCGCCGCCAGCAGAGCCCATAGTGGAGTAGGAGAGCATGGCAACGCGAGGCTCGTCGCTCATGAATGCGCGCCAAGAATCAGCGGAAGCAAGAGCAATCTCGGAGAGCTCCTCTGCAGATGGATCAATGTTGAGACCGCAGTCAGCAAAGAGCAGGGTGCCGTCCTCGCCAAAGTCAGTTGAAGTGCTCATGATAAAGAATGCAGAAACAAGCTTGGTACCAGGAGCAGTCTTGATGATCTGCAGAGCAGGCCTTAGGGTGTTTGCGGTAGAGTGGCAAGCGCCAGAAACCAGGCCGTCAGCGTCGCCCATCTTAACCATCATGGTTGCAAAGTAGGTGGCGTCGTTCATCTGCTTGCGAGCTTCCTCAATGGTGACGCCCTTGCGAGCACGAAGTTCAGCAAACTTCTGAGCATATGCCTCATGGCGCTCGTCAGTAGCAGGATCTACCACAGTTGCGCCTGGAACAGTAATCTGCTCAGGATCGCCAAGAATAATGACCTTTGCAATACCTTCTGCAACAATCTTCTGAGCTGCATCGATGGTACGCTGGTCCTCACCCTCTGGAAGAACAATAGTCTTTACGTCGGACTTAGCGGTTTCTTTCATACGGTCAAGAAACTTGCTCATGTGTCGTGCTCCAATCATACTTTGACATCAGTGCCTCGTTGAATTTTGCACTTCTCAGCTTGCAATTTGTATAAAAACCAGACACAAAAAGCCTAGAAATGCATTTTCATACCAGTTGCATATTTTACGCCTAACGGCAGAGCTTTGCGCCCCGCGTGGCTCACTTTATAGACGCGTGTTAAAATGAGTGAAGTTTCACATACAAATCCTGCGCACTTAGGCGCACACGGAGGTTTACATGTCTATCAATCATGGTCTTCCTGCCGGTTTTAACCCCGACAACTACGATGTTATTGTTGTTGGAGCTGGCTATGCAGGCGCAGTTGTTGCTCGTCGTATGGCAGAAAACTGCAATTCAAAGGTTGCAATCTTTGAGCGCAGAAACCACATTGCCGGCAACGCTTTCGATCGCCTTGATGACGCAGGCGTTCTTGTTCACGAGTACGGTCCACATATCTATCACACCATGAGTGACCGCGTTCACCAGTTCCTCTCGCGCTTTACTGATTGGACTGACTACCAGCACAAGGTTCTGGCTAACATTAACGGCCAGCTGATGCCGGTTCCTTTTAACCACCAGTCTTTGAAGCTTGCCTTTGGAGAAGAGCGTGGCGAGAAACTCTATCAGAAGCTGGTTCTTACGTTTGGTGAGAACGTCAAAGTTCCTATCATGGAGCTGCGCGAGAAGAACGATCCAGATCTGGAAGAGATTGCTGACTACGTTTATGAGAACGTCTTCCTGCACTACACCATGAAGCAGTGGGGTAAGACTCCAGACCAGATTGACAAGTCCATCACAGGTCGCGTTCCAATCTTTGTCGGCGATGATGATCGTTACTTCCCAGGCGCAACCTATCAGGGCATGCCAAAAGAGGGCTACACCAAGCTCTTTGAGAACATGCTTGATCATGATTTGATTGAGGTCTTTTTGGATGTTGATGTTCGTGACATCATGAAGCTCAGCGCTTCTAACGTGTCTGTTTGCGAGAAACCATTTGCAGGTGAGGTAATCTACACCGGACCTCTGGATGAGCTCTTCAACCTTGATCAGGGTGCTCTGCCTTATCGTACGCTTGATATGCAGTTTGAGACGCTTGATCAGGACCAGTTCCAGCCTGTTGGTACCGTCAATTACACTACCAGCGAGGACTTTACTCGTATCACTGAGTTTAAGAACATGACTGGTCAGGTTCTTCCTGGTAAAACTACCATCATGCGTGAGTACTCACACGCATATGTTCCAGAGAGTGGTCAGACTCCTTATTACGCTATTCTCGAGCCAGAAAATCAGGAGCTCTATCGCTCTTACAAGGAGCGCACTTCTGGCATTCTGAACTTCCACGCAGTTGGTCGTCTTGCTGAGTATCGTTACTACGATATGGATGGCGTTGTTACTTCTGCACTGGAACTTTCTGACGAGCTTATTGCTCATCAGGCATAGGGAGCTTGCATGAAAAAGACAATTACCTTTGGTATTCCATGCTATAACTCTTCTGAGTACATGGATCACTGTATTGAATCTATTCTTGAGGGCTCTGAATACGCCGATGACGTGCAGATTGTTATTGTTGATGACGGCTCTGTAAAGGATGATACTGCCGCTAAAGCTGACGCTTGGCAGGAACGTTACCCCAACATCATCAAAGCAGTCCATCAGGAAAACGGCGGCCACGGCATTGCTGTTATGAAGGCTGTTTCCCATGCTGATGGCGTGTACTTCAAAAATATTGACTCAGATGACTGGGTAGATGGTGATGCTCTGAAGACCTTCCTTCAGCAGCTCCGCACCTTTATTGCCTCTGACAACCCTGTTGACCTGGTACTCTCAAACTACGTCTACGAGCACGTTGAGGATAATACCCAAAACTTTGTAGACTATCGCGACGCGGTTCCTACTAACAAGATTATTGGCTGGGAAGAGATTGGCCGCTTCAAGCTGTCTCAGTACCTTCTGATGCACGCAATTACCTACCGCGTTGAGGTTCTGCGCTCTGCAAACATTCAGATGCCTGAGCACACCTTCTATGTGGATAACGTCTATGCGTATGTTCCATTCCCTAAGGTAAAGACTATCTACTACGTTGACGTTGACCTGTATCGTTACTTCATTGGTCGAGACGATCAATCAGTTAACGAGAAGGTCTTAACAAGTCGCGTTGATCACTACTGGCGTGTTGCTCGTAATATGATGCACGCTTATCACATCTACGACGATATCTCTTCTCCACGTCTTCAGACGTACATGATGAGTTACTTCACCATCATCATGGCAATCTGCTCTGTCTTCTCTAAGATGAGTGATCGTGAAGATGCCATGGACCAGCTTGAGGAGCTCTGGGATGAGCTTCGCGCTTACGATAAGAAGATGTACCGCAAGGCTCGCTATGGCCTTGTAGGAACCGCCACAAACCTTCCTGGCAAGATTGGTAAGACAGTCACCATTGGTGGTTACCGTGTAGCTCAGAAGGTTGTTAAGTTCAACTAAACGTTCTTTCAAATCTAAAAGCAAAACCCTCGTATCCTGAACTACCTCCCATTTCTTGGACATAAGAAATGGGACGCAGTTCATATGCGGGTGATTATGATTCTGAAGCGTATTAACGTCGGCT
>CALCXO010000014.1:0-50508 GCA_937905925.1 uncultured Atopobium sp.
CCATACGCATAAAAAGCCTCCCATTTCTTATGTCCAAGAAATGGGAGGCAGTTCAATAGCGGGTGGTTTGCTCTTAGGGTATAACCCTAATTATACTTGCCCAGGACTCAAGTCCTTTGCCCTTCACTTCGTTCAGGTCACAATAGCAATGTAACACCGGCAGCCAGTTAAACTGGCTATCCAGCAAGATTATTTATCGAAAGGATTTTCATATTCCTTCAAACTTAATTTATCCTGAGCTATATCGGCGTTTTCTTGTTCTCGAATATATTTTCTTATTGTCGCCTCATTAAGACCCACGGTTGATACATAGTAGCCTTCAGCCCAAAACTTTCTATTACCATACTTATATTTAAGGTTTGCATGTCTATCAAACATGAGCAGTGAGCTTTTACCTTTTAAGTAACCCATAAAACTTGAAACGCTTATCTTAGGCGGAATACTCACAAGCATGTGTATATGATCTGGCATGAGGTGACCTTCTAGAATTTCCACCCCTTTCCAGTCACAAAGCATCTTGAGTATTTCTCGAAGATCTTCTCTGTATTTGTTATAAATGACTTTCCTTCTATACTTTGGTGTAAACACAATGTGGTATTTACATAACCATTTTGTGTGCGCAAGGCTATTGGCCTTATGTGCCATAGCTACTCCTTCCTTCTTGGCTATTAGTGACCTGAACAATCGCTATGCTAGAAGGAAGGATTTTAATTTGCAAAGCAAAAAGTATTCTCCACCCGCATAGCGGGTGGTTTTGTGTTTCGCGCGTTACACGCGCTCAACAGGCTAAAGCCTCGAAGAAAAACATAGAGTCACCCGCAGAGCAGGTGACTCTAATTGTTCATTCATCTGTGCTTATTTCCCAAAACTTCGCATATAGCATGCCTATTACTTAGAGATCTGCCAGCCTTCAATACGCGAGCGAGCTTCAACAAAGTCATGGTAGGGACCGCTGTGCGAGATAAGCTCTTCATGGGTGCCCTGTTCTGCAACACGTCCATCTCTAAGGAAGAAAATCTGGTCAGCTTCCTCAATTGTTGAGAGACGATGCGCAATTTCAAGCACAGTTTTTCCCTTACAGAGTTGGGCAAGGGCTGCTTGAATTTCTGCTTCGTTTTCTGGGTCAACACTTGCCGTTGCCTCATCAAGAACAACAAGAGGCGCATCTTTCAAAATTGCGCGAGCAATTGAGATTCGCTGTCTCTCGCCTCCTGAAAGTCGTGCTCCACCTTCTCCAACTTTTGTCTTATAGCCCTCGGGCAGAGCTTTTATGAACTCATCGCAGCGTGCGGCCTTTGCCGCTTCTACAATCTCTTCAAATTGTGCATCAGGCCTGCTTAGGGCAATATTGCGCTCAATCGTGTCATCCATAAGATAGACGTCTTGGAAAACCATGGAGAAGTCCGCAAGAATACTGTCGCAAGAAAGCTCTCGTACATCGTGGCCTCCTATGCGTACGGAGCCGCCTGTTGCATCGTAGAAACGTGCAAACAGCTTGGCAACAGTTGTCTTACCTGAACCACTTCCTCCAACAAGAGCTGCAGTTGTTCCCTCGGGAATAGTCAGAGACATTCCATTGAGTACAAGAGGTCCATCTCCGTAAGCGAATGAGACGTCATGCATCTCAAGGTTGTGATGCTCAAGTTTCACAGCTTTGCAATTGTCATCGATTGCAGGTGCGGATTCGATAGCGTCAAGACGGTCGATAACTTCTCCGATATGTCCAATTACGTAAGCAGCATCACCACAAGCCTCGATTGATTGGAACAGCATAAAGGAGAACATTACCAGCGTACAGAAGTTAAGAAGAGATATCGTGCCGTTCAGGAAAGAGATACATACAATAACAATGACGCCAACCGAAGCACCGCGTGTCACAAATAGAAGCAAGGCGTTGAGGGGCTGGAAAGCAAGCTCGGTTTTGAGATTTACATTTCTAGAACGTGCGTATGCGGAGCGTACTGCAGACACAGCAGCATCTACCTGCCGGTAACTCTTAACAACAGGCATACCGTGGATGTATTCCAACGTTGCCTGAGACATATCCTCGCGTGCGTCATTTTGTGCGGGCGACAAACGCGCGGAATTTTTGAACATCAGCTCCAGTACCACCGTTGCTACCGCAATCGCAGCCAATGCGAGGATGCAGGCCCGCAGATCCATGAAGGCGAGAAACGCCACCATTGCGGCTGCGGTTATGTATCCGTTGCCAAGCATATCTACCATGCGCATACCGTGGATTTCCACGAATGATAGCTCGGTTGTGAGTGCCGAGAGAATTTCTCCTGATGGGTGATTGTCAAAGTAACCAAGAGGGACGCGTTTCAACGCTTCTCCGATACGTACACGCACCTCGTTGGAACGTTCTGCAGCTACGGTTTCCTCGGCTCGTGCCCTCAACCACATAAGTGCTGCGCGTAGCGCAATCGAAGCAATAATGGCCAGTCCAGCCGTAAGTGCAATTTTAAGATCGGGTTTCTCGCCATTTGATAAACCGAGAAACCCGCACATGGCCCAAGCGGCAATAGCAATGGGTGCTGCAGAAACAAGTGAGATAAGAAAAGAGTATGCAAAGCCACAGAGAATTCGCGTTTTCTTATTGCCCGTCCAACGCACCACTTTTATAAGCGCACTAAACATTACGCTACCCCTTTCTCACTTCATGAGTTCCATTGGAGATATGTGCTTCCCACATGCGGTGATAGAGGTCACTTGAGCCGAGGAGGTCCGTATGTGTTCCCTCAGCGACGATGTTTCCGGAATCCATGACTACTATCTTGTCAAAATTACGTACCGTTGAGATTCTGTGTGCGATTACAATCAGCGTCTTTCCACGTGCAAGTTCTGAAAGCGCCTGTTGAATGAGCTCCTCACTCTCGGGGTCTATGAACGCAGTTGCCTCATCAAGCACAAGAATCGGCGCGTCTTTTAGATAGGCGCGCGCGATAGAGATGCGCTGGCGTTCTCCACCCGAAAGAGCTCCTCCGGCTTCTCCGGAAAGGGTTTCAAATCCATTTGCAAGCTTATCTGCCAACTCTTCACAGTGCGCAGCGGCAAGTGCGCGCTCTACCTCGGCGTCAGTTGCACCCTCACGTCCGAGCCTTACGTTCTCAAAGATTGTTCGATCAAAGAGGAAATTGTCTTGAGTCACAAAGCTTACAAGACCAGCTAGCTGATCAAGTGGTATATCGCGAACGTCAGTTTCCCCGATACGGATTGTTCCTGATCCTGCATCCCAGAATCGAGCAATGAGTTTGGCCATTGTTGACTTTCCAGAACCACTTGGTCCCACCAGAGCACACGAGGTACCTTCAGGCACTTCAAGAGAGATTCCGTGGAGCACTTCTTCGTTGGAATATGAGAATCGGACGTTCTTGAATGAGATATCGTGGGACGTGATGATTGCGGGAGAGGAGGCTTCGGGCAAGGGTTTCATTTCTAACAGCTTACTAACGCTGTCCATTACCTTCTCGATTTCCTTAAACATATTGGTGTACTGCGTAATTTTAGTGAGAGGACCAATGACGCCGATTGATAACATACATGCAAGAGCCATCTGAGCTACGTCGATACTGCCCGAAGCTACAAGAATGCATCCAACTGGTACAACACCCAGAAGGAGCGTTGGCAGTAGTGCAAACATGGCGTTCATGGGGATACGAGCAGACCTATACCAGGCAAGTGTTAATTTCTCAAATTCAGAGATATCGTTACGAAAGCGAGCATACGAGGAGTCGGCTTGATTGAAAGTCTTGATGACTTCGATTCCATCGATGTATTCGACGAGTGTTGAGTTAACGCGCTCACTTGCTGTCCAGTACGCTGTATAGTCTCGTTCAAAGTTTTTAAAAAGGAGCGAAAGGGGCACAATTGACAAGGCTGGTGCGATGAGCATAGAGAGAGCGAGCCGGATATCAATTGAGCACACGATTGCAAAACACAAGATGAGAAGAAGCACATTGCTGGTAAATTCCGGGATAACGTGGGCAATGGGCAGCTCCATTTGCTCAATATCGTCAATGATTATTTTCTTAAGTGCTCCAGAAGGCGCTGATTGAACATCGCCTAGGGAGCATGCAGCAAGATGTTTGCAAGCGGCGTTTCGCAAGTTTTCAAGCGTATGGTAGGCAACGCTGTGTGATGTCGATGTTGAGGCTAGATAGCCTATTGCCTGAACTGCCACTCCGAGAAGGGCAATGAGTGCCCAGTGTCCAACTTCACTGATGGCAAGGGTGCCTGATATTGAAAGCGCAATCAACTTGTAGGCGGCAAAAAAGGGAACAATGCCTCCAACAACACCTACCACAGCACATAACAGCGAGGCTCCCAGTTTTAGACGCTGTCCGTGTGTAAATGAAGCAAGCTGCTGTATCCAACTGCTCTTTTCCTTTTTGCTAGGGTCCATGGGTCCTCCCAAACGACGAGTATGAGCAAATTGTATTCATAGCTCGTTGCATGAGAAAAGCCCGATTGTCGCGGCTAGCTCCAAGTGTATCTATGCGGGTGGATTATCTTTCTTGTCCAGCGCTTTCACGGTAATCGCCAGGTGCCATGCCAACGACATTACGGAATGTGGAAGCAAATTTTGAGGCATTGGTATATCCGACTTCAAATGCCACCTCACCAATTGGCTTGGAGGTTGTCCGAAGGAGTGTCGCAGCTTGTGCCATGCGATAGCGTGTAAGGTATACGTGCACACTGGTGCCATAAACCTCCTTAAACCACCGCTGCATGCTGGCATAGGGAAACTCGAACTCTTGTGAGAGCTCTTTGAGTGTCTTATGGGAAGAAAGATCAGAGGTTATAGCTCGTTCTATTTCCTTTACCTTATCAACCTGTGCGCGTGTGAGACCGTACTGTCCAATGCGTCCGCCTTCAGGAATATTACTGCCGAGAAACAAGAGAAGCTCCATAATCTTGAGTTTTAGGTAAGCATCTCTAAAGCGGTCATGAGCGTTATATATCTCGCAGAAAATATGCTCGACCGACGGTCCGCTACGGAGCACACTTGGTTCATCGCCTGAACAGAACCTCTCGTAGAGCTGCTTAACACTTACAGGAAAGCCCTCGGGAAACATTGATTGCAGCGATTTATCTGCTATGTCGGGATCAAGACAGACGGTGACACCACGGTAGTGTCCAAACGGAAACCGAAAGAGACTTTCATGTCTTGCGTGATCGTCAATACCAAGATCACCTACGTCAAGGTACAGACATGAGTCAGTTCCGGACTCCCACTCAATTCTTCCTTCTCGACAATAGTTCAGGCAGAGCATGCGTGATCCTGGGGTAAGCTTAAAGCCCGACTCAAGGTTCCATACACTTGTGAAGTCATTGAACATGAGGGTAATTCCAGGCATGACATCGTGCATTGTCATGATGCCCTGTCCGTCAGTACCTTCTGCCCTCCATACAGAATGATCTGTATCGTGCGTCACGCGACGGACGTTGCCACCCATGTCAGCATAGTTAGCAATGTCCATCGTGTCTCCAATCCTCTTCGTTTCTCTGAAGAGTGTTCTCAAAAAATGACAGCACCTTTGACCAGCCCGCATCATCGAGCGTGCCTTGGTCTACAAACGATCCGTCTTCCATGTGGGCAAAGTCGGTGCAACATGCTCTGATGAACTCAGGATCGTGTGTTACAACCACGACAGCTCGTCCTTCCTCCGCTGCTGCGGTAACGCTTGCAGCAACCTGTTCCATATGGGCAAGGTCAAGTCCACTAGTAGGTTCGTCAAGCACGAGTAGGTCACGACCTGATGCAAGTGCCGTAGCGAGGGCAACGCGTTGCATTTGGCCTCCTGAAAGCGACAGCGGATGGCGTTGTGCCAGTTCAGTTAAGTCCAACGATGCAAGTATAGTACGGGTAAGGTGCTCGTCAGCACGACTCGTGGAGTCGAGTACCTCATCAAATACGCTCTCTCGGAAGAGCTGATGGCTTACGTCCTGCATAACCAAGGAGCCGTTTCTTGGTCTGCTTGAGAATGGGCGAGGACCTTCTCCAACATCTTTGGTCCCTTTGCAACCGCTCACAAGACCGCAGATGCAGCGTGCGAAGGTAGACTTTCCAGCACCATTGCTTCCGATGATGGCAGTGACACCTCCTCGCCTGAAGGCGATGCGAGAAACGTTGATGCCGCGGCTCGATTGCGGGTAGTGGTAGTCCATATCCCGTATTTCTACAAACTCGTTTTTCTCGCATCGTGCGCAGCACTGTTCAGCTGCAATGGCCGCAAAGGTTGGTGCACGCAAACCAAGCGCTCGCGCCTCGGCAGCAGTGGATGCATAGAATTGCGTGGAGTCAATCTCGCGCTCCACGCTGCCTGAGCGCATCACAATAATGCGATCGGCGATGCCCTCTAACCAATGGAGTCGATGCTCGGAGATGAGCACGGCGCGACCCTCGGCTTTCCATTTTGCAACAATCTTTCGGAGAAGCCCGATGGAAGCAAAGTCCAGGTTGGAGGATGGTTCGTCGAGAACAAGAACATCTGGGTTAAGCATAGTGGCCGAGCCACAGGCAACGCGTTGTTTTTCTCCACCAGAAAGTGAGAGGCAGCTGCGGTCGATAAGATCTGTGAGCTCAAGCGCGTTGGCGACGTCCTTTAAGCGCGTGCGTATCTTGTCAGGCGTTATTCCTTGGTTCTCACATGCAAATGCAAGTTCACCGGTTGTATCTAAACAGAAGAATTGAGTCTTAGGGTTCTGGAAGACTGATCCGACCTTTGGCGCTAGTTCCCAAAGCTCGTGGTTGGAAGGTGTAAGACCACAGACCTCAATCTTCCCCGAGAGTTTCCCCTCATAATAATGGGGGATGAGTCCATTGACGAGCCTTGTTAGGGTTGTCTTTCCAGATCCCGAGGCGCCTGTCAGGCAAACAACCTCACCAGGAGCCACGTTAAGGTTGACTTCGGAGAGGCTGTTTTTCTCGCTTGCCTGATAGCAGTAGCATGCATTTTTTATCTCGATCATTTCAATCCTAGTAGTAGAGCAATGGCGTGATCACCGCGCAGATAACGGCTATGGCGAGAAAGGCGATTACTATCCAGTCTCGTACACGCATGCGCGCTTCGTTTATGTTAGTGCGAGCTGTTGGTCCACCGAGCCCTCGCACAAGCGCCGAAGCAGAGAGATCTTCACCGCCTCGCACTGCTGAGACAAGCAGCGGTACCAGGCAATTCTCGATAGCGGATATAGGGTTTCTGAACGTCTTGCTGCTGCGCATGCGTATAGCAGCAGCTATCTGTCGGTAGTCGTCGGCTATCGCTGGGAAGTATCGAAGCATTACGACAAAGGGAATTTCTACTGCCTGAGGCATGTGCATACGGTCGCATGCTGCCATAAACTCACTCACCGACGTGGTTGTGACTAGCCAGGTTCCCATGGCAATACCAGGGGCGAACTGCCTTACGATTCCCGAGATGCCTAGCGTGGCAAAGAGAGCAACTCCAGTGAGGCATGATTCCGCGATTGCCGCTACAGCGCTTGCAGACCCGTATAGCGTGAGGTATGTGATTGCTGAGCGGAAATGGTGAGAGAGGGCTAGCATGATGAAAGGTGTTGCAATAAGCAGTGGCTTAACCACAAGGAGAGGCCCCACATTATAAGACCCAAGCATAATTGTTGAGACGACGAGTGTGGCAAGCACTTTAGTGCGGGGATCAAGTACAAGCCCTCGGTTATTGGCAGTTGAGAGGAACAGCCCCTTTTTCATTATGCGATGCCGGCTCGCTCAAAGTGCTTGTGGAGGAGTTTCTTGCCGATGACAGCTCCGATACACCCCGCGATACATGCAGCAAGAGCAAGAGGTAGAAGGCTCCAGTCAGGAATGTAGCTGGAGAGGGCGTCGGCATATTCCTGTCCGTAGCCAGAGGCGATACCTGCGAAGTAGCTCGCGCGATTCATGACGATGGGAATATAGTTGCCTATCAACCATACGCTCAGGACTCCGTGTGAAATTATGGCGCGCCCTGCGCTGTTATAGTTACCGCTTCTGAGGACAAGGTCGGCGAGAAGACCACATACTGGCCCTGTAATAAAGGCATATACGCCCATGCCACCGAGACCCATAAGGAGTCCGAGGATGATTCCCATGATGAAAACCATTCCGAAATGCCTTACTTTTGTGATATAGAGCATGTACGGAATACCTCCGATAAGCGGGCAGATGACGGAGAGCAATGGAATGAATATAGGAACGTAGCCCAACATTGCCACAGCCATGATGATTATGAAGTAGAGAGCGGTGAAGATACCGATGTTTATAAGGTCCTTCGGTTGCAGCCCTTTTTTCTTGACTGAGGGTGTTTCAGACATAATGCGTCTCCTTTCGGTTAGCTCTATCTAACTTATAAAGGATAGACACACAGAAACTCAGTCAATAGCCCATTTGTATCATTATGTCCCGTTTGAATCACGTAGCTACTATTCGCTTTCTGATAAGCATTTGCCAACTGCCTTTTTAATACCATACAAGTTTGCCTATATAACTCGCTAAAATAGAGTGGGTTGATTAAAACTAATCGTTTCTGTGACACTCCCAGAAGCACACGATTGGAGTTTATATATGTGCGGCATCGTTGGTTTTACCGGACACCAAAGTGCAAAAGATGTCCTCATTGAAGGTCTTAAACGTCTCGAATACCGTGGGTATGATTCTGCCGGTATTGCTTTGCAAAACACAACCAACGAAGAACTTACGGTCGTACATCGCGTAGGAAAAGTTGCGGGATTAGCTGAAGCGGTGGAGTACCTCAATAATGCAAGCCCCTGTGGCATCGGACATACCCGTTGGGCAACGCACGGCGCTCCAAGTGAGCGCAACGCCCACCCACATACCTCTTGTGACAATCAAATTGCCGTCGTACACAACGGCATCATCGAGAACTTTGCCGAACTCCGTGAGCAGCTTGAGGCTCGGGGGCACAAATTCCGCAGCGATACCGATACTGAAGTCGTTTCTCACCTTATTGAAGAAGCCTACAGAGGCAACCTTCGCGATGCTGTTGCCAAGGCATGCTCGCAAATTGTAGGAACCTATGGCCTTGCTGTTATATGCTCTCAGGAACCCGGTCGCATTGTAGTTACTCGCAAAGATTCTCCCATTGTCCTTGCACATGGCGAGAAGGGCGGCTACGTTGCATCTGACATCATTGCGGTTATCGAAGCCTCCCGAGATGTCACTGTTCTTGGCGACAACGAGTTTGCCGTTATGGAGCCCGATGGCATCAGCTATACCGATGCTGATGGAAATCCCATTCAACCTAAAGTCATGCATGTTGATTGGGATGTTGATGTTGTCGAGAAGGGCGGCTACCCTGATTTCATGCTCAAAGAAATCCATGAGCAGCCTCGTGTCATCCGCGATACCCTTGCAGGACGTCTGACTAACGGCGTACTTTCCATTGATGAGCTGGGCATGTCCTTGGAACAGCTCCGTTTGATTGATCGCGTTTATATCATTGCCTGCGGAACTAGCTACCACGCCGGTCTTATCGCCCGTCAGCTTATCGAAGGCTGGGCACGCATACCTGTCGAAGTTGAAGCTGCGAGTGAATTTCGTTATCGCAACCCCATTATTACTCCGTCAACGCTGGTAGTTGCCGTTTCTCAGTCCGGCGAGACTGCTGACACTTTGGCCGCCATCCGCGACGCCCGCATCAAAGGCGCTAAGGTTTTTGGCATCACCAACGTTATTGGTAGTCCCGTGGCCCGTGAGTCTGACGGTGTTATCTACACTAAGGCTAACAAGGAGATTGCCGTTGCCTCAACCAAATCTTTCCTTGGCCAAATTGTGAGCCTAACGCTTCTTGCTATGGTTCTTGCGCAGGCAAAAGGAAAGCTCTCAATTGCTCAGATACGCTTGCTCTTTAAAGAACTTGCCGATACCGCCGAGCAGGTCGAAGAAGTCCTCAGCGATACAAAGGCTATCGACATTGCGGCGCAGGCTTGCAAAGATGCCAATGATGCCCTGTTCATTGGTCGTGGCATGGGAGCTGCCATCTGCTACGAAGGCGCCCTCAAGCTCAAAGAGATCAGCTATCTCCATGCCGAGGCGTACGCGGCCGGAGAGATGAAGCATGGCCCTATTGCACTTCTGTCTAAAGGCTATCCTGTCATTGCCGTGGCAACTAACTCTCCGGTATACGACAAGATGATTTCCAATATCCAAGAATCTCGAGCACGCGGCGCCATGATTATTGCTGTGGCGACCGAAGGTGATCAGGAAATCAAAAAGCATGCCGACTATGTCATCTACGTGCCTAAAGTCAGAGATGCCTTCTCGCCAATCATTGCTTCGGTACCTTTTCAACTTTTTGCGCGCTCCGTGGCTCTTGCACGTGGTTGTGACGTTGATAAGCCAAGAAACCTTGCAAAGTCAGTAACGGTCGAATAGTTGTGGCTGAAAGTCCAGCAAAGGTAATCAAAATGTTGGATAAAGAAAAGTTTGAGTTGAAGATTTAGGATAAAACTATTTTGCCTCAGTGATTCCTTCTTGTACTAGTGCGTTCTCAAAGCTATTATGGTTTTAATTGATTCACCAGGGCCTTTGGCAAGCGCTGGTGCGAGAAGGGATTAGGTGCATGAAGAACTAGCGATACTCATAAAACCCGAATTCACGTAACGTCGCCGACGACACTACCGCGGGTGTAGTATTGCTTAATCATGTCTTAATTTATAGCCATTTACCTGTGCATAGTTGCATGCTACTCCGCGTGGTCTTCGGCAGAACCGAGGTATCATGCAGCTTAATCTTTCAAATATTGAATATACCTATCCATCAGCGGTAGAGCCCACTTTACATGATGTGACTATTACACTCCCACAGAGATGGACCGGCTTTGTTGGTAATAACGGATCTGGTAAAACAACCCTCGCACGTATCGTATGTGGTCTCTTGCAACCTGACAGGGGAGTTATAAGCCCATCGTTTTTCTCGGTATATTGTGCACAAAATGCAACGGAGGCACCAGCTAATCTTTTTGATTTTGCGGTTGCCTATGATGATGCGGCAATTAAGCTGAGGCGAGAGCTTTTGTTAGAGGATGATTGGCCTTGGCGTTTTGAAACGCTTTCGTGTGGCCAGCAGAAGCGACTCCAGGTAGCGTGTGCTTTATGGGCTTCACCTGATGTTCTTGTGGTAGACGAGCCCACTAATCATGTGGATGTATCAACAAAACATACTCTTTTTGTGGCCTTGTCGCAGTTCAAGGGTATCGGGGTGCTCATTTCACATGATAGAGAGCTGTTGGACAAACTCTGCACTCAATGTTTGTTTGTAGCTAACGGCACGGCAAACATGAAATCTGGTAATTATTCTCAGGCATCATCACAGGTAGAGCTTGAACGTTCTAGCGCATTACACGCAAAGGAAGCGGCGCAAAAAGAGAAGACTCGCCTTGAGCGAGAAACCCAGCGACGTAGAGAAGAGGCTTCTAGAGTTCAGGCGCGCAAAAGTGGAAGAACTATTGACAAGCATGACAGCGATGCGCGTGCAAAAAAGCGGGGCTATATAGTTTCAGGCCAAGATGGTAAAGCGGGAAAATTGGCTGTACGCATGTTGGATAGACTTGAAAAGGCAACGGGTAAAGCCACAGGTATTAAGGTTGAGAAACAATATGATTCCAATATCTGGTTGGATAGTGAGGCAAGTAAGAGAAAAGTTCTGTTGAGGATGGAACCTAATAACATTCTCATGGGAGAAAGTTGCCTACAAACCCCACCGCTGTTTATTGGCAACACAGATCATATTGGTGTTGTCGGCGATAACGGCTGTGGTAAAACAACACTGGTAAAGAAAATTATTTCAAGTATTTCTGACGATGTGCGGATGTTATATATTCCTCAGGAGCCAACTGAACTGCAAAAAACAGAGACAGTAAGAAAAATCAAAGGGTTATCAAACTCCCAACGCGGAAGAGTGTTGTCTATTGTGGCGCAACTCAATTCAGATCCTGATTATGTTCTTGCAGGTGAGTCCACCAGTCCAGGTGAAATGAGAAAACTCATGCTTGCGTTGGGAATGCTCGAATTACCAGAACTTATCGTAGTGGACGAGCCAACTAACTATTTGGACCTTGGTTCAACCGTAGCGCTTGAACGTTTGTTGTCTGAATATCCAGGAGCTTTGTTGTTGGTCTCACATGATCTCTCGCTGGTTGATTCCGCTACATCGATAAAATGGAGCATTCAGCGATCAAATGACAACCTTGAGCTTGTGGTGCAATAGGGGCGAGAAACACGTTGGACAGTTACGTGGTTTCGCGTTTGTGTTTGAGTAGCTCGCTGACACAGACCGCTGCTTTTATACCGCTCGCCGTAGTTGTTTAAGCAAACTAACTTTTGCTGAAAAATTTTATATAAACTGAAAGGTCAAACTGATTTCTTCTGGGATTTCTCGTGTTTTAAGCATGGATTTCGGAGGGACCTATGCTTCACTTCAATCACGGTTCAAAGCAAGAAGCCAACGAGGGACATGCGGCCGGTGCGGGCAATGCAGGCGATGCGGGCTCCACAGGTGCGCCGGGCACTACAGGCGCTACAGCCGCCGGAACCCCCAACATCCCCACACCTCCTGAGGGATATCAACAGGCATCCTTTGCGTCTACGCTTCCAACGGTAGCTGATCAGACGGCTAACTTAGGCTCCCAGATTGGTGTCATTTCTCCAGGTGAAAGTGAAGAAGACGCTGAAGCTCGTGAGGCGTACGAGAGTTTGGCTCGTCACCGTAAAGCTCGTCGTAAAAAGAAACTTATCAAGGCAGGAATAGCCGCTGGAGTCTTTGTTCTTCTCGTTACGCTGTTTATTTTGCCTATGTGCCAAGGCGGCCAGAACCAGAACACTACCGTGATGCCAAGCACTACGTTTGTCACGCGCGGCGAGTTCAGCGATTCTGTTTCTGCGTCTGGATCCATCAAGCCTGTGTCGTCCACCGTGGTAACTCCCGAGGTAGATGGCATTATTCAGGATGTTCAGGTTTCTGAGGGCACGTACGTTCATAAGGGTGACAAGCTCTTTACCATCAAGAATGATGAGCTGGACAAGGCTGTTCGTAAGGCGTCTCAGCAGGTAAAAGCTGCTGAGAATGAGGTTAGCAAAGCACGCTCGGCTCTGGTCTCCGCTCGCAATGGTGTCTCAGAGGCAGGTGCGGAGGGCCAGGAGGCAAACGCTGCGTCTGTTGCTGCGGCTGTTGAAGCGGCAGAGGCAAATCTGGAGAGCGCCCAGATTGCACTCGAGGAGGCACGATCTGCTTACAACGACGCAATTGCCCAGGCAGATAAGCGTGTAGTCACCGCTCCATGCGACGGTACGGTTATTGTGATGAACGCGGTGAACGGCGCTTCGGTTGGCTCGTCCGCGCCAAGTGCTGGCAACGCCGGTCCTCTGATTACTATCGCGGACCTCTCCCAGATGAAGGTGAACGTCCAGATCAACGAGGTAGACATTTCTCGTATAGCTGTTGATCAGAAAGCACAGGTCAGCTTTACAGCTCTGCGAGACCTGTATTGCGATGCAGTGGTGACTCACGTTTCTGCTGTTTCGTCTAACGGTGCCGACGCAGGTGCAAGTTACGATAGTCCTGGTCGCTCCATCGTTTCTTACACCGTTGACCTGCTTATTAGTAGTCCCGACGCTTCCATCAAGCCGGGCATGACTGCCAACGTGGACATCATGATCCAGCACATGGATAACGTTCTGACCGTGCCTCTTGTTGCTGTCATGGACGACGGGGATGGCGCTTACGTCAACGTGGTTACTTCTCGTGACGAGAAGGGCTATCCGCAGGTAGAGCGCGTGCCAGTGACCGTAAAGGCGCAAAGCTCTACGACGGCCGTCATTGAAGGTACTGGCATTGAGGACGGCACTGAGGTGATGATTGGCGGTGGCGCTGGCGGTCCATCTCAGGGCGCGGCTATGGACGCTCCGGCAGGCGCAACGTCTGGCTCGGCGAATGACGCAACAGGCTCCAAAGATTCCAAGTAGGCGACGCGTATGTCCAAGGTAATCGAGGTACATAAGCTGCATCGCATATACGAGACGGCTGCAGGTTTGACGCACGCTCTACGGGGTGTTTCTCTGACTGTGGAGAAGGGCGAGTTTCTTTGCATCATGGGTCCGTCAGGCTCGGGCAAATCAACCCTGATGAACATTTTAGGCTGTCTGGATACGCCTACTGCTGGTTCGTACAAGCTTGAGGGACTTGAGGTTGCAGATCTTTCCGACGACGACCTTGCGGAGATTCGCGCCACGCGTCTGGGCTTTGTCTTTCAATCGTTTAACCTACTGCCGCGCACTACGGTGCTGCGAAATGTTATGCTGCCGCTCATCTACTCGGACATTCCCGCAAAAGAGCGAGAGTTGCGTGCTTGGAAGGCGTTGCGTTCTGTTGGCCTGCCCGAGGAGTACTACGAGCACAAATCAAATGAGCTTTCCGGAGGTCAGGTGCAGCGCGTAGCCATTGCTCGTGCGCTGGTAAACGACCCAGCGGTTATTTTTGCCGATGAGCCAACAGGCAACCTGGACTCTGCAACAAGTGAGATGGTCCTCAACACGTTCAAGTCCATGCAGGAGCGTGGCAAGACAATTGTGCTGATTACACACGACCCCGAGACTGCCTTTTGGGCTGACCGCGTGGTACACATTCGCGACGGCCGCCTGCTCACGGACGAGCAGGAAAAAGAGTTTGTGAAGCAACACGCTGCACAGTCCGCGACGGGCGCGGATAAGGCGTCGGGCGCACATGCTGCGACGGGAACACATGCTGCAGCGGGCTCGCATGCTGCGACGGGCGCACGATCCGCGACAGGAGGTGCTGCGCTATGAGGCTGATGGATTTGTTGCGAGAAACCCTGTCTGCGCTCAACGCTAACCGCGGCCGTAGCTTGTTGACGGTGCTGGGTATTGTTATTGGCATCAGCGCGGTTATTGCCATGACGGCGCTTATAGACGGCATCAAGTATTCGCTGGTCAGCTCGTTGGGCCTCAATCAGTCGCGTATGGTCATGATATACGCGTGGCCAGACCGCGAGGTCACGCAGCAAGATCTTGACATGCTGCAGCTCAGTGTGCCAGGGTATGAGCTTGTCACCGGCATTGACTCCACCATGGCCCGCGTCAACTCGGCCGAGAAGCAGTTTGACGCGCGAATCATCGGCTGCACGCCCGACTACTTCACCGTCATGGGCCTCAAGGCATCCGCGGGCTCACTCTTCACAAAGTCCGACGTAGACGATACGTCTAGAAACGTTCTTCTCGACAAGTTGTCTGCCGAGAAACTCTTTGGCAGCTCAGATGCGTCCATTGGGCAGGTTGTTCGCATCAACAACGATAGCTACACCATTGTGGGCGTGGTTGACAGTGGCCCAAATGGGGGCGGGCAAGGCGACACACTGCTGGCCTATATACCGTACTCCACGTATTCAGCGCGCCTGACGGGCACCAAAACCATCAGCCAGGTCTTTGGTTACGCTCACGAAAACGTTGACATGAAGGCACTTGCGGATGAGACAAAGTCCTGGTTGCTGGACTGGTTTAACATTCCTTCTGCGCAGGCAGAAGATCGCGTGACAGTTATGACGCTCTCGTCCATCATTGAGCAGATGAATGCCACGCTGATGTCGTTCCAGGTTCTGGTTACCGCTACGGCAAGCATTTCGCTTTTGGTTGGCGGCATTGGCATTATGAACATGATGCTCACCAACGTGACGGAGCGCATTAGGGAGATTGGCCTGCGTAAAGCTCTTGGCGCTCGCGCGTCCGACATCACCAAGCAGTTCTTGTGCGAATCTATCCTGATCTGCATCATGGGCGGCGTGATTGGCATTGCCCTGGGTTACGCCGGAGCGTGGGGGTTGGCTGGCTCGTTTGGCAGCATGATACAGCTTGAAACTGGTATTACGCCTATTATCACTCCAAATATCGTGATGATTACCTCGGGAATCTGTATTGGCATCGGACTCATCTTTGGCTACTGGCCTGCTCGACGAGCCTCAAAGCTCAATCCTGTTGAATCGCTTCGCTACCAGTAAACGGGGAGCGTTCAGTGACCGCTTGCTGAAAGTAAATGACGTGCTACAAGTAGGGTTTCTCGCCTGGCGAGAAACCCTTTGAAGTGCGGAGGATTGTGTAGTTACAGCAGATCATCTGGTGGTAGGAGCTCGATGTCCCATGAGGTTTCTACGTAGCAATAGATGTCTATCTCTGACGGATCAAATGCAGGAACTTGGTTCCTACGGTCAGATTTATCAAAAGCACTACAAGCGCAGGCCGAATATGTCAAACCTCCTCTTTCGAAGTCATAATCTGCATGTTTAAGTCCAATTACCTTTGCATCAGCGGCTTTAGCAAGAAGATTCGCTTTTTGACGGCAGGCAACAATAGCATCTATAGATAGACTGTCTTTAATAACGTCATCATGTGCTTTTGAAAATTCGACTGAAAAAGTCACTTCATTGCCACATGAACTGAGTGCTTTCCAAATTTTATCAACAAGATCTTTTTCGAGTTGTTCTTTGATAGATAAGTTAGCACGGAAAACATATCCCTTAATTATTTTCTCAGCGACATAATAGTCACCCTTGTAATCTTTTTTATATTGATTTACCTCGTGACCACAAACTGAATATTTATTGCTTTTCAAAATTGATGCTGAAAGTCTGTTTTTCTCGAGCGCTTCTTTTATTGTTTGTACCAGCACATTATATCTAGCAGTACATTCTTCACGGGTCTTAGAAGCTCCTTGAAGAGTAATCTCAACGTTTATAGTGTCAGGCGGAACTTGCGTGCTCAATTTTGTAGATACGTCAATTGTTCGTTCCATGGTGTGTTCCTTTCAGAGATGTTAGAGAAAAAAATCAGCTGTTTGAACAGGTAATTTATTTCTCATCGTTAAATAATCATAGGCTTAAAAAGAGTTTTGAGTGTCCAGTGTAATGGACACTCATATAGTGGATAGTAACTGATATTAACCAGGTGAAATAGCTTATTATTAGTGCAAGGGAAGCGTGGGTAGACAACTACCGCGCGGGAGAGGGACACATGATTTTGTATTTTTCTGCAACCGGTAATTGCAAATATGTTGCCGAGCGAATTGCCGCGGAGTTTGATGACACTGCAGTCTCGATTGAGGTTTCAAACGGCCAGGTAAATCTCTCAGAAAATGAGATGCTCGGCATCGTGACGCCAGTTTATAACTGGGAACTTCCCATTACAACTCGGGAGTTTTTGCAGAATCTCCAGGTCATAAGTGCCTCTGCGCCGTACTCGTTCATTGTGACAACGTACGGAATAATGGCTGGTTGCACGTTTGTTGACGCAAAAAAGATTCTTGCCAACAAAGGACTAGAGCTCAACGCTGGTTTTAGCGTCAAAATGCCTGATACCTGGACTCCGATTTTTGATTTGAGCGACAAGACAAAGGTCCAGCAAATTAACGACAACGCCGAGAGCTATATCAACGCTGTATTAAGTGGCATCAAAGAGCGTACTGTTGGTAATCACATGCAGGGCGTTGTTCCGTATGCAGTTAGACTTTTTATGGATTCCATGTATAACAACGAAAGGAAGACACAGCACTTCTCGGTTTCAGATAAGTGCATCGGATGTAGTCTTTGCGCACGAAAGTGCCCAGTTCAGGCCATTCAGATGAAGGATAAGAGACCTGTGTGGATTAAAGATCAGTGCGCCGCATGTCTTCGTTGCCTACATCATTGTCCCACGTTTGCCATTCAGTATGGTAAGGGGGCAACGAACAGACATGGTCAGTATAAAAATCCTCACGTCAAAGTGTAGTTTTAGGTGTAAACTTTATGCTGTAGTTAGCTATAGCTAACAAAATGCTAATCGAACGGAGTTTAACCCATGCCTGCTCAGAACGAGAAGAAGGATCATCTTCCGGTACTTGGCGTCGGTCCCGCTTACGTGATTGCCATCACGGTACTGACAGTTGCGTGTATCACCCTGTCCAAGCTGGGTTTTCTTCCGTATCTTCGCATTCGAGCAACGGTCGGCGCGATGCACGCCGTAGGTACAGCTTTTCTGATTGTGGGCATCTGGCTTTGGGTTTCCGCCGCCATCAAAGAAAAACTTCGCGAGAAGATCATTGCAAATCAGCTGGTAACCACTGGTGTTTATGCGCTGGTCAGAAACCCTATCTACTCCGCATTTGCGTTTGTCATGTCAGGTGCAGCACTGCTCTCTAGTAACCTTTACCTGCTACCACTACCCCTTGTGTTTTGGGCGATTTTAACTGTAATGATGCAGGCTACAGAGGAGAAGTGGCTTCTCGAGCAGTTTGGCGATGAGTACAAAGAGTACTGCAAACGAGTCAATCGCTGCATTCCATGGTTTCCCAGGCACTAGCGTTTACGTAGGTTTTGAGTAGTGCTGAGCTCCAGTCCTATTTGAGCCTTAGTTCGAATTGAGCTGGGGTTTGTTCGGTTTTCTCGCTATATAAATTCTTTTACGAAGTGGCTATGATATACATACGTCATGCTGGCTTGTCATGTGCTTGTACCTGCTGCTTCAGGAGAAACGAGAGATACCATGCTGGATATTCGTCGCGTTTTGGCAAGTGCGCCCAAAAAGCATACGGAGGAGACGCTCAATTCTCTGACGACTGTTTGGGGAGAGGCGCTTGATTCGTCAAACGTGTTGCCTGAGTATCCGCGTCCTCGCATGCAGCGCGACAATTACGTGATGCTGAACGGCGTGTGGGATTATACGATTGTACCGGTAAATGGCGAGATTGACGTAGAGATCCTCGCGCAACAGGAGATTCCTTCCCGTTGGGATGGGCAGATTGTGGTGCCGTTCTCGCCAGAAGCTCCGCTCTCTGGTGTTGGTCGTACGGTGCAGCCGAGCGAACTTTTGTGGTATAAGCGCAAAATCGAACTACCTAAACTGGCCGATGACCAGCGACTTATTCTACATTTTGAAGCGGTTGACTGGATGTGTGCGTGCTTTGTGGATGGCAAGCTTGTCGGTACGCATACTGGCGGTTACCTGCCATTTTCCTTTGATGTGACGAATTTACTTGGCTCGCCTGAAACGGGAGAGAGTGCTGCCTCTGCTGCGAGGACAGACAGTGCGGACACGGCAGACAGTGCGGACACGGCTGACAGTGCTGACACGGCTGAGCTTGTGCTTTGCGTTTGGGATCCAAGTGACACAGGCTCTCAACTGCGTGGAAAGCAGCGACTCTCGCGTGGCGACATTTGGTACACCGCTCAGAGTGGCATTTGGCAGAGCGTTTGGTACGAGGTTGCTTCTGCAGTTCATCTTGAGTCGCTGACGTTAAAGGGTGACATGTTTGGCACGCTTGAAGTTAAGGCGAACGTGCAGGTAAGCGGGCTGGCAAGCTTGCAGTCGGAGGCACTGGAGCTGGAGTTGGCGCTCAAGGATGAGCTTGGGCAAGACGTTCTTCTCGCCAGGCTTCCGGTGAGCGAAGTAGGAGAAATTTGCGAGGAACTACAGGTAGACAAACCGCAGTTGTGGTCTCCGGAGAGACCGTACCTCTATTTCGTGGAGGCAACACTTTGGCGGGATGGTGTAGCGGTCGATTTTGTTCGGAGCTATTGCGCGTTTCGTACTGTTGAGGTGAAGCCTGATGAGGTTGGCGTGCCAAGGGTTCACTTGAACAGGGCGCCATATTTTGTGCGTGGCGTGCTGGATCAGGGCTATTGGTCTGACGGATTGCTGACGGCTCCGTCCGACGATGCGCTGGTATATGACGTAGAGGCTATGAAGTCGGCTGGTTTCAATACGCTGCGAAAGCATATCAAGATTGAAAGCGAGCGCTGGTATTACCACTGCGATCGTATTGGCATGCTGGTTTGGCAGGATTGTGTTTCGGGAGGTAGTGCATATAGTTCCTGGCACACGAGTCAGAAGCCGACACTGTTCAGCTTTACCTGGGGTCGGTTTGACGACACAATACCAAGTCATCACGAGGCTTTATCCGCAGGTGAAGATGGCTATCGCGAAGAGTGGACAGAAACTTGTCAGGAAATGGTCAAGCTCCTGGATGGACATCCTTCGATTGGATTTTGGACGCTCTTTAACGAGGGTTGGGGACAGTTTGATGCACGGGCTGCTACTGAGGCTGTTCGCGCCTTGGATGCAACACGACCAATTGATGCAACAAGCGGCTGGTACGACCAGGGATGCGGCGATTTCCTGAGCATTCACAATTATTTCCGACCGCTTCGTGCGGGTTGGCATGGAAAGCAACGGGAGAATCGAGCAGCAATAATTTCTGAGTTTGGTGGTCTGGCGCAGATGACATCAGGTCATACGTCACTTGACCATTCTTATGGATACGGGGATTTTGCCACAGTTGAGGATTGGCGAGGAGCTGTCCAAAAGCTGCTTGCAGAGGTGGAATCGCTGCAGGTTGAAGGCCTTGCGGGATACGTTTACACCCAGGTGTCTGACGTCGAGGAAGAGGTAAACGGCCTGCTCACTTACGATCGAAAGATCAACAAGTTCAACGGGTAGTGACTGTCGGATGACACTGGTATTGCTCGGTGATACCCGACAAGTTAAGCGATGAGCAGTGGTTTGAAAGATGCCCAGTTGATTGAGGTATGGCCAATAATGCCAATTGCTGATTCTATCCAAAGTGGTAAAAAATGCGTTTAGTTGGAGTTTCATTTTTCTGCATAGCGAGTTTTCGCAGATAAAAAATTGCAATGGTGGTAAAAAATCGTCTTAGTTGGGCATAAAAATGACTTTTTAAAGTTTTAATCCCCAACTAAACGGATTTTTTACCTTTTTGGCCCCTTAAATTTTGAGCCTAAAAATGAGTGATACACAAAATTGAATATCTGTGCATAGATATTCGTAGAAATGAATACATATTTAGCCTAAATAGAAATTTTGCAACTTAATACAAAAATCTCGCCTTCCAGAGATTTATTTCTGGAAGGCGAGGGAAGTGTATCACTTCAGTTGTGCATCATTGCACTTGGTCGCACGTATGTGCAGGTAGGCGCGTCATTCGCATCGCGGCGTTTCACGGCGCGTAGCTGCACGTTAAGCGCTTGCACCCGAGGTAGCATCTACGCCTGCACTTGGTGCGGGAGCACCAGCAGCAGGGGCGGGAGCACCAGCTGGCGGAACAACTGCGCCGCTAGCGCTTACGAGGCGCTGACCTGTGGTTTGTAGGTACCAATCCAACCATGGCTTGAAGTTGAAGACGATCTCGTTAATGCCCGCATACGAGCCATCGGGGTAGTACATTGCCTGGTAGTTGTGGGTGTTGATGATGTCGGCTGGTGTACCTGGGACAATGGTGCGTACGTATTCTTTGTCGCCGTTGCGAAGAACGCCGATGACAAATTCAACGTTCTTCATACGACCCTCGGGAAGAGAGCTGTGAACTGTGGAAAGACGGTTGCCCGACTGCTCAGGAACTCGTTTTGCCAGCATAGTGTCTGGGTTGTCATGAGCGTTGTTGTAGTAGAGGAACTGGTTGTTGTCGTCCGCGTAAGTTAGCTCAAATGGCATTGCCTTCAGGAACATGTCAATCTGGTTGACCGTCAAAATGCCGTGATCAAGCTTAACGTATGTGTCGCCCGAGACCGCGCCCACAAGCTCGGCGGCCTTCTCGACCCAATCAGGATCGTCGGGATCAATGCCCTGGATAGTGGTGGAAATTGAGTTGGTTACGTCCAGATCCTCTGGCGCGATTGGCTTTGGCTTCTTCAACTTGGAGACCACCTCTACGTATTTGACAAAGTTATCCAGGCAAAGGCCCAGGAAGCCGACGGTGCGCTCGTCGATAATGTTGCCGTCCTCGTCAAAAGCCTGCTTGGCCTTTCCAAGAAGGAACTCGTTACCAGGTAAAACGTATGCGTTTACGCCCGGAGCATCCATAATCTTGCGCAGATGTACTTGCGCGCGAGAAGTTCCTTGGTCGTAGTAAGAAGCGCCGACAATCATGACAGGCTTGTTCTCAAATGGATGCACGTCGTAGGAGAGCCACTCGATGACACTCTTCAGCGCAGGTGAGATGGTGTGGTTGTGCTCGGGCGTAGAAATAATGACGCCGTCAGCACGGGTAATCTTGTTGTACAGCAGGCGGAGCTGGAAGTTCTCGTCCCACTTGAGGTCCTGGTTGAACAGAGGAATGTTATCGATCTCAAGGATCTCAAGCTCAAACTGCTTGGCAAAATGCTTTTTGATGAAGTGCAGAAGCTTTCGGTTATAGGAAATCTCCGCATTTGAACCGACGATTCCGACAAATTTCATAGTAGTAGTTCCTTCCAGGCCTACAGGTTTTCCCAGTCAAAGTTCTCGGCCTCTTTGCGGAGAAGTTCGCGCGATGCGGCCATTTTCTCGTTGAGTTTCACAAACAGACGGAAATCGTCAAAGAGCAGGTCAAGCTTCTTGACGGTAGCCTTGTCCTTCAAGTTGCCCTTCTCGTCAAATGCCTGCGGGGCTCGGCCAAGAAGGAACTCGGAACCTGGCATGATTGCGGCCTTGAGCTCAGGAGCGTCCAGAATTTGACGGAGCTGAAGCTGTGCGCGAGAAGATCCGAGTGTGCCCAGGGATGCGCCGACAATCATGACTGGCTTGTTGACCATAGGGAAGATGCCGTAGGACAGCCAAGCAAGCGCGTTTTGCAGGACCGCTGGAATGGAGTGGTCGTACTCTGGGGTTGCGATGATGACGCCGTCGGCGGCCTCAATTTTCTTTGCAAGCTCTGAGACAACCTCGGGGACCTTCATCTTTTGAGGCTTGTTGAACAGGGGAATGTTGTCAATCTCCACCAGCTCAATAGAGGCCTTGTCGGCAAAGTGCTTCTGCATAAACTGCAGGAGTCTTCGGTTATTTGACTCTTTTGAATTGGTGCCAATGAGGCCAACAAAGTTAAGCATCAAACTTCCTTTCTGAATTACGCAAGGAACTCAGGCGAGATTCCCGACGAATAATATACGCGATTATCAGTGGTTACTATGAGCGCCTCGATGTCTTTTTCTTGTTCCACACGAGCAAGGAGCTGACGGGGTTTCTCGCCATAAAGGCGCGTGGTCCAAATTTCTCCATCAAGCGAGTTGTCCGAGATAATCGTGATGCTCGCAAGTTGCGTGTCAACTGGATAGCCTGTCTTGCGGTCAAGAATGTGGTGATAGGTGTGCTCGTTTACCTGCAGTTTCCTTTCGTAGGTACCGGAGGTTACCACGGACTGGTTGCAAATGGGCAGCACAGCAAGGTTGGTGCCTCGCGGTTGTCGCGGATTCTGGATGCCAATCTGCCACGGCCTGCTCGCGAGCACATTGGCGCCAATTGTCTTAATGTTACCGCCAAGGTTGACAAGGGCGGACATAACGTGCTGACTTTTCAGATAATCTGCAATTTTGTCAGCGATATAGCCTTTGGCCAAGCACCCCAGGTCCAGCTTCATGCCCTCTTTGGCGAGAAACACGGTGCAGCTCAGAGGATCCAATTCAATGAGTTGTGGATCAGTAAGCGACAGCGCGTGCGTGACCTCGGCGTTATTTGGAATGCGAGCGTCAGAAAAGCCGATTCGCCAGGTTTGTACCAAAGGGCCAAGTGCAATGTTTAAATAACTTGCAGGTATAAGGCTTTGTTCTTTGCCAATCTGAATGAGCTCAAACAGCTCGGAGTCAACGGGGACAGGATGTTTGCCTGCTGCATGATTGACCTGCATAAGCTCGGAATTGGCGTCGTTTGCGCTAAACCGCTGGTTATAGATGTTAAGGAGTTCAAAGACATCGTCAAGTAGCTGTTCTGCAGTGCACTCTTCCTGCGAATCATTGGAGGGTGGCAATAAAGAAATGGTAATAGTCGCGCCCATCAGGTGAGTTGATCTGGAAATGTAGGCTCGTTCTGGCACGACTCTCCTATAGTGTCTAACAGCAGTTTGTTTAATTTTATCTGTAGATTGCTTGGCAGTAACTCTATTTTACATTTGTTTATTACGCTCATTTGTTGTATCCACAACATTTTGGCGAGAAACCCTACGGTTTTGGCAGCTCGCTGAAGATCGCTCCCGGCCCCAAAAGTGAAGACCGCTCCCAGCCTCAAAAGTGAAGAAAACTGTGGAGTTAATTTGATTATTTATTCATAGGGATGTCTGTTTATTGTTGATATGTACTCATTCCAGTATCATTTTTTGCAGAAAGAACTGATCGAAGAATTATTCTTGGCTGACGCGTATACGCCAGCCAGTTTTTTGAAGGAGCATAAAAGAAGTGGAAAAAAGAATGGCTTGGTGTGCGCGTTTTTCTCGCCAGGAGTAATGAAGTTAAATCTACGCACTTTGTAGCATTAATTGAGCGCAATTTAGTCAGTTTTCAAAGTCTTTGTCCAAGATTGAAATAAAAAAATTTATTTGAACACGATATTTCTTTAAATATTTTGTCAAAAACCATTAGTATGTTTAGTGGAGCTTTGTATAGCTCCAGGGGTACGTTCGATAGGAAAGATGGGGTTGATATGAGCAGCTTTAAGAAGTCGTTTGCAACTATGTTTGCAGCAATAATGATGCTCACTGGTATCATTATTTTAGGTACAAGCACTGTTGCAAAGGCAGTGACCTATCCGTTGTCGCAGAACATTGATTTTGGCGCTGACGGAGAACTTACTGTTAACCTTAAGCCCACTTCACCCACAACCGTTAAGGACAATGCAAACATCTCTACAGGTATCGAGATTGACGCAACTGGCCTTCATAAGCCAATCGACGGTCTTTACCTGGAGATTGAGGTAAACACCAAGCAGTCCTCTGAAAACGTCAATAACACCAACAACATTACTCCTAACACCTACCTTGATAACTTTGCTACCCCAGCAGCAGCTACTCAGCCTATTATCAAGCGCGAGGAGACCATCGTTACCCCTGATGGCAGGACCATTAAGCGCCTGTACCTCAACACTATCGATACCACCGTTAAGCTGGAGCTCCCTTACGTTATGAGCTTCAGAGATATGGTTACCCCAGCAGATTTCCAGCTCAAGCCAGTTGTTCGTGTGTACAATGCAGACGGCACAGAGCTTGCTAACATGCCTGATCAGACATACTCCATCACCTACGACAAGCCTTGGCTTATGAAGCAGGTTGCAGGTGAAGAAACCAACGATCAGCTCCTGTATGGTGGTATTAACGCCCCAGGTGATTCGTCCGCGCTTTCCAACGATAAAACTTCAGACGTCATCTTTAATTTTAGGCTTTACCAGTATCATCGTGCTTATCGCTCCATCATCATTACTGATACCCTTCCTACATACGTAAACGCAGCAGGTCAGACCGTTACCGCTCACTTTGACCCAGCTAAGAACCCTAACTGGACGCTCAGCCCAGATGGACGTACCGTAACCCTCAAATTTGATATTCCTGCAGGAACCACCATTCTTAACGACTACATCAGAGATAACCTTCCTGCATATTCCCAGCTCAAGCTTTCCTTCCCGGGCGCTCGCTACCTCAACGGCACTAATCGCGTAATCTTCAACAACACTGCAACGGTTCAGGGCATACCTTACAACCCAAGTGCAGCAGAAGAGACTGTTGGCCAAGTCCCAGGCAACGAGCACAACTTTGATGACGACTCTAAGCAGTTCCGCCTTGCTGGTAATGATTTCAGCGGTAACGGCATGCTTAGCAAGCGCGGTCCCGTTACCATCCAGTACGACAAGAACGGTCTTGCTGTTAAGAAGCTTGATTACACTATCAAGTTGGTCAACAAGCTGGACACCCCACTCACCGACATCGAGTTCATCGAGGATGTTGCCAACACCGACAACCGCCTCTTCATGACTGCGCTGACCGGCAATCTTGTTGCAGTTGGCCAGCGAGTTGGACTCTCCATGGACCAGATTGAGGTCCGTGGCTACAAGGCAGACGGCAGCTACGACATCATTCCTACCAGGAAGAACGGTGCAAACTGGCTTTACCGTGCTGACATGAACTCGGCAAGCCAGCAGCAGCTGCAGTCCTATCTGGACCAGATCAACCAGGGTACGCTTGATCCATCCAATGCTTCCGCTGTGTCTCCTCAGTACAGGAAGATTGGTATTTACTTTAAGAACGTAACTCTGCAGCCAACCAGCAACATTGATTTCAACATCCAGATGATGTTCATGAATCCATTTGGCGAGGTTTACAGTGACAGACCTATTACCAACATCATCAAGGTCAATGCCAACAAAGTTAATACCGACGGTACCAAGACCCCAATGAACTTCTCCGCAAATTGGGATACTCGCTTTACTCCATTTAGCGAGAAGGTCTGGCTGTCCAAGTCCTCTTGGTACCAGCGCGTTGGTATGCCAAACGAGCGCTTCAGTGCTCGCTTTGGCTTTGCACTGTCAGAGCTTTCACCTGCTCGTTATTTGAAGAATCCAACCTTCGTTGATCTTCTCCCTGCAGGCGTTTCTTATGACGCGAACACCTCGGTTTCACCAATTGCTGACTCGCTGCAGCCTGAGAAGGTTGAGTACATCAGGAACTACAACGAGACCGGTCGCAATGCAATCAAGATTACCCTTCCATCTGGATACGTGTATCAGTATGGAACCATGGGTTATGAGATTAGGAACCTGGTAATCAACGACGACATCATTCCTTCTAAGGCCGAGAATGACGTTCTGAACAACAATAATGACGTCTACTTCTACGCCACAAACTGGACTCACGGCACACCAGATGACTTCTCTGGTATGTATAACGCCAGTAACTTTGTTCGGGATAATCTTGACATCAATATGAATGGTGTCACTGACGAGACTATTCTGAAGGCAACTGCAAAGGTTCTTGGCAACAACGTTGAGAGTATCCAGTCTGATAAACACATCCGTAGTCTTGAGCCAAATATTGCTGGCGGCGGTACATTCTACGGTAGGGCATTTACCTCGGCTACTATCATGACTGACTTTGCTGGCGTCACTGATACCAGCGGACTCTTCCAGTATCGTCTGAGCATTCGTAACTACTACAACACGCCAATGAATAAGATCCTTATGTACGACGTGTTGCCATATGTGGGCGACGGCAGAAACTCTGCTTTTAGCAACACACTTCAAGGTCCTATTGAGCTGAAGATTGGTTCAAATGATGTCAGCTCCCAGTACGAGATTTACTATCGCACCGATGAGCACCCAGCTCAGAACGATATCAACGAGATTAACAGCCCAGAATGGACTAAGACTCCAGCTGACTACACTAAGGTAACGGCAATCAAGATTGTTGGTAAGGATGGCACTATTTTGCCTCCATACACTGTTCTGTCTGCGGTTTTGACCATGAAGGCACCACTGTATGATCCAAACCTCTCCGAGGCTCTTGCATACAACGACATGAGCGTTATCTACAACAACGAAGCAGCTATGCGCCGTACCGAGAAGGTCGCAAACCAGCTTGTTGACATCATGGATGTCAAGGTAGAGAAGAAGTGGCTTGATGCTGACGGCAACGCAATTGCTCAGCCAGATGCTACCTCCATTACCGTAAAGCTTCTTGCCGACGGTGTTGATACTGGTAAGACGCTTGACCTTACCGCAGCTAATAACTGGACTGCTTCGTTTACACACCTTCGTAAGTACACCATTGAAACTCACAACGATGGAACTAGCACAAAGACTCCTATCGTTTACACTCTTGAAGAGGTAGGCACAGACGCTAATGGTATGGTCACTTACAACGGTAAGAAGTACAAGGTAACTGCTACTTCTGGTCAGGCAGACGAGAATTCACCAAACGATTCCGTTGCACTGAGTGTTACCAACCAGCTGCAGCAGGAGAAGGTTTCCGTCTCTGGCAAGAAGCTCTGGGACGACTCCAACGATAACGACGGTAAGCGCCCAGCTTCCATTGTTGTCAGGCTTCTTGCAGATGGTGTTGAGGTTCAGCACAAGACAGTCACTGCTGCCGACAACTGGGAGTACACCTTCTCTGACCTGCCTAAGTTCAATGGCAACACAGAGATTACCTACACTGTTTCTGAGGATGCTGTACCTGATTACACCACAAGCATCAACGGCTTTGAGATTACAAACCAGCATGTTCCTGAGGCTTTGAGTATCCCAGTTAAGAAGGTCTGGGTTGACGATAATAATGCTCAGGGCCTGCGTCCTACTAGTGTTCACGTCAGGCTTTATGCAGACGGTACTCAGGTTGACGAGTTTGACCTGAACGCAGGTAACAACTGGTCTCACATCTTCAACGGCCTGCCTCGTTACACTGCTGGTCACGAGATTGAGTACACCGTCAAGGAAGACTCAATTGCTCACTACACCACTTCCTATTCTGGTTCTTCAGCTACTGAGCTTACAGTTACCAACACCATTGAAGGCAAGGTTTCTGTCCCAGTAACAAAGAAGTGGATTGGAGCACCTGCTGATAGCGTAACTATTCACCTACTCGCTGATGGTGTTGAGGTTCAGAGTGCTACTCTGACTGCTGCAGATAACTGGCAGCATACGTTCAGCAACCTTAACCAGTACAACAATGGCGCGCTGATCAACTACACCATTACTGAGGATGCAGTTGATGGTTACACCACCCAGATTACTGGCGACGCTACTAACTATGTAGTAACCAACACCAACATGAAGACTCGCGACATTCCGGTCACCAAGGTTTGGGAGAACCAGGAAGGCGATTCCGCTGAGATTGTTCTGTATCGTGATGGTGTCGAGGTTGATAGGGTAACCATCACCAAGGCTGACAACTGGAAGCACACCTTCAGCAACCTTGAGTTCTACGACAAGACTGATGGTCACGAGTACGCATACACCATCTCCGAGACTCCTATTTCTGGCTACACAACCCAGATCACAGGTAATCAGGACGACGGTTTCACAGTGACCAACACTGCTCCTGTTGTTCCTCCAACCACGCCGCCTACTACTCCAGAGCCTAAGAAGCCAGGTCTTCCTTATACTGGCGACGCTTCAGGTATTGCTTCAATTGTTGGAGCTGCAGCTCTGTCCCTGAGCGGTCTTGGTATTGCTCTTAGAAGGAAGAACAGCTAGTAGCTGGGCGGTTTTCCGAACACGCTGACAGCTGACTAAAAACAGGCTCCTGGTAAAACCAGGAGCCTGTTTTGCGTAGCGTGTGGTAGGCCGCCAAAGCCGCCAGTCTGTCAAGGCCACCGTATGTGCGGCGCAGAACTATCCCGTCGTATCGCTATCCTGGTGTTTTGTAGAGTTTTCGTTCCGACCCCAGCGCCAAGTGGTAAAAAATGCGTTTAGTTGGGGGTTACATTTTTCTGCATACGCATTTGCCCAGGAAAAACTTTTAACTATGGTAAAAAATGCGTTTAGTTGGGCTTCAAATAAGATAATTTCAATTTTCATCCCCAACTAAACGGCTTTTTTACCTTTTTGGGCACTAAAATCAGTACTCTAAAATTGCGGTATTCACGATTATGAATAAATAGAGTCCATTATGCAGAAATCAAATTGCTCTAACGATTTTGACGGCTCTACCAACGCCAAGTTGTCTTCATCCGCCGAAAAATTAACGTGTACCAAAGAATTATCCAGCAACACGATATAATTTTAGGTAGTTCCTAGTTATTTCTTGTACTGCAAAACGTGGAGGTAAAAGGCACATGAGAAGCATTTTTGATGACCGTCAGGTATCTATTAAGTGCGACGATAAGTATTCTTATACCGTTACAAAAGATGGTCTGGCTTATGTTCCAGGTAATGGAAAGCCAGAGGTCAAGGTTTTGTTTTCAGAAGTCGGTTCAACCTTCTTACTGAATTATTGCAGCTCAAACGGTCCTTACGAGATTACCTTTAAGGATAACGACGGTCATAACCTCGCTAGCATTGACACAGATCTCAAGTATCGTGGTTTTGGCCATAACATTCTTGATACCAAGACTATCATCCTCGCTTTTGCAGCCAATAAGCTAACTACTGAGTTCCCTAATAACCTTGATACGTTAAACACTAAGCTTGGGTTCAGCCTCAAAGAGAAAAAGATCACAATCGCAAACGGCGTGATTTCCGGCGCAAAGCATCAGGTCAAGCTTTCCGACATCCGTCGAGTTCAGTGTGTTGCTGGTGGCGCACTCAACAATCTCTTTGTCTTCACTAAAGAAAAAGGTGGCTTCTTTGATAGGGCAGACATCGTAGTTCCTGTCAACGAGCTCACAGTACCTATTCTTGAGGCAGCAATGCGAAGAAATACTGGTCACGGTATTGATTTCAGCAGGGGCAATGGATTCGACCAGCCAAACAGCAACTTCATTATTATTCGTTATTTGGACTCTAGCTTCTTCGAGACCGCTCCTGGCGTCTTCAAAGAAGAGTGGCAGAAGGACGCTTACGAGTTTGTTAAGTCCTTTGGTTATGACCTTCAAACCATGCTAGGGGAGTAACTCCTGGCGAGAAAACCGTCTTGTTCAAGAAAAAACTGCCGCCCTTTTAGTTGAAGGCGGCAGTTTCATTTAGTTCATAGACTATAGAAGTCCTTGAACCCTCTGGTCATACACTTTCGCTAGCTCAGATGTCATAAACTCTTGCTTGAGTTTGGATATGAATTTCGTATCTGTGAAGAGTCTATAAATTAAAACTGCAGCTCCACCAATGTCAAGGTTTCTAGGATTTTTTGTAATAGCAGCCTGAATAACACTACTGGATGTGGCAATAGAGTTCGAGATAAGAAGAATCTTTTTGGTTCTGACTTGGTGCATTTCGGAGCAGAATTCAGTTCCATCGTCTTTATTAAAGAGAGAGCATCCATGAAGAGCGGCAACGAGCCAATTGATTGCAATCGCAGCCGCTGCCTGGCCACCAACTTTAACAATGTCTCCCATATTGACATAGCTAGTCAGCTTTTCAGTGGTTGCCTTGTTAAGAATCAGGTTTTCTATAGGTAGCTGAATTCCTACTGGTGTATATAAATCTGTACCGATATGGATGATTTGTTTAATTAATGCGGCAGCTGCTGCATCAGGTTCAGAAGGAATTCTCTTTGCTGCAGCACCCAAGAGCAACAAGGTAGATGTAGGAGTGGTGATATGAGGATTCTTTCCAAATGGATCGTACTCTACGTTAAAGGAGGTGGGTAGGTAGCCAAATTTTCCAATAAGAGGATTTGGATTAGGTGCAGTAAGAGTATTTGTCATGATATTGGCTGTTCCAAAAATCAGTCCAAGAATTGGATCATGACCAAATGTTCCAAAGCGATGATTGGCACCCTTAAATATTCCAAAATTGCTGTCAGCAAAACGGGTGGCGTCATAAGGAACTCCACGAGCAGATAAGATATGACTCTTGGAGGCATAAAGAGGTCTACTGGCTTCTTCAGTAGCATTAAATTGTTCGAAAATCTTACTCTGAGCATCATGAAGTCTAACTTCTTTAAGATTGTTTGATCCTGCAGGTTCAACCTCGGTGAGTTTATTAATAAGAAGAACTCTAATGACTTGAAGTGCGGTTGCACCAATAAGGAACGCCGCATCTGAATCCTGAAGTTTAGTAAGCTGTTTAAACTCATAATCAATGCGGTCGAGATTTTCACCATATTCCTTTACAGCGGAACTGATAATCTCTTTGACTCGCTGGTCATTGACAATATCGTTTGTAACTCTCTCTGTAATGTATGCATTAAAGAGCTCATTTGCTGCTAGTTCTTCTTCAGTAATTTCCTCATCGATTTCGATAGCAATCTGTACCTTTTGAGAGATTGATTCTAGTTGAGAAACTTCAACAGGCTCAAGAAACTCCTTAACAGCATCAAAAGTTAAAGAATCATCAGCAATGATAGAAAGCAACTTATCTTTAACGGCCTCTGGAAGCGTGAAACCTAGCTGTAGATTATCGAGTTGTTCTTCGACCCAAAGTTGTTCCTGTGATGAAAAACTCTCCATCAGCTCGGAGAAAATAACACATTGTAGCAACGTATGCATAGAGGAAGTTAAAGCGCTTTGTTCCAGCAAGATAAGCACCCTGCTTGATGCCATCGCCAAATCCACTCATGCGAGCTTGTTTACGACGTGCTGCAGGTGTGTTTTCCTTAATAACATTAACTCCGTCAGTAACAGCCTTTGAGACGTTAGACGCAGTTTCGATTGCGTTATCTGCAACTCCTTTAGCTGTTGCAGATAGAGCATCTCCTGCAGCAGATATAATGCTCTGTGCATTAGCAGGGATTTTTACTTCATCAATTTTCTTAAAAAGCTGATCCTTGCCGCCAACTAATTTGTTACGAGCTGTATCTAAATCAATGGTAGGCTTCAAAATAAGTCCTTTCTGTAAGAGAAATCTATATGATTAGTATTTCCAGCTAGAATGGAACTCCTGTACAACAGAATGGACAGAAGAATAGAACGACACAGATTTCTTCAGTAATTATTAGAAATTATGATTTCGAAACAGACGAGAGATAAAAGTATTTCTGTAAAAGGTCGTATATTTTTCGTTAATGGATAAATTCTCAAAGATGAATTTGCATAAAAATTTGCACAAAAAATAACCCCGGGAAAGTCCGGGGTTATTTCGTAAAACGATAAAACCTTAAGGGCGAGAAGATTGCTCTAGCAGTTGGGTCTTACTTCTGCTTGCGAACCCTTAGTGCAAAGCCGAGAGCGGTGATGCCAGAAGCAACCATGCCAACAGAAGCAATTACAAGCTCAGCGACATCGCCAGTGTCTGGCAGAACACGCTTCTTCTTAGTCTTAGAAGGCTTGTGTGGATCAGAGCTAGGAGTTGGCTCAGGATCTGGTGTTGGCTGAGGCTCAGGCTCTGGATAGTCGTTAGTGAAGACCAGAGGAGGCGTGCTTCTGCACTCGCACTGATCAACCTCTGTTACGGTTCCATCTTCAGCGGTCTTAGTAATGTGATAGGTGAAATCAAGCTCACCATCATCATTCTTAAAGACGGTGTAGGTGAGGGTGTAGACGGACTTGTCGTAAGTAACCCTCTGGTTAGTGCCGGTAACCTCTTTGATGGTGTAAACATAGGTGCCAGGCTGAGAAAAGACTAGCTCACCGAAGTTATTATCGCCAGAAACTGCAACAGAAGTCTCAACGGTATCTGTTGTTGCGTTGTTTGGCATTGGGTAAGAAGGATCGTTGCGGGTGAGCGTGAACTTGAAGATATCCTGGGTTGTTGGAGTGCGTGGATTGCCGCCGTTATCGTCAGGGAGAACTGATGGATAGTCGGTTGGGGTGTCTGGTGCGTTACCAGTAACAATCTTCTGGACAACTGGATAGTCTCTAGCTGGCAGTGGATCAGGATAGACATTAGTAAAGACAGCTCCTGGTGCATCGTTATACTCGCCAAGGTCAACGGTGGTAACGTTTCCGTTCTCGTCAGTCTTGGTCATAGTACGTGTTGCCTCAAGCTGGCCAGTACCGTCGTCAGTAACGTGGTAGGTAACGGTGTAGACGCTCTGATCGTACTGGATGTTCTGGGTGCCGGTGACCTCTTTGATGGTGTACACGTAGGTGCCAGGCTGAGTAAACGTAATGTTGTGGAATACGGCGTCGCCACCGAGAAGTCTACGAGTACGAGCGGTGTTGCCGGTGGTTCCCTCAGGCATTGGGCTGGATGGGTCGAGGCGGGTCATCTCAAAGATAAAGACGTTAGGAGCATCGCCCTCGTCCTCAGAGCCATTTTCCAGGAAGTTATTGATAAGGCTCTCGGCAAGACTGTCACTTATGATGCCGTCGGTGCTTGCGGTGCTTGCGGTGCTTGCGGTGCTTGCAGTATCCGCTGTGCTAACGTCGCCCGCGCTCAGGTAAGAATTAACCAGAGATGCAGGTGAAGGCTGTCCAGGTGTAGGAACAACTGGGTAATCGCCCTCAACAATCTTGGTAACGGATGGCGTCACAATGACAGGCCTGACGTTGTAGACATTTACCAGCGACTGAGTGGTGGTGTACTGCTCAACGCGAGAAATGCTGCTTCTGGTTGAAACGTAGGAATTAGGAACGTTCTCGGTGATGGTGTACGAAACAGTATTAGTTGTTGTGTTGTCTACATACTTGCGAAGACCCTTGTAGACGATGGTGTAGGTGTTATCGCCGTTATCGGTAACTGTTGGGGAGATGTTGCTGGTGTCGAAGTTCTTATCGTTAGAGAGAACCAGGTTGTTGGCACCAAAATCAGTTGTGGATGGGCGCTTGCCACCAGCGTTGTTGTTATCGTCCCAGACCTTATTGATCTTGAGGTCAACGCCAGCGTAGCTCAGAGCGTGGGTGGAGAGGCTACGAGTGGAGTGGTTACCAGCGATATCGTAGTCAAGAACGCTGCTGAATACGCTGCGCTTGCCGTCGTAGGAAGCGTCAACGTTGTCGGCAACCTTATAAGTGACGTCAACAAAGCCGCCGCTATTTGCAGCAAGTGCGTGCGTTGAAGTAAACAGCACCATGTCGGCCTCAGCAGGATTGGTGACTACGGTGTAGTCGCCAGGCTGTGGAGCATGGTTTGCGGTGTAGGTAACACCAGGGTTCAGCTTGATGTATTGGTAAGAGAAGTTGGAAGAAGAGCTTACGCCCTCAAGCGCAAGAGGAAGCTGAGTTGCGCCCTCTGGATTAATACCTGCGCCACGGTCTGCAGACTTAGACAGCAATGGAACAAACAGTTGAGTGGTATTTGCGGTGTTGCCGGTGTTATTGCGGACTGCAATGTGAACAGTTGCGGTGTCTCCGCGCTGCATAACAGGGGTAGTTGCGCCTGGATTTGCGGAGTCGTACGTGTAATCAGTTACGGTTCCAGAGACGGCATCCTTTACAGAAAGGGTAGATGCAGCAGCAATTGCAGATGCCTGTGCAATGTTGATACCAGGGCGCTCGGAGAGAGAAACCATGGTCTCGCCAGAGTTAACGCTGTTACCAAACAGGCTGGTGTACTGGGAAGTGTTCCAGTTGCTGCGGTCCCAGTGCTCGGACTTAATCTGAGCACCAATTTCCTTGAAGTCTTTGGTGGTAATGCCAACAAAGTCGTTGATGTGATAGATGCCCTTGCCTGCAAGATCGGTGGTGTGGACATCCATACTCAGAGTCATGTTCTTGCTGGTAAAGTCTGGCTGATACTGACCACGAGTCTCGTCGCCAACATCAATGGTGTACTTCCAAACCTTAACAGCTACGCCGTCCTTATCGTACGTTCCTACAAACTCAGGAGCGCTGAGTGTGCCGTTAGAAACGGTAAGGTTGCTGTAGGTAAAGCCCTCAGGCATGATGACGTAGAGCACTGGCTCCTGAAGAGGATTCCAGTCCCAGTTAGCGTCGTCGATGCGACCAGAAATCTTGAAGGTCTCGCCGCCATTAATCTGGGTCTTATCGATACTACCAACGCCGTTAAGAACCTTAGGTGCGCCGGACTTAGCGGTCAGCGTAACGCCTGCGTCAGGAGTGGTACCGGTGTTGTAGAGCTTGACATTAGTGACAACGTCAGCGTTAGTACCCTTCTTCCAAGAGCCGTAAATGCCGTTGGAGATGTAGCTCCAACCGTAGTACTCGTCAGTAACAAACTTGTTGTTTGGGTTATATGTGTCGAGAAGATCGCTCACTTTCCTAATGCCATCGTATCCGCCAAGAATTGGACCAAGGTCAACCTTGATGGAAGTGATTGAGGTATTGATATCAAGGCCAAGGGCTGTGTTGGTGATAAGTGCTGAGACACCAGATTTACGCAAGATGCTTGGATCGGCAGTTCCGCTCGTACCGTCAGACGCGGTCCAGTGGATTGGACCATAGGTCATACCTTCCATATAAGGGATGGTGACGCCGCGGATGATAGCGGTCTGGTTCTGATCGATGGTCATCTCGAGCGTCTTTGGAGCGGTGGCTGTGGAGAGCTCGTTCTTGATGAGGTAGGTGCCAAGACGAACGTTATAGGTATCGTTTTTCTTGTATGCCCAGTTAGGAGCTGTGTCGACAAGAGCGTGTGTGGTAAGACGCTCTGGGTTAAGGCCGTCAATTACGGTAACCGTAAGAGTAGAAGAAGCGTTTGCGGAGGTACGGTTGACGTTTGGAGTGTCATTCCAAACGCTCATAGTGAGGTTCTTGATGATGACGTTAAAAGTTGAGTTGTTAGGCCTGGTGCTTGATGCAGGAACCTTAATCTGTGGCTTAAAGGTTGGGGTACCTGCGTAAGAGCCTGGCTCGTTCCACTCAACAGTTGCGGTCTTGTTAGTGCCATCATCGGTAGTAGAGACAATGGTACCTGGGGTGTTGTAGAGGCTGGTCTCGTTGACACCAACAAGCTCCATATCACTCGGATAGACAACCTGAACTGTAGTCTTGCTGTTTGCCTCGGTGAGTACCTTAGAGCCTGTGGTAGAAACCTGCAGGGTAGAGGTGGTACCACCCTTAGAGAGAACCTCGGTGGACTGATCAGCCCAGAAGCCGTAGGTCATGGCGTCAGCTGCAGTAACAGATGAGGTATGTGGATCAATGTTTTGTGTTGCAGCGGTGCTCAAGCTAACACGAATTGCATTTGCGATAACCTGACTTGCGCTCTGGTTCTCAACAGCGTCATCAAGCTTGAACTGAATTTCTCCCCTGGAAGAAACCTGGGTAAGGCCGTTATTGGTCATGTAGACCAAATCACCACTGCGGTTCTTCTCGGAACTTGCACCAGGATAGCCGTAAGGAAGGGTTCCTGTTCCTGTAGGTGTGGTAACCAGGTTAGAGAAACTGGTGTTTGAGATGCCACCAACGGTAAACGTTGCACCTGGAAGACCTGTGACATAGAGTCCGTCTCCAAACCTCACGTTGAGGTAGGTTGGCGAGAACTGCAGCGAGGCAGGGATTGTATAGCCAACATTCAAGGCGTAGGTGACTCCCGCCTTAAGCGCAGGGGTTTGACCTGCAAGAAGGTCAGCAACTTGGGCGTGAGTCGACGCATCTTCAATGCTCAGAGCATTGATTTGAAGACCTGTGGTGTCTTCTGCGTAAGCCACGCTAAGGTTGGGCAGCAATGCTGCGACGAATGCAACGGCAGCTAAAAGCAATCCCGCTACAATCCTTGCCTTACTTTTCATAGCACATCCTAACTAGAGCGATACAGAACCAATCACTTTCTTTCTTACTTATTCTTACGACGCTTAGTAATGCCAAGTGAAGTCATTACAGCGGTCATACCAGCGAGAAGTGCAGCAAGAGGTGCTGCAGCAGAAGCATCTCCGGTGTATGGAGTCTTCTGCTTCTTTTTCTTAGATGGCTTAGTTGGAGTGGAAGGAGTCTCTGAAGTCTCATCCTCTGCAACAGTAATAGTGAGCTGGATGGTGTCGTTATCAGTTGCAACGGCGTCCTTACCATCTGGCCACTGGACACCATTCCAGGTGAACGAGAAGACCTTGCGGTTGCCAGCTGCGGAATCAGCAATAGCGCTGAAGGAACCCGTAACAGTACCAACAGCAGTGAGCTGAGTACCTGCAGCAACGTTAGAGTCAATGGTGACGCCAGGAATGGTGAGCTTCATCCAGCCACCGTTTGCGCTGGCTTCGTCAACAATGCGCTCGAGGTCAGAGTAAGTCCTAATGGAGGATGGATCGCTGAGCTCAAAGGTGACAGTAACCGTACGACCGTTGACCTGAACATCGCTGACCTTAAAGCCGCTGCCAAAGTTGGAAGCCTGGATGGTGTTGGCATCAAGGTTGCTTGGGAGGGTCATTCCCTCAGGAACGGTCAGAGTTGCGGTGAACTTGAACTTCAGGTTGCTCAGCGTAATGGTGTCATGGTTGGTATTGGGGTAGGCACGCTCAATGTTGTTCATCTGCTCCTGAATAGAGGAAGCAAGAATGGAACCAGTGAGGTTAAAGGTAGAACCTGCCTTCATAGTGATGACCTGGTCATGCTCGGTATTCTCGTCAGCAAGCATATCTGCAGGAAGGGTCATCTCAATTGGGTTGTTCACAATCAGAGTCTGCTGAATGCCGGTGCCACGAGGGTCTCTGTTAGCAGCAATCTGAACGCCGTTCCAAGAAAGCTCGAACTTCTTGGTGACGTTGGTGACAGTGTTCTTTGCAAAAGACTCAAAGGTGCCGGTCAGAGTGCCTGTAGCGGTGAGCTCCTGACCATTGGTTACCTGTGTTGGGTCAAGGGTGAGACCGTCAACAGTTACGGTAAGGGGTCTTGCAATCTCTGTGGTAGCTGCGTCGTCTTTACCAACAGTCTCGACAGCGTCCTTGAGCTGCTTGTAGTTGGTGTAAGTGCCCTTAAGCTTCAGGGTAACGGTAACTTCCTGACCGTTGACAGAGACGTTAGAAACCTCAAAGAGGTCACCAAGGCCGGAGGTAGTTACTGTTGGATTAGCTGGGACAACAACGCCAGCAGGAAGCGTAAGCTTTGCGGTAAAGGTAGAAGTGGTGCCAGAAAGCGTGATCTTGGTTAGGTCGTCAAGACCACCAGCAATGCCATTCTCAAAGGCGCTCATCTGATTGATGACGGAAGTTGCATCGATAGCGCCGGTAAGACTGAAGCTCTTATCGTTAGAAACTTCCTTAATCTGAGTGGTATTGCTCTGGGAATCGCTCCACATATCTGCAGGAAGATCGCTGGTAAGCTCTACTCTCTGGATGGAAGGATCATCTTTCCACTTGAGGTAGTAGGTGACATCGTTAGTAAGCGTTGCGCCGCCGTTGATAGTTGCAGGAGAGTTACCTGCAGCGTCAGTAAACCAGTAGCGGTAGTTGTGACCAATAACAATTCCAAAGAAAGTCATTGGATCATCCGCATTGTCCAGAATGTGATTCTCAAAAGTTGCAATATCGGTGTAGGCAGTATTGGTGTTAGAGCTGGTAGGACTTGCAATTCCAGCAGTTGTAGCGCTTAGAGTGTTGCCGCTAAGGTTTTGAAGCAGTGCATTGATATTGGTCTGCTCAGCAACAGTTGGGTGAGTCTTGATAGTTGCAACTTCTCCGCCGTTTGCATCGGTGGTGATGTCAAAGACGTTTGGATTCTGCTTAAAGACGCTGTTCGCAGAGAAGGTTCCACCATTTGCCGAGAAGGACACAGTAAGGTGCTGCTCCTCCCAGTCTGCGTACAAATCAACGGTATCGGTACCTGCAGGAACAGCCAGGTTGGAGTTGGCTGCAATCTCATCGCCAGCTCCGTTTGCCTGAGTGGTCCAGCGCTTGAAGGTCTTACCAGCAATATTGAAGTTGTTGTCGAGGTTGTTGACATCAGCGTTAGAGCGAACCGTTACGGTACGGCTTGCGTTGGTGGCAACGCGGTCAATGACAGAGACGCCGTTGCCGTTGTGATATCTGACATAGAGCCAAGCAGTGTTGGCCTTCCAATGTGGATAGACTGTCATGTCAGAGGTGACCTGGGTATCAGCGGTGAACTGGTGCTCGGTACCAGCAGCGTCGGTGTAGTACCAGCCGTCAAACTCCTGACCACTTGCGTAAGGATCTGCAGGTAGGGTAGTGGAGCCCTCTGCTACAGAAGAAGCGGCTGCAAGAGAGTTGCCGCGCATAGCAAGAGCAGTCTTGTTAGCAGTAGTGCCGTCAGCAAATGTTGGGTTGACGCCGGTAACGCCTGGGGTGTTGAGGTCAAAGGTAACGGTTGCAGCAGGTGCCCAAACGTGCTTCTGGCCATCGCTTGAAGCGTTAGCAACTGGGTAGGTATAGGTTGCTCCGTTAGCATTAATGAGGCTCAGAGAGTTAGTTGATGGATCAGCAAGGGTAAAGAGCGAGAGAACCTCGTTGCCGTTAGCTGCACCGTTTGTAGGGATAGTGCTACCAAAGCCACTGTTGTAGCTTGGTGCGTATTTGAGCAGGTAAGAGCCGCCGACAACGTTGTAGTTTTGACGAGTCTGGCCAGCACCGTTATCAGAGTTCTTGGTAGCAGGGGTTTCTACCAGGCTGTTTCCGGTGAATTGGATGGAGCCGTTAGTCTGAGCTCCAAACAGGGCGCCAGAGTTACGACCGTCTCCCTTAATCGTGGAGTTGTTAATGATGACGTCACCAGTGTTGACGTTAAGGCCGCCAGTTCCACCGTTAGTGAAGTTAAGGGTTGAGTTAGTAACGTTTACTGTTCCACCAGCTACACCAACAGAAATGCCAGATGTTGAGCCAGCATTTGCATTAATGGTGGAGTTAACAATATTGGAAGTTCCCTGGATGGTCATGCCCGTAGCGCCGTACCATGAAGGATTAATGGTAAGGGTGGAGTCATTCATGTTGAGCTGGTTGACGTAGAAAGTCTGACCAAAGCCTTCAACGGTAAGGTCTGTGTTCCTAAGGTTGAGGTTTCGAGCGTCATTCCAGGTACGAGCCTGTGAAGTTACTTTGATAGTAGCGTTTTCAAAGGTGACACCAGACTCAAAGAAGTTTGTATTGCTCTTATCGTCTGCGGTGATGGTAACGCTGTTCTTGTTGGTGCTGCCGCTAACGGTTCCGCCAAGAGAAATACCACGAGTACTGCTGGAACCTGCGTTGTTTCTAAAGACATAGGTACCATCGGTGATGGTTGAGCCATCTTGTGCAGTTAGTGCGGTTTTGAAGCCGGACATGGTAAGAGTGCCTGTGCCGGTCAGCGTTGAGCCAGGTGATAGAACCAGACCGTCAATGCTGTTTCCAGTGCCAGTAAGCGTTGCACCCTCAGATTCAATTTTAAGTGTAAGACCAGAAGGAATGGTAACCGTAGAGGTCAGATTAAGGTTGCCTTTGAGATGAATGGTGTAGATTGAAGAAGTTTCTCCCCACAGCTCCAGTGCTTTCTCGAGAGATTTAACAGGATCGGAGCTGGAGCCCTCGTTAGTATCGCTACCGTTAGTTCCGTCTACCCAGAGCTCAGTTGAGATGTAAGAAAGGCTTCTTGTAACACGGCGAGAAGATCTTTCTGCAGGAGCAGCAGTCTGCTCAGAGGTCTGCTGGTTGGAAGTAGCTTCTGCGTTAGTAGTGGTTTCAGCAGAGGTCTCTGCTGTTGCTTCAGAGGTTGAGGCAGTTGCATCACTTGTTTGAGTTGCTGCAACTTCTTGCGTCTGAGCTACCTCTTGAGTGCTAGCAATTTCTGCTAACGCTGAAGAAGGGACCAAAGAGAGCGCGAGTACCAAAGACATAGCTGTCTTTGCCCCTTTGCTTGCAAAGTTCTTGTTTTTTCTTTCCATACCTACCCCTAACAAATAGTGAATACCCCAACAAAATTTGCAATTAAATCTTGTGCCAAAAGTGATAAATCACGATGAGCACGACGGAGACAAATGACACATATTCAGAGCATTTTTTGTACAGATAATTATCCATTATTTTGATAAAAATTATTAGCTCAACCAGCGATTTTTATAGTTTGAACACATTTCAAAAAACCTCTTGGACTAATGTTATATAAATAATTTAATCAAAATATTTGGTACGTTGAAAAATGGCATTTAAATTGCTCTATTTTTAACGATTTTCTCGACATTTGTCATAAACGTGCAACGGATAAAAATTGCAATAGAAATGTATTAAATTTTGAGACAAATGTGAGTTATGCGGAAACTGAATAGTGGAAGCTGGATAGTTAACAATTTCATGAAATTTGGAGTTCAAAATTTTCTAGCAAGAGAAGCTTTGTACACTAAGAAAAAGACAGTTAAGAGGATGCACAATCTGCGCAAATAATGCGTGAGAGATACATTTGAATGTGTTGAGCGGGGAGTTATGGACTCAAAATTTATCGATGACGCTTTGGACTTTGTAAAAGAGGTCTTCTCCACAGATTTTAGTGGCCACGATTACTTCCACACGTTGCGTGTGTACAAAATGGCTGTAAGAATTGCGCAAGAGGAGGGGGCAAATCAAGAGATTGTTGCCCTTGCTGCGCTTTTGCACGATGTTGATGACATCAAGCTTTCTCCAGAGACGCATGAGCATAAGGATAGGGCCATTGGTTTTCTGCGCCAGCATGTTGTCGACGAGGCTACTATCCAGGCAATTTGTACTGCAATTGATGAGGTTTCTTTCTCGGGAACGGACTCAGTTATTCCTTCAACGCTTGAGGGAATGTGTGTTCAAGACGCAGATCGCCTGGACGCGCTTGGTGCTGTTGGCATCGCACGTACCTTTGCCTATGGCGGAAGTCATGGTCGCGGTATGTACGATCCGGACGAACCACCAACTCTCAACATGAGCAGCGAGGAGTATCACTCGCACACATCAACATCGCTCAATCACTTTTACGAGAAACTCTTTTTACTGACAGACATGATGAATACGCGCAGCGGCAAAGAACTTGGAAAAGCTCGCGAGAAGTACATGCATGAGTATGTTAATCAGTTCTTAGATGAGTGGAACGGTAAACGTTAAGATATAGTTATTAGCTATATGAATTAGTTAAGTATTTGTATTTCACAAGTGAAGTGCTGATTGTCATACTGGTTTCTCGTAAGCAGTTCTAAGGGGTCATTATGGCAATCAAAAATGATAAAACTACTCCACATCGCTTTGATGTTGTTGGCAGCTTTCTTCGTCCAGAGAATCTTAAGCAGGCTCGTATTCAGTTTGAAAAAGGTCAGATTGATTCACATGAGCTCAAGCAAGTAGAGGACAAAGCTATTACAGAGCTTATCCAAAAGGAGAAGCAGGCAGGCCTTAAAGTTATTACTGACGGTGAGTTTAGGCGTGCAACCTGGCACCTTGATTTTATGTGGGCGTTCGAAGGTATTGGTCATGCGCCAACTAATACTGGACTTCCTTTCCACGATGAGATTGCAGAGATTGACGACACCTTCCTCGTAGGAAAAGTGGAGCTCATTAAAGAGCATCCTTTTATAGAGCACTTCCGCTTTGTTCAGCAGTTTGAGGACGAGACAACCGTTGCCAAGCTTACTATTCCTGCACCTGCGCAGTTTATTGAGCAGTTCATTATGCCCATGAACCGCGAGCAGACTAACAAGTACTATGCCAACGACCAGGACCTTCTTGAAGACATTGTCGCTGGCTATGGCACATTTATTGAGCAGGCATATGCTGCAGGCTGTCGTAATCTTCAGCTTGATGACTGCTCATGGGGCGTGCTGGTTGACCCACGTGCAGAGCTTTTCTTTGGCGCTGACCAGGAGGGTCTTAAGAGGATCAAAGCACTGCTCCTGGAGATTAATAACCGCGTTCTTGATGCTGCTCCAGCTGACTTGACTATTAACACGCACGTTTGTCGTGGCAACTTCCATAGTACCTGGGCCTGCGAGGGTGGCTATGACGATGTGGCCGATGCTCTTCTTGCTCAAGAGCACGTAAACGCGTTCTTCTTAGAATTTGATGATCATCGCTCCGGTGGCTTTGAGCCCCTGGCTTCTGTTCCAGCTGGTAAAAAAGTTGTGCTTGGTCTGATCACCACCAAGCACGCCCAGCTGGAAGAGAAAGCCAAGGTTATTGAGCGTATTCATGAGGCAGCTCAGTACGTACCTCTGGAGAACCTCTGCCTTTCTCCCCAGTGTGGCTTTGCAAGCTGCGAGATTGGTAACAAGCTCACCGAAGATGAGCAGTGGGCAAAGATTGCGCTTGTTAAAGAAATTGCTGAAGAAGTTTGGGGCTAGACATTGGCTGGTTTACGGCCTGTCTGCGACTTACATGCCGTTTACCGAAGAGTTTCTGACCATACGTTCTTCTCGACTCCTGTCCACTAAAATGGACAGGAGTTTTTTATTGGAGCTAGACTTCGGAGGCGGTATGCCAAGCGAGAAGACCCGCTGCTTGCATCTCGTAAAAATATTCGAGGAAGAAACTGACGATGACCATGGCTTAAGTACTCCTCAGCTTATTGAAAAGCTGGCAGAGCGTGGGCTAAGCGTGGAGCGTAAAACGCTTTACGACGACATTAAATCGCTGCAGAATTTTGGTTACGACATTCAGTCTTACCAGCGCCATCCTGTTGAATACGGCCTGGCAACCAGGAAGTTTCAGGCTGAAGAGCTCATGTTGATGGCAGATGCTGTGCAGTCGTCAAAGTTTTTGACAGAACGTAAAGCAAATAATCTGGTGAGTCTTATTGGTGAGCTGGGTGGAAAGTCTACCTCCGACACGCTGAAGAAGCGTATCCATGTTGAGGGTCGTATTAAGTCGCAAAATGAGTCTGTGTTTTATGCTCTTAATGCTATTCAAACAGCTCTTTTGCAGAAGAAAAAGGTCTCATTTAAGTATCGCAAGAAGGGCTTTAAAGATAAGGTTATTGAAGAGCTTCCCGTAAGAGAAGAAACGCCTATTCAACTTACGTATATCGACGATTTCTACTATCTTATTGTGTGGAACGATAAGCATCAAAACTTTGTCAATTATCGCGTGGACCGCATGTTTAGACTTGAGGTCTCTGATGCTGACGCCACGGTTAACGAGCAGATTAAGCAGTTTGATATAGATAAATATCAAGAGCGTGTTTTTGGTATGTACTCGGGCGAGGTTGTTGAGGTCACACTTCGTGTTAATGAGCGCGTGATGTGCTCGGTGTACGACCGTTTTGGCAAAAACATTATTTTGAACAATCCAAGTTCTGATGGAACTACAGCTGACGTACATGTTTCTGTAATGGAAGCTCCAACGTTTTATGGTTGGCTTGCAACATTTGGAACAGATATAGAACTGGTAGCTCCAAAGAAGACCAGGCAGAAATACCAAGAGTACTTGAGCGGAATTCTTCAGAGCTACCAAACACAGAAAGGGACTAGCTAAACGGCGAAGACGGGCTAAAACGGACGGGCTAAACCGGACAGTTCACGAGTACCAATTAGCGAGCATCAATGACGTAAAGACCTGCTTTAACGAGAAGATGACCATGGTGATCACTGAGTTGCGTAATCTTGCAGGTAACAATGTTTTGATGTCCATAGAAGAGCAAAGTACTCCAGAGAGAATTGCTTTCTCTAGGAACAAAGCCCAGCTTATGGTCATTAGAGTACAGAGCAAGAGCTTCAGGATCGTAAGGGTTATCGCGTTCAGGAACAATGGTTAGATCTGAACCAAGTTTAAGCTGATCAAAAATAAGAGGGGCGTCGTAGTAGGGAAGACCGGAAATAACAAAGGAATCAACAAGTTTTGTAGGACTGTACATAAGAGCCTCCTTAGAAGATGTTAAGGATAGAGTAAAGAAGTTAAAAAGCATGAGTGTCCAACAGATTGGACAGTATAAGAAAGCTGTAGGGTAGTAAAAAGCTTTAAAGGGAGCTTGTATGATTACAACTAAGAGATTGTTTCTTATTCCATGGCATGCATCTGATGCCAATGAGCTCTATGAATTGGCAAAAGATCCAGAAATTGGTCCACTTTGTGGATGGGAACCTCACAAAACTTTAGAAGATTCCAAGCAGGTTCTTGCAAACGTGCTGTCCGATAAGTCCTGTTATGCCGTAAAAGACATGAGGACCGGTCATGTAATTGGTTCAATGTCGTTGGATTTTGAAGAAATTCCTGATTCAAAGGATTCCTCAAAGCAGCTGCATCAGGCAGAAATTGGCTACTGGATTGGTCATCCTTATTGGGGGCAAGGGTTTGCATCTGAGGGTGCTCAAGCTCTTACCGCATATGCATTTGAAGAGCATGGTGTTGACCAGGTAATTATTAGATATCTTAAGTGCAATAAAAAGTCTGCTTCAGTGGCTCGTAAGTGCGGCTTCACGGAGATGGGCATTATTACAGACCTTAATAAGTACACAGGCAAAGAAGAGCAGCTTGGTATATCAATGCTCATAAAAGTGGACTGGGAACGTGTTCAAAAATAGCAGTTGTTCTCGCTATTTTGTATGTTGCTTCAAAATGTTATATAAGGCAAACTCTTATATGCAACGACAAAACTACATGTAAAGTAAGTAAAACAGTTAGTGGATTAAAGATTCTGCTTGTAAGAAAAGCGAAAGAAGTCTGCATATGATGATCAACAAACGCCTCATTGCCCTTATTGAGGAGAGTAAAAAATACATTGGTTTGACCGTGCTTTACCAGTGGATTGCACTTCTCGCCAATATCGTATTTATGTATTCTCTGGCAAGAATGATACAAGCCCTATTCATGGATTATTTTGTCCTCGAAGAGCAGTTGGTGTTTATTGCACTCTGCCTTATTGCTATTGTGATTAGGTATTTCTGCAAACTTGCTCAGCACAAGACAAGCTTTTACGCAGCAAAAAGGGTTAAAAAGACCCTTCGCGAGAAAATCTATCAGAAGCTTTTAGAGTTTGGTCCCTCGTATAAAAATTCATATGCGACCAGTGAGATTGTTCAGCTGGCAGTTGAGGGTGTCGATCAACTTGAGACATATTTTGCGCAGTATCTACCACAGTTCTTCTATGCAGCTTTGGCGCCACTGACACTTTTTCTTGTTTTGCTCCTTATTAGCCCGGTAGTTGGCATTGTTTTGCTGGTATTTGTTCCGCTCATTCCAATGACCATCGTTCTTATCCAGAAGTTTGCTAAGAAGCTTTTGTCCAAGTATTGGGGCCAGTATACGCAGCTTGGCGATACGTTTTTGGAGAACCTGCAGGGCCTGACCACTGCAAAGATTTACAAGGCTGATGGTTTTAAACACAAGCAGATGAACGAGGAAGCCGAGCACTTTAGACGTATTACCATGAAGGTTCTAACCATGCAGCTCAACTCCATTACCGTTATGGATGTTGTTGCGTTTGGCGGAAGTGCCCTTGGAATGATTCTTGCCATTCAGCAGGTAAATGACCAGCTAATCTTTATGTGGCAGGGTGTGTTCATCATCTTGATTTCCGCTGAGTTTTTCTTGCCCATGCGCCTTCTTGGCAGCTATTTCCACATTGCCATGAACGGCATGGCAGCGTCGGACAAGATTTTTGACCTACTTGATACTCCCGTTCGCGAGCAGGGAACCAAAACCGTTCCAGAGTCCAGTGATTTGACGCTGCGCAATGTCTCCTTCTCTTACGACGGCGAGAAACCCGTCTTGGTGAATGTTTCTTTTGGAATGCGTGCTAACTCTTTGAATGCCCTGGTAGGAGAGTCAGGCTGCGGAAAATCAACAATTGCAGCACTTCTGACCGGAAAACTCCGCTCATATTCTGGCGATGTTCTGTTTGGAAATACCAGTTTGTCAGACATTTCTGACCAGAATTTGCTTCAAAACGTTACGTATATTGGTCATCAAGCACATCTCTTTATGGGAAGCGTTCGCTCTAACCTTGCCATGGGTAATCAAGAGGCAACTGAAGAACAGCTCTGGCACGCCCTTGAACAGGTCAATCTTGCTGAGTTCGTAAAGTCTTTGGGTGGACTTGACGCGCCAGTTGCCGAGAAGGGCTCCAACTTGTCTGGTGGTCAGCGTCAGAGATTAGCACTGGCCAGAGCCCTGCTTCACAATAGCCAGATGTACATCTTTGATGAAGCTACTTCAAATATTGATGTTGAGAGTGAAGACGTTATTATGCAGCAGGTTCACCAGCTTGCTCAGACAAAGATGGTGCTGGTAATTTCTCACCGCTTAGTAAACGTTAAAAATGCTGATCAGATTGTTGTTATGCAGCATGGTCGCGTTGTTGGAAGTGGAACGCACCAAGAGTTGCTTGCAACAAATGACGAGTACAAACGAATGACGCAGGCACAGACAGAACTTGAGAATTATGTGAAAGGAGTTGAGGCGTAATGAAAACAGAAGTTAAGAACAGCGCCACAACTGCACGTACTTCTCGCCGTAGTGCGCTCACCATTATGTTGAGACTGGTGGGGCTGGTTCGTCCGCTGGCTGGCTTTATGATACTTGCAATTTTGATGGGCGTTTTGGGTAACCTTGCCGCCACGTTCATCAGCATTTTTGGAGCATATGCGCTGCTCAGCGCTATGGGCTTTGCTTCATCTTCTCCTATGGTGTTGCTTTTTGGCGGCATGCTTTTGTTTGCCCTGATCCGCGGTCTGTTGCGCTATGCCGAGCAGGAATGCAACCACTTTATTGCGTTTAAACTGCTTGCGCTTATTAGAGACCGTGTGTTCACGGCGCTCAGAAAGCTTGCTCCTGCAAAGCTTGAGGTCAAAAATAAGGGCAACCTGATGAGTGTCATTACCTCAGACATTGAGTTGCTTGAGGTTTTCTACGCACACACTATCTCGCCTATCTGCATTGCGGTTGTGTTCTGCATTGTTATGGTGTGGTTTATTGCGGGCAGCACCAACTGGATTTTGGGTGTTATTGCACTTGTTTCTTACCTGGTAGTTGGCGTGGCAATTCCGCTTGCTATGTCTAAACGCTCCGAGCAAGACTCTGCTGAGGCAAGAGATCTTGCTGGTAACCTTTCTACGGTTACCCTTGATAACCTGCGTGGTCTTGACGAGATTCTGCAGTACAACACGGGCACTCAAATGCTTGAGAGCTCCAGTAAGCTTGCTGATCAGTTAAGCGACAGACAGCAGGCAGTTAAGAAGGCATTTGGTGTCAACGATGCAATCACCTCAACGGTTATTTTGCTCTCCGGCCTTGTTATGTTCTTTAGTTCGTTCTACCTGGCCTATCACCAGCAGATTCTTATGAATGAAGCTTTCATTGTTACCATTGCATTGATGAGTTCGTTTGGGCCTGTTGTGGCTTTGGCAGCACTTGGTACAACCCTGACCAGTACGTTTGCTGCAGGCAACCGTGTTTTGGATATTTTGGACGAACAGCCCCTGGTTGAAGATGTAGTGGGTCAAAAAGATATCTCCTATGAGGGCGTGCGCGTTTCTAAGCTTTCATTTGCGTACGATGACGAGCAGATTCTAGACAACATTTCCGTGGATATTCCTACCGATAAGATCGTGGGAATTGTGGGAAAGAGCGGCTCAGGCAAGTCTACCCTGCTAAAACTTTTGATGCGTTTCTGGCCAGCAACACCTGGTGCCATTGAAATTTCTGGAACCCCTTTGGAGCAGATTAATACCTCTAACCTGCGTGATCTTGAGAGCTACATGACGCAGGATACGCATCTGTATCACGATTCCATCAAGAACAATCTACGCATTGCAAAACTTGATGCAACGGATGACGAGATTATCGAGGCATGCAAGAAGGCTTCAATTCACGAGTACATTTCCACGCTGCCCCAGGGGTACGATACGCCTGTTGCAGAGCTTGGCGACTCACTTTCTGGCGGAGAGCGCCAGCGCATTGGCCTTGCTCGCGCTTTCTTGCATGATGCGCCACTCATGCTGCTCGACGAGCCAACCAGTAACCTAGACAGCCTAAACGAGGCTATTATCTTGCGCTCACTTGATAAAGAAACTGAGCGTAAATCCGTGGTTCTTGTCTCTCATAGGGCTTCTACCATGGGAATTGCAGATGTTGTTTACACCGTTGATGGGGGACGAGTGAGCTGATGACACCTGAAGAAATTGCGCAGAAACGTCAAAAAGAAAAAGATCTTATTTCGCTCATGATTCGTTTTTATTGCGAGAAGTACCATCGCACCAAAGCCCACGAACCTCTGTGCGACGAGTGCGCTGAGCTTGAGAAGTATGCGCATACGCGTGTGGACCGCTGTCCTCACATTGAGACAAAGACGTTTTGCTCAAAATGCAAATCGCATTGCTATAGCAAAGAGATGCGCGCTCGCGTTAAAGAGGTCATGAAATCCACAGGACCTCGACTGCTCCTACACCATCCAATTCTTGTAATCAAGCACGCGCTTCAGTAACGCAGTCCTAGTTGGCCTTGTACACCTTTGACATCTGCGATTTTCTCGCCATTTCACGGTCTTCTCGCCAAAAGTGAGAAGACCGCATTTTTTTGAATCTTTTTCATTTGAAACATAACTGTTAACTCTGAGAATTACGTATTTTTGTCGCGGCGCGTTAGGTTTACAGTGACCTCTCGCTTTACAGAAGGAGGTACTGCGTTGATTAAATCTAAGAAAGCGTCATTTATTTTTAAGCTATGTATTGCTGTGATTGGCACCTTTGTACTGTGTGATTCTGCGGGCGTCTTCCGAATGAACTTCCGCGTTTCTTTCTTGTATTACTTCACCAACATCTCTAACCTGCTGCTTGTTGCTTATTTCTGGGGCGCGCTGTTCCAGGCTTACAAGCATCCCGAGACCGCTCAGAAGCCATGGATGCCAACGGTCAAACACACGCTTATGCTGGGCATTACCGTAACTGGTCTGGTAGCTTACTTCCTGCTTGACCATGGCGAGGTCTTTGTCAACGGCGTCTTTAAGTTCAACAATTTTATTCTGCATGATGTGATTCCTATCTGCGCCGTTTTGGACTGGCTGCTCTTTGACGAGAAGCCAACTATGGGCTTCAAAGAGCCTCTGATCTGGCCTTTGTATCCGCTCACGTATTTTGCGTACATTATCGTTTTGGTCCTGGGCTTTGGCGTGCAGATTAAAGAGAAGTCTCGCTGGCCTTATGGATTTATGGACTTTGACAAGCTAGGAGTCCCAACAGTTGCTTTGACCATTGTGATTTTGATTGTTGTCTTTGTTGCCCTGGGCTACCTCTACGTCGTCATTGACAAAAAACTTGGCGAGAAGATCAAGAAGGCTGAGAACTAAACGGACTGCATAGTCAAAGCGAGGTTAAAACCTTAAGCGATGCACAGCGCTCGGCACTTGTGAACTGCCTCCCATTTCTTGGACACGAGAAATAGGAGGCAGTTCAAAACACACC
>CALCXO010000015.1:0-4370 GCA_937905925.1 uncultured Atopobium sp.
CTAACTTTTTACTAAAGTTATTTCTTTCTGCTTCTTTATTAAGTGGACCTTCGAGTAACAAAAGATTACCAATAGAAATAGAAGGAGCATCACTATTATCTGGCATTATATGTTCTATTGTCGGCTCTACTAAATTATAGTTATTACTTGCATAATAGTCCGACAATCTACGTAATGCATATTTCGTTTTCATACATTCAGATACTTTTATTCCCTTAGAAGAATAAACAAGTTTTTTATATCCTGCAATAAATTGATCTTTGCTAGGATACTTTTCCGCGAGATCGGTTTCGAGTTCTTTTATTAATTTTATTGCGTCATCTCTCTTTGTTACCGCGTGTAATTCTCTAGCAAAAGAAGAGAACTTTCCTGCGTATCTATTCGCTCTTCCTGATGTAATGGACGTATAAGCGAATAGGAAATCTTCCAGTAAAATACCGACATTTTCCAGGTCCTGACATTTAAGGACTTTTCTTTCGTAGGCATCATATAAAGCAATTGAAATATATCTGGCCTGACGTATCGACAATTCAGTTTCGATACGCTTCATGCTATCTATAAAACGTTTGAATTCTATTTTATTTTTAAAATATTTCAGATCTGGGCTAACAACTTCTTTGAGGAGTTTAGATGAATTTACTAAATTTTCTAAAAAATTCTTGTAGCTATCAGTAGTTTTTTCTATGTCATTCTTGAAAGCACTGAATAACTTTTTTCTTGAAACATTTTTATATCTCGAATTCCAAAATAAAAAATAAAAATCTTGTAATGAAATTTCGGTTCCAACTAAATTATCGTGAAGTTCTTTCCATTTATCTGAAGCAAAATCGGATGGCTCTGTTTGACTTAGAAGTTCAAAAAGCGCATTTTTTATCATATCAACATTTGATAAGGGCTTCCCTTTGCTATTAAGACTTTCGAATAGTCTATAACTTTCACTTCGACTATTAACGATAATTGAAATAAATTGGGTATCAAGAACCTGTTCACGTATTTTGGTTAGAATGTCTTTATAGCTGATAGAATTCAATAAATTGGAATCAAGTTGATTAGATAAATCTTTTCTGATTCTAGCTTCTTCAAAAGCTTTGAGAAAGAACTTATATGCTTTGCTTAATTCAATTTCTTCCTCGCTCTTTGGCGAATCTGACTTTTCAATTGAAGTGTCGCTTAATGCAAATTCTTTATCCTGTATTAAATTTGAAAAGAATGGATAACTTGTTTTTGTACGGACAATTCGTTGAGGTTCATTGTCATCATCACGTGGAAGAATATACAAATCAAAAATACGCTCTGCTTGTTGCTTTGTTTCTTTATTTTTAGCAAATGTTTTTGCAAGTGCTGAAAGAAGTATTGTAATGGTGGTAAGTCGCTGTTGGCCATCAATTACGTCCCAAATACTATTGTTTGGATCTTTTATATTTTGTGGGACAAAAAGCATATTTCCCAGAAAGTAATCGGATGTTTTTAAGTCACCATTCTCTATCGATAAACAATGATACATATCGTCAAGATATTGTTTATAGTTTGATTCTTCCCACGAATATTCACGTTGGAATCTTGGTATCATTAAGCGTGGAGTTGACTTAAAGAAACTTCCAAAAGAATACAACTTTGGTTGAATATCCATGAATCCTCCTATTTCATATACATTTTATTATACATTATTAAATTATATTTCTAAGAAGATACAGTAAGTCGACTTATTTTATTATTTGATATTATTAAAATGAATTATTTTAATAATTCAACGTTCTATAATTCGAGAACCGATAGCCTTCCTTCAAGTATTAATTTATGCATTAAATTTTTACCATGATCAATATTATCAGTTACGTCTCAAAAAGTGGTGTAAGCAAGCATTTCAGGTGTTTAAATGAATTGTGCCGGACGCTACCAGTCATTGGTGCGTGGTCAACGACAATTGCTTCACTTACAGTTCCTCTTTCAATTCCGGAGCATTTTAGCTCGCTATATACAGCTTTTTAACGCTTGATGGAATATAATTGTTGCAACACGTTTATATTGCATTTCGAGCAATTTTGTGGTGCGGATGCAGTTGTTACGGATTTCATCGACGGCTCGCTGAGCGAGACCGAGATTCGCAGTAACTTCGTTGATGGAAGCCAGGTTTCGGTGACGTGTAGAATATCCGAAACGCTGCGCGATGTGACGAAAGCGGAGACGTCCCTTCGTAGGGTGAACTTCAGTGCCTTCGTCCACACCTGCATGATTGAAGAGCTTTCAAAGAAAGGCCGGTAGCCATGATCACAGGAGCAACCAAGAGCAAGGTGGACGCAATCTGGCAGAAGATGTGGGAAGGCGGTATAACCAACCCTATCGAAGTCATAAGCCAGCTCACCTACCTCATGTTCATGCGTTCGCTCGACGAGAAGGAACTTGAGTCCGAGAAGATGGAACAGATGCTCGGAACCGAACTCGACCGCATTTTCCCCAAGACGTACCACAACTCCTACGGCGCCGAGATTCCTGGCGATCAGCTGCGTTGGAGCCGTTTCAAGGACCTCCCCGCGCAGGAGATGTACCGCGTGGTGAATGAATTCGCCTTCCCATTCATTAAACAGCTCGGCGACGAGTCTGCCTTCGCCAAGGCCATGGAGAGCGCGACATTCGGCTTTCCGGCGGGTAAACCCTCCCTGCTTGAGAGGGCGGTCGACGGTGTCGAGGGCCTCCTCTCCGAGTTCGATGATCACGTGGGCGATCTGGGCGACCTTTATGAGTACATGCTCTCAAAGCTCTCGACAGCTGGTACCAACGGCCAATTCCGAACACCACAGCACATCCGCAACATGATGGTGGCAATGGTTGACCCTAAACCAGGGGAGCTCATTTGCGACCCGGCGTGCGGAACCGCGGGCTTCCTTATCTCTGCAGCGGAGCACATCCGCAACGCCTACGAAAGCCAGATGTCCGGTGACGACTGGGACTCCTATGCCGGCAAAAACGGTGCTGCTCCGCAGTTCTCGGGCTTCGAAATCGACCAGACTATGCTTCGCATATCCACCATGAACCTGATGCTGCACGGAGTGGATGCGCCTGACGTGCGCTACCTGGACAGCATTTCTAAGAACAACACTGTCTCGGGCAAGTACGACGTAGTGCTTGCCAACCCGCCGTTCACCGGGTCGGTCGACGTGGAAGACATCGATAAGAGCCTTCGCGGCATCGTGGACTCCAAGCAGACTGAGCTTCTGTTCGTGGCGCTGTTCCTGCGCATGCTCGAAATGGGTGGCCGATGCGCCTGTATCGTGCCAAACGGCGTACTCTTCCGTAGCAACGCGAAGGCATACGAGCAGCTTCGCCGCGAGCTGGTGGAGAACCAGAAGCTTGAGGCTGTGATTTACATGCCATCCGGTGTGTTCAAGCCCTATTCCGGAGTGAGTACCGCCATCCTCTTGTTCACCAAGACCGACGCGGGCGGCACCGACGACGTGTGGCTCTACAACATGGAGGGCGACGGCTTTACGCTCGACGACAAGCGCGATCCCGATGAGAAGCACGACGACATCCCTGATATTTTGAGCCGTTGGTGCAACCTCGACGCCGAGCGCGACCGCGCTCGCACTGAGAAGAGTTTTCTTGTTCCCAAGGGCGAGATTGTAGAGAACGGCTATGACTTCAGCTTCAACAAGTACACCGAAACCGTCTACGAGCGAGTAGATTACCCGCCAACCGAGGAGATCCTTGCTGACCTCGACGATTTGAACAGGCAGATGGCCGAGAGCCTCGCGGAGCTCCGCAAGATGCTGGCAGGCGATCAGAATGACTAACAAACCCCAATTTGTCGGGAAACGTGAACTGGTCAAATTGAGCGAAATTGCAAAAATCAAAGCTGGCAACGTAGCGCCTAAAAAAGATGCGTTTACGGAAGAAGGCATACCGTTTGTTCGCGCTGGCAGCTTAACGAATCTGCTTGCTGGGGAAAGTCTCGCTGACCTTGAAAAAATTGACGATGGCACCGCCCAGAAATTGCGTCTAACTCTATTCCCTGCAGGGACGGTTGTCTTTGCAAAAAGTGGAATGTCATGCATGACAGGAAACGTATATGTTCTTCCTAAGCCCTGCTACGTGGTATCACACCTCGCATGCGTAATCCCAAATGGAAACTATGCTTCCTACCTGAAGCATTACTTCCGTTTTAACCGTCCGAATAGATTAATAGAAAACCCGTCGTTCCCATCAATCAAACTGAGTAAGATTCAAGGAATTGAATTCAGGCTTCCCTCGCTTGAAGAGAGCGTTATGCAAGTTCAAGCGCTTGAGCGCATTGAAAGCCAAATTGAGAAAGCGAAGGCGTTGCTTACACACCTCAACTCCCTCGTCAAATCCCGGTTTGTCGAGATGTTTGG
>CALCXO010000016.1:0-39185 GCA_937905925.1 uncultured Atopobium sp.
GAATTAGAAGAAGCGAGCGCTGCCGTGGAGACAGAATGAGCAGCTGTAACACTCTTGGTTACGCTCTCAATTGCATTGGTTCGCATGCCATTTCCATAGTAATACCAGCTATAAACAGGCATAAACTGAGGATCTTTGAGCATCTCTGGCATTGCAACTTTCAGCTGCTCGATAACCTTATCCGCAACACCAAGCGCAACTGCCATAACCAGAAGCCTATTCCAAAGAATGACGTCAGTAGGGATTGCTTCATGTAGATTGGTGAACTCAGTAAGCCACTTTCTTAGCGCACGAGTCTTAGCAAGCGTCTCAACACCCTCTCTGTTCATCAAATCAAACGAGCCAATGTTTACAAGTGCAACAAGACCGGCAATGACAAGAATGAACAGATGTAGTAGTAGATTGGCAAATGAAACATCAGCCATAACACCCATGAAGAATGCAGCAGCTGCAACAAGAACATCAACAGCAATCAGAGCACCAAGAATTCCCTTACCGTGGAATGGAATCTTATTTGTTCCATACTTAGCAGCATAGCTAAGCTTGATGGGGCTCTCCCAAGACTCATATGCCTTATTAAAATCTTCTGGATGTGATGAAGCATATTTGCCAATTTGCTTCATAGTAACAGTGGTGTTTACCGCTCCAGATTCTCCGGCCTTATCAAAGATTAACCTCATTGCCATGATATCAATCTTATTTGACAGTGAACTGCCAGGGTAGAAAGGCTGCTGGCTTTCTGAAAGGTCTTGAACCTTTGTAAGACAGTAATCAGACTTCTCCATACCAAGGAAGTTTGTACTAACCGTCTTATTCAAGCTAATGTACTTTGAATCCGAAAGGTGCATAAGGGTTGCTGTCAGAGCGTCTCCCTTAATCAGCTCACCGTTGTAAAGCATAGAAAGAACTGCCGGGTGATCATTAGATGGAACATCTCTGTAGTAAAGGTCATTAAACTGAGGAGCCATTACCTTTTTGTATTGAATACGCAGCAAGATTGCTGCTACAACGGTGATAGCTGCAAGTACTAATGGCGCATAAAGAATAAGAGCTACCTGAGTTTTTGCAACATCACGCTTGTGATTTGCTTCATCCGCCCACGCTTGTTCCTCAGACAAGATGCTGCTCAGTTTATTCTGCTGAATAGGAGCTAGCCCAGAAACCCAATCGCTTGGGAATGTAATACGAGCTTCCGCAAATTCATCAGTTCCTACACCAGGAACTTTGTAGACAACTGCATTGTTGGTAATTTCAACATTTGCATCTAGTGGACCATGTCCCCAGGCGCGAACAGTATCTCCGGCAACTATAGACTGTCCTGATGGGACAGGAAGATGAATAGTAGCAGTGACATTTCGAGACTCAGAATCCCAGCCATCAGATACAAACTTCCAGTACAACTCCGCGGTATCCGACCAGTTTGTTACAACATTAGTAATGTCATACTCGATAGTGATATGTGCTGACTCATCATCATGCGCTGAATAAATCTTTAAGTTCAACATGTTGTTTGATTGAGTTGGAACATAATACTCATCTGAGCTGGAATTATTTCCACTAGAGTCTTTACTATAAATCTGACGAGTTCCTTGCCTATCCTGAACCTTAACTGAAGTAATGTTTACTTCAACGTTCTGTCCATTGTATTTATTCTTTCCAACTGGAAGATTCCAATAGACACCATGAAAACTACCATTGAAATAAAACGTACGAGTTTCTACGACATGCAACGTTCCGTCTTTTTGAACCGTCGCATCAATATTTACCGTATCTATTGAAAGGTCGCGCGCAAATGCTCTTGCAGGCGTAATTAAAAACGCAACAGCCAAAAGCATTATGCAAAGCGCAATCTTTACAAACTGGCTCTTTTTAGAAGAGCGAAGCGAGACTTTATACATGGAAACTCCTTTATGTTACTTTCGCAACTCTTCTTAAAGGATACCACGTACTGTTTAATCTGCTGGTGAATATGAGTTATCCAGTTCAAACAAAGCAGGTGGCAGGCCTTTATCCCACTCCTCTCCTACTTCCTCAGAAAGCAAATACTCATCAGTTTCTATAAAGGGAAGGTTGGCAATTCTTTTATTTCTTGATACTTCGAGATTGCATACAAGTGAGCTTGGACCGCTGAAGTCTAGAAGGCACCCGTAACAAATTCTCATGTCCTGAAACAGCTTTTCTCCGCATCTGGGGCAAATTTTTACGGAGTAGTTTTCTATAGCCATAGCGACTCCTTCTTTCAACGTTGCTTTCTTCAGTACTTATTTCTTGAATGAGCACTTTCTGACCAACCTCAAACCATGGGAAATCATCAACTGATGGTCTTTCAAATGTGCAATAAGCACCCGCGCAGCTATGAATTTGTTTAGGATGTACTCGTCTCCGAATTTTTAAAATTTCTCCGTGATCGTCTGCAAATGCGATATCAATCGGATACGTCATTCCAAAAGTATGAACTGAAGAGCACCTTAGAAGTAAGACTGGAGGAGCTGTTATCTCGGTACCCAAAAGACCGACGAACTTTTCGAAGCCTCCTTGTAACAATTCAAAAATTTGCTCTGAATTAGGGACTTCTTCTATCGAAACCTGTACATTCATTTTCAAATCACAACTCCCGACTTATAGGGACTAACAACAATTGAAGTTGTATGGGTGAGGTACAGAGGAGACTCTAATGACACTAAGGGGAGACGCACAGTATGTGGCCAAGGTCTGTACTTTAGAGTTGCTTGATATTTAGGAAAAACAGAGACCATATTCCCAATCCCCTCCTTTTCTCCCTCCATGGAGACGACAATGTCGCAATTGTCATCACATTTAAGAGCAGTTTTTATTTTCTGAGTTAAGTTTTCTAGCGTTCCTCCATCCGTGGAATGACTGGAAGAAATTCCATGAGCAATGATTTGATCTGCCGCAACACGATCAAACTTTGAGCACATATCTGCAAACTTAAATAAATTGATTGCAATTAGAGCAACCACTAATACAACCGGAAGTACCAATGCAGTCTCAACAAACATTTGCCCTTTTTGGCAACAAAGAAATTTCATTTTTCTCATATGCCACCAAAAACTTTCTTAACATCAATTTCTAAAGGAATCTCAATATCAATGACAGGAATGGTCAGCTTTGCAATTGTGATTTTGTCAGGCAAATACTGGAGAGAAAACGCACCAAGTGAACGAGCTAAAGCAATTGGATCTGATGTATTAGGTATTTTCTGAACTAGTTCACGAATCGTTGATTCTTTCTCAAAGCCAGCTTGTTTCAAAACACTTTCTGTATTAACAAGAACAGGCTTCATTTGTCTTAAATCACTTGGCTCTAATCCAGCGTCAATAACTATTTGTTTCAAAGCACTCTGTAATTTGGAGCCGACACTTCCACCTGTTATTCCGTCAACGTTATCAAGAAATTCCGACAGCTTAGAAGACCAAGAAGTTACACCATCCCCATATGAGATTAAAAGAGATCCCCACAAGCTCATTACCTTATCTATGGTCTGTCCAATAAACCCTCCCCTCCTTTCAACCTGATCAAAAAAGCTTGAAAGAACGTTGTTTGTAGAAGAGCTGTCTGGAGCAAGCGTTGCTCCGGATATTGCATATCCTTCTGGGAGAAAAACTGACTGCTCAAGTGTTCCTAAACTTCCTTGAAATTCTGGAGATGAACCTCCTCTTCTCACAAATGAAATACATCCCCAAGCTCCTGGAGGACATAATCTGGGCCTAGCAACCTTTAGGGCATCAAGTGCTTTTTGAAATATTCCAGTTGATTTATCTGCAGCTTCAGACAACTTTTTTCGCAAATCTTTTATTTGCTGACGTGATGATTCATAAACTTCAGACTCTTCGACTACGATTTTCCAGTAATACTCAAACCCGTTATCAATATTTGTCGAAGCAGAAGCCACTCTTCCCACATCGCTGCTCGTAAAATGACAATGTTGACACTCATGAACCGCTCCAGAATCTAAATCTTGTAGCGATGCAAATCCCGCGTTTTCTCCTGTTGCTCCTGGACAAGACCTATGAGCATGAATGGTTTTCTCGCCATTTTCATAGGTGCAAGGCCAAATAGGCTTTAGATACAGGTCTGTTTTCTTTGTCTCTTCTAAATTATGTGGTAATCGAGGCAAATTCATTTCAACCTCACCATCAGCTGTTTCTTTATAAAATCCTTTAGAAAGTTCCGTAAACGCAAAGTTGTAAAACGCTTTTCGTATAGCAGAATCACGTAATTCTTCTGCAGTGCTTCCATTGACAATTTCTTGATCATATCGAGCTCTGTAATATGCTCTAGCTCGCTTTAAAGCGATACCGAACGTCCAAGAAGTTGGCGACGGGATAGATGGATTTGTATCCCCAGAAAGACCAGCAAGATGCTCCGCTCTCTCACGCATAGAATACGGACCTCCACCACAGTCTGCCTCCCACGCCCTCCGTTTAGATGACTCTGCCCTACTCTGTAACTCTTCAATTTCTTTTGCTATCTGCTGTAATAGCTCGCTCTGTTCTTTTAATTCATCTGACGAAACGTCGCTATTTAAATGTCCAAAATCAGATTGTGACTGAGCGGGAAATAAAAGAGCTGATCCCACGAAGTTACCCGCATCAGTAGAGTTCTTTTGTATACAAGAGCTCGCCGCCATTGCTGCAAAAACTGGAAGCATTTTTTCAGTTTCCTCTAAGCCTTCACAAGCTGAAGTAGCAAATTTTTTACGCGCTTCAAGTGTCTTAAAACCTACATCACACAATTTAGAACCCGCTGAAGCTAAACCTGGAACACATGAAGCAACCAATCCGGCTCCAACACATAACAATCCTGATAACCCAAGACTCAAAATGCTTGCATCAATTACCTGCGCAATAGTTGTGTATTTAGCTACGACATTTTCTCCTGCCATAGAAGCCGCATCTGCTATTGACTGAGTTTTGTATGCTCTCGATGAAACCCAAGCGACCGATACCAGTGCGAATACAAGCGCTAGACATACTAAAAGCGCACTTGCAAAAGCGATTGACGTAATACCGCCTTTATCGTCTATAAACATGGAAAGTCCAAGCTTTATTCTCTTATGTTTATCCTTTCCAAAAGGCAATCCAATCCGCATAAGAACCCTCAATCCAATCTGGATACGTACTAGCAGATAAACTTGAATGCAAGACAATCCCTTGGTTATCCGTCTGACCTGCAAGGAATAAACACCAGCCTATTGGCGGCATCGCTGCCACATGACCCGTAATTTCAATCAAGACATCGTTTTCTTTTTTATCAATAGAGATATTCCAGTCCTCATCTCCACCCTTATGAAATAGAGGTATCTCTGGTATAGCCTTAAGTCTGCGTTTGATATAGGACTCTATTAACTCAGTGTCAGAAGACGTTGTTGCTACTCTTAATCCTTCTGCACAGGCTCCATCCATAACTGTCTTTGTATAGAGAATGCAAACAGGTTCTACAAGCAATGCAATAATCATCAGAATAACGGGAAATAACAGCGCAGCTTCTACTGACGCTTGACCAGCATTCTGTTTAAAACGAGAGAACATCTTTGGCTAAATCTAAAAGAGAGTCATGCATAGTATGTGAAGCAGCTTGAGTAGCCAGTTGAACAACTGCTCCATTTTGCACAAAGTGATATATCACACCAAGAGACGTAATGACAATTAAGCACGAAAATAAAACTAGAGCATATTCAAGCGTTGCTTGTCCTTGTGTATTCTTAACACCTAGTTTGATTGCTCTAATAGATTCTTCGCATCTTGAGTGGATATGTGACATGTTGAGACCCTCCTTATCTCTCCTTGATCAGAAACAGTCACAAGTTCTGACCAATTTCCACCATTAACTAAACAGCCCCATACATTGCCGGCTATGTCTAAATATCCGGAATAAACAAGCACACAATCAGCTCTTTGCTGATAGCCCTCTAAAATACTCTGGGCTTCGTTTTGAATAGTTTCTTTACTATCTCTTTGCACGGAATTCTGTTTAAACAAATCTTCTGCTGCTGCATATGAGATTGGCTGTTCATTGGCTTTTTTGTCGTCTCTATTTTCATGAGTCTGCACATAGTCTGAGCTCGTATTTGATGAATGGTCCTGTTTTCTTGGTAATACGAGAAGTGCAGCAAATAGTAAACATACAGTGACAATAATGAACACAGAATAAGCAGCAGTGCTCTTTCTGCTCATAGAGAATTAATTCCCGATGTAATTGCTTCCCAAAGCTCAGAAATTTTACCTTTAAAAGCAATGATTGCGACAATCGCAATAACTACAAGTACGCCAACTAAAATTGCATACTCTGTAGTTCCCTGTCCGGATTCATCCTCTTTTAAGTCTCGAAGATACCTAAAAAATTGATATAAATACATCATCGTCTTTCCTTTCTCCTAAGAAGAAAATGCAGGCCCAAGCAAGGGACCTAAAATTGCAAGTAACATTGCTGGAACAATCAGCGTTCCTAGAGGGATGAGCATTTTAATTGGGATCTTTTCAATTTCCGTTTCTAACAGCGAACGCTGCTCATCGCGAAGAACTGAAGCTTGTCTATCTAATATTTCTGCAAGAGGAGTTCCAAAAGTAAGCGCTTCATTCACAACAGTCGCAAAGCTTTTAAGCGATGGAACTCCTACTTTTGCCGCCATCTGATTGAGTGCTTCTTCGCGAGTAGTAGCACCAAGCTTCCAAGTCATATGAGCATTTGAAAGCTCTCTCGATAATTCTCCAGATTCTCGCAAACAATACAGATCAAGCGCTGAATCAAAAGATAGCCCTGATGACAGCCCAAGAATCAAAATGTCAATCATTTCTGGCATCTCACGTAGGCATGATTTTCTTGTAAACTCAGACTTTGCCCGGAGGCTCATTCTCTTGTGACTTTTTATGCCTCTTATAATTTGCTGATAATAGCTATGGACATCAAAATGATTCAAATTGACGGGAACAACTAGGGCGAGAATACCTATGCATGTTGCAAATAATACGGAGCATAGTAAATCCATCACTTCATTACTCCTTTCATAATGCTTCGAATAATCAAAAGAGCAACGCAATCCATGACCATTGCAATTGATGTGCATATAACGCCCGATGGCGTAAATAAACCCTTTTGAAAGTCCGGCGATAGAAGCGACAAGACAATCAATAAAACAACTGGGAGAAGACATACAATTCGAGCAGATAATCTAACTTGAGCAGTCTTTGTTGCTATGAGCCTTTGATTCTTCTCTTGTAATTCAACTAACTCGGCAGTTTTCTGTAAAAGACTCTTAAGCGGAGACCCTGTTCTATGTGAAATTACTAAGGCACTAGCCAGCAAATTAACACCTGGAGCATCCAGTCTTTCTGCCAAGTCTTCAATAGCTTCTTCAATAGGAAAACCACACTTGATTTGCATGTCTGCAATACAAAAATTTTCCGATACGACACCTTCTGTATGTTTACTGACATATTCAATAGATTGAGAGAGTGTGAGACCTGATCCAAGAGCAACGGCGATTGTTCTAAAAATCGAAGGCATCATATGGGCGATTTCTAAAGCAGATTGATGCTTGGCATGTTCATATAGAAAATAAGGAACGAGAAATAACGAGAAAACACCGCAAAGCGTACCTATTGCAGACTCAAATAGAACACCAAGCAAGATGGATCCAGCTATGCCACTAATAAAAAACAGTACGAAAGCATCAGTGACTAAGGTAATCCCATATTTGTAAAGAAAACGATTACGTAGCTGCATTGATGTATAAGAAAAAGGTTCCCATTTGAGCAAGCGCTGGACAAAAGTGCTATTGCGTGCAAATTGAAAAAACTGAACTACATAACCTGTTACTCGTGCATTTATTTGAGAAACAGTTTTTTCCTCACCGTTGCATACAAGAGAATAAATAATTACTCCAAAAACACCTCCTGTGATTGAGGAAGTAAAGACATCCATGAAGTAACCTCCTTTTTATTGAGTATTCCTTCTTGTATTGCACGATTGATAAAAGAAGGAACTTTTACAAAAAGCCAACTTCTTTTCTGCGCGTCAAACGACACCACCTCTTGCACTTCAATTGATCCTGACGAAGACAAGGAGATTTCTGAAACGCTGGTCACATATCGTTTTCCATCAGGAAATCTTTGAGACATAACTATCAGATCAAGTGCAGTGGCAATCTGCTTTTCTATGATTTCTGCAGGTAAGTCCATTCCAAAACGAGCCATCAACACTAGGCGCAATATTGCCTCTTGAGCGGTTCCGGCATGCAATGTAGTTAAAGAACCGTCGTGACCTGTATTCATAGCCTGCAGCATATCAATGCACTCTTCACCTCTTACCTCTCCTACTACAATGCGATCTGGCCTCATTCGGAGCGCGTTTCTCACCAATGATCTAATGGTTATTTCTCCTGTTCCTTCTATTGAGGCGGGCCGAGCCTCTAGCCTGACAACATTTGGATGTGAATCAAACTTAAGCTCCGCTGAATCCTCAATAGTGACAATTCTTTCTGACTTTGAAATTTCACATGAAAGTGCATTTAAAAGCGTAGTCTTACCGGATCCTGTTCCTCCAACAACCGCGATTCCCTGTCTGCACTTCACAGCCCAAGACAAAAATCTTGCAAGCCATTGAGGCAGCGATTTCATTTCCACTAACCGGTCCAAAGAAGTAATTTTTCCAGTGAATCTTCGGATAGTTACTGAAGTGCCGTTCACTGCAACAGGGCTTGCAACTGCATTGACACGGTCTCCATTCTCAAGTCGTGCGTCAACAATAGGACTTACCCTATCCAGCCTTCTTCCTAATGGAGATAAGATACGATCCATAACAATCAAAATCTGCTCTTCAGAGTCAAAGACTGTTTTTGATTCAAATAGCTCGCCGTTTTTCTCGTAAAACAAATTGTTGCAGCCATTAATCATGATTTCCGTAACATCTTTATCATTCAGTAGTGGCTGAATTGGACCAAGACCACATACTTCATTGATTACCTGTTCGATTGTTTCCTCATAGTCAACTGAGCTAAAGAGCTCGTCCTTCTCTTCATTAACAATTGCTTCACAGGTAACTCTTAGTTCGTCTCTTACGCGATCGATATCACTGCCTGTTATAAGAGAAGAAACCGTAGAAAGTCCTAATCGAGAAACAAGTTTTTCTTTTAACTTCTTTCTAGCCTTCTGAAATACTTCTTTTTGGAGTAGTGAGTCATTCTCATCTTGAGCCTCAATTTGCTTAGCAACGCGTTCAAAGACAAGCATTAACCCACCTCCTTCCTCCTATTGAATAAGCTAAATGTCTTTTTCTCAGGAGCTACTTGCAGGGCAATCTGAGCCTCTCGCAGCTGTGGAAGAATGCCCAGCTCGTTAAGGAAATGTGCAAGTACAAAAGAAACCGACTGCGCAAATGAAGTTTCCTCTTGTAACAACACAGAAAGCTTTCCTTGCTGAATAAGCTCCTGAAACCCTGGTCCGCCTTCAAAAATCCTAAACATCTTTGCTGCTTCAAGACCAATTTCTGCCTTTCCAACAGAAAAGTCCTGTTTAACCTTTGGATTTGCTTTGTTTTCAAGTCGGATAATGCGAGTTCTTGCCACTCCAAGACGCACTGCAAGTCCACTTACTTTTGCTAAAGAATTAATGCACGTAAGAGGGTTCTCGGAGACAATTACCAGCCTATCTGCACATTGGGCCGCTTGAGCGTAGCAATCTGTTGAAGCGGTAGTAGTATCCACAAGTACCAAATCAACCAAACCAGAAACAGCTTGAAGAAAATTACTTACACAAGGAAATAACAACTCTGCCATTTCAGGTTTTACACAAGGGCCATAAAGATACAAATTTTTATTGATACAAGTTGCCTTTTCTAGAAGGTTCTCCTTTTCTGAAGGAACATCAGCGATAAGGTCAGAGAAGTCTTTTGGCTGCCTAATTCCAAGCTTTTCAAACGCATTTCCATAAGACAGGTCAAGATCAATTAATGCAACTTTTAAACCCCAAGAAGAAGCAAGCAGTGCCATTGAAGAAACAAGCGTGGTCTTTCCCACTCCTCCTCTTCCTGAAGTGAACGTAAGGATTGGAGCTTTTAAAGTCTTATCAAGAGGAATGAGGGATTGTAGATAGGTATTTAACTCTTGGATACTGGCAACATAATCTGAAGCTTCTGGTAAAGGCTGAGAAAGCCTGTCAGCCCCATACGATTGATATCCTCTTCCAACCTTTACCAGATCCCCTAATTCCATAGGGTCAATAACTAAGTCAACTCCTGCTTTAGCTGCTCTAGAACGAAGTGATCCAGAAGCCCCAGACCTTACCAACACCACACAGCGAGCATTTCCGTCTTTAACAATTGCAGCCGCTAGATTTATATCTGAAACATCGGAGCCTGTGTTACCAATTAAGACCGAATAATCTTGAGGAGTTGAACAGGCGACAATTGATCTAAGAGATGCTGCTGAATCGGCAAATTCACACCTATTGCTAATTCCCAAGTAAGTAAGAATGGCGCCAATCTCAACGCGTGCATCAAGACCTACATATGAGATCCACTTTTCTAACATCACGCTTCACCTCCTGGGTTAGTAGACGAATCTGCTTGTGATGCACTGTCGCTGTTTTGGTCGGCTGTTGAAGCAGCACTGTTCTCTGGCTGCACGCCTTCACTTGCAGGCGATGAGCTTGCTTGATCTGACTTGTCAGAAAGATCCTTTGAGTCTTCTTGCTCAACGAAGGAGTTGCTATTTACTAAATCCTGAGCGTTAATCTTTGACCCAGGAAGAGTAAATCGAAGTGTTCCTCGAGCGTATGCAGAAAGCACAGCAGGAACCTGTTCAGGAGTCAATCCAAGCGTTACGGAAGAAGAAGTGTAAAGAGTGCCTTCGGTGTCATCTGACAAGACCGCAATGTCCGAAGCAATGCAGGTAATGAGAGAATCGGTGACCTCATACGCTGCAAGCTTTGTACCAGCGCTGAGCCTCTCAGCAAGTCCGTACTTCTCGCCATGGGAAATAGTAAGACCAACAAGATTTTCTGGAATAGATATCTGAGAGGCAACAGATCGTAAGTGAAGAGAAACAACAGGCATGCCAACTCCAATAACAGATGAAACCGTTCGACCCATCACACTTTCCGGATTAGTAATTGCACCCTCCGGAATCAGATCAGAAATCCAGCTTTTTAACTGAGTGTTAGAAGATGAAAGGGTTTCTCCGGGTTCTATTTGTTTAGTGGCCACCAAAATTGAAGTAAGCTCACCGCCGTATTTTTGTATTGCCTCTGCTCGTGACTTCTCCGCTTCAGCGCGAACACTTTGCACGTATGCAAAGAAACAAAAACTGGCCAAAAGTGCGCTTAACACAGAAATTAAAATTCTTGTTTTCTTAGTCACTGTTTGTCCTCCCTCCATTTGCGATATATCGATTGTGCGCTCGAGTTGAGAAAGAAAGAGCAAAAACAAAAGATTTACCTGCACAAATATGTCAGGTAGCTGACGAGAATCTGACGCAAAGTAATAAGTTCGCTGGCTGCTGCGGTGACATAAAAAATAGGTAATTTAAATTTTTATCTAACTTGATATATAAAAATTTTTAGAACGTCATAGCCGCTACATTTTTGACAGTTTTACTAAATGATTTTCTAAGTGGTCTCCCTGACATATAAAACGAGGATTGACCCCCCCTAATTAGCTAGGCAGGACCAACCCCGTTGGTCTCAATATAGCATATTTCCTGCTAGTTTAGCGAAAAACACCCTAGACAAGCCAGGGTGTTTTGAGGATTTACGCCGTTAAAGCTTAAAGCACAACATCAGGGTCGAGCGATTGCTGACTTTCTCGCATTTCTTTTGCCAAAGACAAATATGCTTTTAACTGCGGCTCTGTAATCTTGCCCTCGTGCAGAGCATCCTGAACACTACATCCAGGCTCATGCGTATGGGTGCAATCCCTAAACTTACACGTCTGAGCAGCTTCAGAGATATGCGGGAATATCTTCTGCAATCCCCTCTCATGACCCACAATAGGTAAACTTCTAAGTCCAGGTTCGTCCACAATAACGCCAGCGTCAGGAAGCGCTACCATGCGACGAGCAACTGTTGTATGACGGCCAGCCTTATCAGATTCGCGGACTTCTCCCGTTTCAAGTGCCTCATGTCCCAAAAGCGCATTCAGAAGCGTTGATTTACCAGCCCCTGATTCGCCAAGCACAATGGCCACGGAGCCGTAAGGAACAAGGCTACGAACAGCATCAATTCCCCACGCAGCCCCAAACTTTTGGGCAGTCTGAGCAAGATCTGCAAGTGCATCGGTTTTCTCGCCCTCAAGCTTTGAAGCTGTTGCGACAATTTTTACTGTAGAGCCAAGAGCTGCGGTAATAGAAGAAATTTCTTGTGCCAAAAGCTCCGGACCCGCTACATCTGACTTAGTAAGCACCACGGCACAGGCGGCGCCACAGTCTTTAGAAATAACTGCTGAGCGCACAATACGATCTACCGAGACAGCCTCGCCGTCCAAGGCCTGTACCACAAGAACCAGGTCAACGTTTGCGGCCAGAGTCTGCTTTTGACCACGGGCACCGCCTTTCCAGCGAGCAATATCGGTCTCTCGCGGCAGAATCGCCTCGATGATGCCCATATCGTGCGAGTCCGGAATGCGCGCGCATACCCAGTCTCCCACGGCCACCGTAGAGTTCTGGCCCTTAGTCACGCGTGCGGCAAACTCAGCGCGAAACACCCCCTGCTCCGAAACAACCGCAGGAAATCCCCTATCCAAGCGGACCACACAGGCCATAGTCATCGTCTGGCGAGAAACCCCTTGGGCTTCAAGCTCAGATACGACGTCTGTATAAGCTTGCATCTGATCCGACGATGGAGTGAGCTGCTCAAACGCCGGAACGTCCAGCAATGAAGAAAGGGCCGGCAGAGACCCTTGAGTCCTGCCGGCTCCTAGTTTCTTGGAACTTTTTGTACGCTTAGCGGACAAGAGTGCTCCCTACCTTATGCTTTGTTCTTCTGTACAGAACGCATAACAGCCTTGTACAGCTCCATCAGAGGAATAATAGATGCAGCTAAAAGCATTGCCATAGCGTACTCTTCAAAACCAATCTCAGCAAAGCCAAATGCCTGAGAAAGTGGTGTCTCAATTACCACAAAGGTAAGAATCAAAGACATAACAAAGGAACCCCACAGCCAAATGTTTTGGCTGGTTAGCTTGAAGATGGAACCACGCAGAGAACGCATGTTGAAGGAGTGGAACATCTCAACCATAGAAAGCGTCAAGAACGCCATGGTCATACCCTCAACGCCAGCCTCTGGGTTAGTAATAACCTGTGAGATATCAAAGGTTCCATACTCAAAGTAGTGACCAATAAAATAGCTGGCAAGAGTGAGAAGAGCAATGATAGAGCCCTGAACAAGGCAGTCAAAGCCAACGCCACCCGCAAAGATTCCGTCCTTAGGATTACGTGGCTTGCGCTTCATAATGCCTGGTTCAGCCTTCTCGGTAGCCATAGCAAGAGCTGGCAGAGAGTCGGTGATCAGGTTAATCCACAGAAGGTGGGTAGGCTGAAGAATGGTAAAGCCAACCAGGGATGCAATAAAGACGGAAATAACCTCTGCAAGGTTGGAGCTCAAGAGGAACTGGATGCACTTACGAATGTTGTCGTAGATGCGTCTTCCCTCTTCGCACGCGCTAATGATGGTGGCAAAGTTATCGTCAGCCAAAACCATATCTGCAACGCCCTTGGTAACGTCGGTACCAGTAATGCCCATACCAATACCAATATCAGCGCGCTTAATGGAAGGCGCGTCATTAACACCGTCGCCCGTCATGGCCGTAACCATGCCCTTTTTGCGCCAGGTATCAACAATGCGAACCTTGTGCTCGGGCTGAACGCGTGCATAAACACCAATTGTCTCAATGCGCTGCTCAAACTCTTCATCAGAGATCTTATCAAGCTGTGCGCCGGTGATTGCCTGAGAACGATCAGTAATAATGCCCAGTTCAATTGCAATAGCAACAGCTGTGTCTATATGGTCACCTGTAATCATAACGGTACGCATACCAGCGCTATGCGCCTCTGCAACAGCACCCTTAACCTCAGGACGAACTGGGTCAATCATGCCGGAAAGTCCCACAAAGACCATGTCGTGCTCAAGGTTAGCTGGATCATAGCTCTCTGGAGCTTCTGTTCCCCAGTCACGACGAGCAGATGCCATAACGCGAAGTGCTTGGTCAGCCATAGACTTGTTCTGAGCCAAAATCTCAGAGCGAGCCTCATCGGTGAGGTCAATAATGCCATCGCTTGTCATAATCTTGGTGCAGCGAGCAAGCACCTCATCAGGTGCACCTTTGGTGTGCTGTACAACTTTGCCAGAGCGAGTGCGCACCACAACAGACATCATCTTACGAGAAGAATCAAAGGGTGCCTCACCAATACGAGGGCGAGAAGAAGCTAAATCACTTGTGGTGTATCCAAGTTTTGCAGCGTCTGCAACAAGAGCAGCCTCGGTTGGCTCGCCCTTTGCCACCTGCTCCGCATCGTCCCAGGTAGCGTCTGAGCACAGCGCCATGGTACGTACATGTGCATCAAGATTTTCTGTCTCATGACGAACAACAGTCATCTTGTTTTGGGTCAGAGTACCGGTCTTATCAGAGCAGATAACCTGAGTACAACCAAGGGTCTCAACTGCAGTAAGACGGCGGACAATAGCGTGGCGCTCGCTCATTCTAGTAACGCCCATAGAAAGAACGATGGTAACAACAGCAACAAGACCCTCTGGAATTGCAGCTACTGCAAGAGAAACTGCAACCATAAACGTACTTAGGACAAGGTCAAAGTTGCCAAGCATCTCGACACCGTGCTTAATAAAGCCTGTAGCAAAAACAAGCAGTGAGATGACAACAACAAGAATGGTAAGTGTATGTGAAAGCTTATCAAGGGCAATCTGAAGTGGAGTCTGTCCATCCTCTGCCTGGGAAATTGCATCTGCAATCTTACCCATCTCGGTGTCCATACCGGTAGCAACAACAACCGCACGACCGCGTCCATAGACCACAATAGATCCGGAGTAGCACATATTCTTTCGGTCACCCAAAGGAATGTCATCGGTGTCTTCAGCAAGACTGAGGGTCTCTGCGTGTTTCTCGACAGGAACTGATTCACCTGTGAGCGCAGATTCCTCTACCTTCATGGAAGCGCTTTCGAGAATGCGGCAGTCAGCTGGGACAGAGTCACCTGCCTCAAGAAGGATAATATCTCCCACGACTAGCTCGGTTGAGGCAACCGTCTCAAGACGACCGTCTCTGATAACCTTGCTCTGAGCTGCACTCATCTCTTGCAGAGCGGCAAGAGCTTCTTCGGCTTTGCCCTCCTGGACAACACCAAGAACGGAATTGATGACAACAACAAACAGAATAATGACAACGTCTGCAATTCCGCCTTCTCCGGTATAAATGCCCTCAGCAGCGGAAATAGCAGCAGCAATAAGAAGCATGATGACCATAGGGTCAGCCATCTGTGCAAAGAACCTTTTAATGATTGATTCTTTTGGTGCCTCTTTAAGCTTATTAAGACCGTGGGCCTCAAGACGAGAAGCTGCTTCTACATCAGACAATCCAGCTTCAACATCAGTTTTTTGCGCACTGATAACATCAGACGCACTTGAAAGATACTCTTTCAAAGTTCCTCCTGGGTTTCTACCTGACAGATTGATGCCCGATCATAATTCCCCAGGAGAGGGGCAAGGGCTCACCAAGGTTGCCGTGTCAGGACCTTACAACGTCCTATCATAGGACCTTACAATGCTCTATCATTTTACCGTATTCTTTCTTTTTTCAAACCTTATAAATATTTCTTAAAACTCCTGTTATGCGGCGAATAATTGTTATTCAAGGGGTACAATAAGCGCAGAACATAACAACATAAGCCAAACGTTAGTTTTGGCAAGGAGGCAGTTATGAAAATCCTGTTTTATGGTGCTCAAAGTTACGACAAGGATTCTTTCAACCTTGAGCTTCCAAAGTATCCAGACATTTCAATCGACTACATCGAGTCAAACCTTACGCCTATGACCGCAGGCTTTGCCAAGGGTTATGACGCTGTCTGCGCTTTTGTTAACGCAGATGCCTCAATTCTGACCCTTGAGATTCTTGCCGGCTTTGACGTTAAGCTGCTGCTTATGCGCTGCGCTGGCTTTGACGCTGTTGACGTTAACGCTGCTAAAGACCTTGGCATTACCGTTACACGCGTACCTGCTTACTCCCCTGAGGCAATCGCAGAGCACGCAATGGGTCTTGCACTTGCTGCTAACCGTCGTATTCACCGTGGTTACATCAGAATTCGCGAGAATAACTTCTCGCTTGTTGGCCTTGTTGGCGATACACTTCACGGTAAAACTGCTGGAATTGTTGGAACTGGTCGTATTGGCGCAGCACTTTGCCGTATCTGCAAAGGCTTTGGCATGCACGTCCTTGGCGCAGACCTCTATCCAAATATGAGCCTTGTCAATGACGAGCACGTTGTTGATGAGTATGTCAGCTACGATGAGCTCTGGGAGCGTTCGGACTTTATTTCACTCCACGCTTTCTTGAATGATGAGAGCTATCACATGATTAACGATAAGACCATCGGAAAGATGAAAGATGGCGTCATTCTCGTTAATACTGGTCGCGGAGGACTTATTGACACCAAGGCTCTTATTCGCGGCATTCTTTCTGGCAAGATTGGTGCTTGTGGCCTTGACGTTTATGAAGAAGAAAATCCAAACGTTTATAAGGACCGTGGTGCTGAGGTCTTTGATTCAATTACCTCTACACTTTGCTCCTTCCCTAACGTAGTTATGACAAGTCATCAGGCATTCTTTACTCATGAGGCACTTGCTCAGATTGCTCAGGTTACGCTAGATAACGCAACTGCTTTTTCTGAGGGTACTGACTATGTTGATAAAAGTGTGGTTTGCTAAGTACCAGAGAAACAAACGCTCTGAAAACGGTTACTATTGATAACCGAATGTGATTTTAATTCCTATGAAAAGGAGAGATATGGCTCGCAAAAAGACCAAGATTGTTTGTACTATGGGTCCTGCTACAGAAAGTGATGAGGTCCTTCGTGAGCTCATTCTTGCTGGTATGAACGTTGCACGTTTTAACTTCTCGCACGGTAGCCATGAGTATCACCGCACTATGATTGGTCGCGTTCGTTCTATCTCTGATGAGCTTGGTATTCCTATTGCTATCATGCTTGATACAAAGGGACCTGAGGTTCGCACCGGTCTTCTCGAGGATGGCAAGAAGGTCACCCTTACTACTGGTGATTCCGTTATTGTCACCACTGATGATGACGTCATCGGTAACGCTCAGCGCTTCTCACTTGACTACAAGAACCTTCCAAAAGAGGTCAAGAAGGGCTCCATCATCCTTATTGATGACGGTCTCATTGGCCTCGAGGTTGATCACGTTGAGGGCACTGACATGCACTGCAAGATCATCAACGGTGGTGAGCTTGGCGAGAAGAAGGGCGTAAACGTTCCTAACGTCAACATTGGCCTTCCTTCCGTCACTGAGCAGGACCGCGCAGACATCATGTTTGGTTGCGAGCTTGGTATTGACGCAATTGCTGCTTCCTTCATTCGTGATGGCGCTGCAGTTGAGGAGATTCGTAACATCTGCCGCGAGATGGGTACTCCTAACGTACAGATTTTCCCTAAGATTGAGTCTGCTCTTGGCGTAAAGAACTTTGACGAGATTCTTGCAGCTTCTAACGGCATCATGGTTGCCCGTGGTGACCTTGGCGTTGAGGTTCCTGCAGCTGAGGTTCCTCACATTCAGAAGACTGTTATCAAGAAGTGCAACGACGCTTACAAGCCTGTCATCACCGCAACTCAGATGCTTGACTCTATGATTCGCAACCCTCGCCCAACCCGTGCAGAGGTTACGGACGTTGCTAACGCAATCTACGACGGCACTGACTGCGTCATGCTTTCTGGTGAGTCTGCAGCTGGTAAGTACCCTGTTGAGGCAGTAAAGACTATGGCTTCCATCTGCAAGGAGACAGAGAAGTACCTGCCAGTCAAGGATGTCTATCACCAGCGTGAGGGCCTTAAGAACGTCAACGGCGCTACTGGCTTTGCTGCAGTTGATATGGCAATCCGTGTTGACGCTAAGTGCATCATCTGCCCAACACACTCTGGTCGTACCGCTCGCCTTGTTTCTAACTTCCGTCCAAAGCGCCCTCTGTATGCAATGTCTCCATCCGATGAGGCGGTTCGTCGCACCTGCTTCTATTGGGGTGTCTATGCATTCAAGACCTCTGAGCAGGGCACTCTTTCTAACACCATGTACAACGCTTTGAACATTGCAAAGGAAGTTGGCGTCGTTGAGACCGGTGACATTGTTGTTCTGACTGCTGGCGATCCTCATACCAGCCCACGTCTTGGTGACTACACTACTTCAACTAACGTTGCTATGATCTGCCAGGTTCAGTAAACCGCATTTCAGCTTTAACGTTATATGCACCCAAGCGCTGCTTGGGTGCATATTTTTTACGTGTGATATTTCTCAGTGGCTTGCCAGTAGTTACGCAATTTTCCAGCCAACGGTTTTCTCGCGCATGTTAACAAAATCAGCGTAGATGCCGCCTTCTTTCATGAGAGATTCATGGGTTCCCCGCTGAACAATACGACCCTTATCCAGGACAAGTATCTGATTAGCATTGCGCACTGTTTTTAAGCGATGGGCAATCATGATGACACTCTTAGACTTTGTGAGCTCGGCGATTGCGCGCTGGAGTTCAAGCTCGTTTTCTGGATCAACATTAGCTGTAGCCTCATCAAGCACCACGATTGGCGCATCTTTTAAGATAGCGCGCGCAATAGAAAGACGTTGGCGCTCGCCACCAGAAAGCATTGAGCCGCCTTCTCCTAAGCGTGTTTCATATCCGTCAGGTAACGCCTGGATAAACTCTTCACAGCAGGCACGCTTAGCTGCGTCAACTACTTGCTCATGAGTTGCACTTGGATTACCAAACTTGATGTTGTTCTCAATAGTGTCATCAAAAAGGAATACTCCCTGAAATACGGTGGAGAAATTTTGGAGCAGGGCGTCAACTTTATAGTCGCGCACATCGCGTCCACCAAGGGTCACTTGACCTGCATTTACATCCCAAAAACGCTCAATTAGACGGACAAGCGTTGTCTTACCTGATCCACTAGGACCCACAATGGCACAGGAGGTGCCTGCAGGGATCGAGAGGCTGATATCTTCAAGAATTTGCCTGTCATCGTAGCCAAAGGAAACATGAGAAAGTTCAATGTCGTAAGAATCCGCTTTCTTCAAACCTTCTCCCTCGTCCATTGCGGGAGTGGCGAGAATGGCATTTGTTTGTTCCATTGCAATTTCAAGATTACGCAGAATAGTTGAGAAACGACCAGCAGATTCCAGGCGACTAAACAACATAAATGACATAACTACTACTGTTAAACAAGCAGCTGTATCAAGTATTCCAGATAGCCATAGTCCAACTGATACCAGGCACATGATAATGCTGGTGGCCTTGGAGATGACCATTTGCAAAACTGAGAAACGAAGCGCCTTGAGCTCAAGATTAAGCGCTTGAACGCGACAATCGTCAACTGCTTTGGCATATTTTCCTTCAGCATCATCAATAAGAGAAAACGCCCTTACTACACTGATTCCGCGGACATATTCAAGAACAGCACTGATTAAGGTGGTATTAGCAGCTACATACTTATCTGATACATTGCGCACGTAGACCTGGAGCAGCTCCATAGTAATGCAGAAAAGAACAAACGTAGCTGCAGTTATAAGGCCTAGTTGCCAACAAAACACAAACAAGAACACAACAATAATTGCAGTTAAAGCTAATCCTCCAACAACCATCATATAAAGTAGGCCACCCAGACTTTGCATTACATCTAGCTGATTGGTCATAACAGCTGTTACTTCACCCAGGCTATTCTCGTTAAAATAACCCATAGGAAGGCGGCGCAGTGTATCTCCAATTTCCGCGCGCTTGGTACCAGCCATACTAAAATTAGCATCACAGAAATTCTCACTCTTAAAATGAGCGCAAATGAACGCTCCTATAATGCTCAGAAGCATAACTCCCAGCGCAGAAAATATCGTCTGAGTTGAGAGTGTATCCGTAGTAAGAGCAGTAAAAACAATCCAAAGCGCCGTTATTTGTACGCCTTCAAAGAGGCAGCCAAGAATGGTAAAGAAAAGGCCCTTATAGAGTTTCTGGCGATAAGAACTTCCAAACTGAAAATACATTTTTAGGACAGATAACATTGCTACTCCCCTCCTTAAGCCTCATCAAGTGCGCCGATATGAGCGCGATACATGGTTGCATAGAGCGGACATGCCTCCATAAGCTGCTCGTGCGTACCCTCAGCTTCAATGGATCCATCATTAACAACAACAATTTTGTCGGCATTTTGTACAGTAGAAAGGCGGTGCGCGATAACCACCAGCGTTTTACCAGCCACCAGCTTTGCAACTGCAGATTCAACCTCTGCTTCTGATTCTGGATCCGCGTAAGCCGTTGCTTCGTCGAGCATGATAATAGGTGCATTTTTGAGCATAGCTCGAGCAATTGCTACGCGCTGACGCTCGCCACCAGAAAGGTGACCTCCCGAGCCTCCTACAACCGTTTGATAACCATGAGGAAGCGATTGGATAAAGTTGTGGCATCCAGAAGCTTTTGCACAAGCAATTACCTCATCATCGGTGGCATCTTTTTTGCCCATCCTGATGTTTTCCATAATGGTTTCATCAAAAAGGTAACTATCCTGATCAACGTAAGCTACAAGATCTGCAAGTTGAGATGGAGAGCAGGAGCGAATGTCTTGTCCCCCAATAGAAACAGACCCTTCATTTGGATCCCAGAAACCTGCGATAAGCCGTGCAACAGTAGACTTACCTGATCCACTTGGACCAACAAGTGCTGTTACTTGTCCTGGCTCAATATCTAAAGTAATCCCATGGATTACCTCGTTACTTCCATACGAGAAACGAACATCACTCAGTTTAATTTCAGTGCCCTCAAGCGTACAAGGGACCTCGGCCCTAACCTGATCTGGGTAGTTCAATACCTCAGAAATTTCTTTAACTACAGAGCCAACCTGTGCAAGGGAATCCATAAAGCTCATCGCTTCAAAGAGCGGCTGAAAAATTCCTAGGGAAAGCACAGCACACATGACAAACGTAGAAGGAGAAAGAGTTTCCTGAAGCACAAACAAGCATCCAAGGGGCAATACCGTTACTAACGTTGCAGGAGCAATTGACAGCATGGCATCCTGCCAGATTTGGCAGTGGCTCATCCAATCAATAAAAGCGTGAGCAGAGGCGTAAACAGCTTTTGAGAACTTCTCGTAAGAGCTAGCGGACTGCCCAAAAGCCTTAATTACCTCAATTCCAGACACGTACTCAACTGAGGCATTATTCATCTCTTTACCAGTTACGATAGTATTTTTATACCAATACTCATAGTCTTTCATCATGCCTGATAAACAAGCAAGTCCCACAATAATAGTGAGCAAAGCAGCAAGAGCAAGTCGCCAGTCTAAAACAATGAGGTACACAAAAACCGCAAATGCAGCTGTAAGGTTTGAAGTTAATTCAGGAACTGCATGGGCAAGTGTGGTTTCAATACTATCAATCTTCTCGACTAACAGGCGTTTGAGAGAGCCTGAAGGAGTATCAAGCACATATCCCATGGGGATAGTGGTCAGCTTCTTTGCCACTCGGGTGCGCATGTTTGCAATTGTTGCAAATGTTGCCTTATGAGAAACGATAGTTGAAAGATGGTGAAAAACTATTTTTACTAAATAGCTAAGACCCGCTATAAGTCCCCAATGCAGGTAAAACGACCATTCTTGAATTCCATTAAAGATACCAACCACCATGTTGCCTGCGGCAACGTAAGGAACCATTCCTCCCAAAACGCCAATAATGGCAAGAATGACAGACAGTGCATACATACTTTTTCTGTCTGACCACTCGAGCAACACTGCAACAGGATTTACTTCAGATTGCTGAGGATCCTGTTTTGTATTTTGGTTGGGCTCAGTAGCTTGAACACTTTGGTTCTGACGATTTGCCATACTCACACCGCCTCCTGCCACAAACTCACAATGTAGTATCTGTTATTCAGGCTGGCTTTGACAGAGAAAGCAAGGCTTCAACTGCCATAAGTTAGCTATATATAACTATTTAATAGTTTCAAACTACTGAATAGCTAAAACAAGCTAGTTTTATAAGTAATCGGTAAGTGGTAAGCGCGCTGCCTGTAATTGAGACGTGTAAACAATCCCATTAAAATCCTTATGAAAGCTTAATCTAGTCTCAATAATTGGTTAATCTTTATAAGAGACCATGTATCACGAAGACGAGAGGCGTCTTAAACATCTCGAAAGGAAGCTGATCATGGAAAAGCTAGAAAAGGTTGAAGTAATTCGCGAGAAGTGCGGCGTGAGCTATGAGGATGCAAAGGCAGCACTTGACGCTTGTGATGATAATGTTCTTGATGCAATCATTTGGCTTGAGAGGCAGGGTAAGTCCTCTAAGCAGTCTGCAAACTATACCACCGAGACTGATGCACAGTCAGAGGTCTCTCCAGAAATGGAAGCCGCTCAAATTGCCTATCAGGAATCAAGCAAAAAGTCTGATTTCTCAGAGAACATGTCTTCTCTCTGGGAGAAGTGCAAAGAGCTGTTCCATAAAAGCGTAGAGACAAAATTTATTGTTACTCGTCGCGGTGAGCAGTTCATGGCCATGCCAGTCATTATTCCAATTGTTGGCCTGTTCCTCTGGGGCGCTACGTTCTGGCTACTTATCATTGGCTTGTTCTTTGAGATGCGTTATCACATTCAGGGAGCTTATCCTATTGTTGTTGATGTAAATGAGGCGATGGATAAGGCTGCAGATGCAGCGGGTTCCATCAAAAAAGATGTTATCGACAAAAAATAAAATGAAATTGGTTCCAAACCTAAAATAGAAAACTTCGATATTTAGGCGAGAAAATGATTAAGGTTCTTATCGTTGAAGATGAAGAAAAAATTGCACGCTTTATAGAACTCGAGCTTAAACATGAGGGCTATGAAGTAGACAAAGCTCTTGACGGAAGAACCGGAGCTGAAAAAGCACTGTCAAATGACTACGACCTTATCTTGCTTGATGTACTTCTCCCCCAGCTTAATGGTCTAGAAGTTCTTAGAAGGATTCGTCGCGAGAAAAACACGCCAACTATCATGCTCACTGCTCGTGATTCGGTTATGGATAAAGTGGCTGGTCTGGATGCGGGTGCAGACGACTACCTCACCAAACCTTTTGCGATAGAGGAACTACTCGCCCGTATTCGCGTGGCACTCAAGCACCATGAGGCAGACAGTTTGAACTCCCCGACAATTCCTCAAACAGCTGCTACAAGCACCTTTACAATTAAAGATGTCTCGCTTGATGTTGATCGTAGAGAAGTCTGTGTCAAGAACGATTCAATCGAACTTACTACTAAGGAATTTGAAGTCCTCCGTACGCTCATGGAACACGCTGGTGTTGTTATGAGCCGTGAGCGTATTGCTTCTGAAGCCTTGGGTTATGAGTTTGCCGGAGAAACTAATAACGTGGATGTACATATTGCCCATCTACGTGCAAAAATTGACGACCGCTATAACATCAAGCTAATTACTACTGTTCGTGGAGTCGGATATGTCATCAGAGAAGCATAACCAGTCCACCATACAAGAGCATAAAAAGCCTTTCTTTACTCCCTCTGATTCGTCGACAGCTGGAGTAATTACCTGGGGATTTTGGTGGCGTAAGATGATGAATTACGTCGGCTTTAATCTCTTTTTACTGGTAACTATTGCTCTGATTTTTATTTATACGTATAACCAGCATGTTCCACAAGGTACTTTTTACCTAGGATTTTTCCCTACTGAGTCTCACTCTATTTCTCTTACTGGATTCACTTTCTTACACGGACTCTCAAGCCTAAAATACATTGTTCATGGCCCTACTTTTGGCGCCAAAATATTTGATTTAGGCGTAGACTTAGCTCGTTTCTGGCCCATGTATATTGCAATTCTTATCTGGGAAATCATTGATCTGTTGTCATTCTTCGGTGATATGCGCCGTGTCAGAAGAGCTCTTCAGCCCCTCAATACACTTGCACTTAAAGCCGACCAACTGGTAAATAGTGATGTTCTTTCTACCGAAGCTACAACAAATGACATCTTGGTCAAAAGCGAGAAAATAAGGAGTCTTGAACAGGCAATTGAAGAAGCCAATATCAACGCTCCAAAGATTCAAACAGGTGACCAAGACCTGGCAAGTATTGAGATTGCCTTGAATAAATTGCTTCAACGTATGCAAGAAGCAAAATTGCAACAGATGCGCTTTGTCAACGATGCCAGCCACGAGCTTCGAACGCCTATAGCTGTTATCCGAGGTTATACTGACATGCTGGATCGCTGGGGTAAGACGGACGAGGCTGTACTAGATGAGTCTATCGCTGCACTCAAATCCGAGAGCGAACACATGCATGACCTTGTTGAGCAGCTCCTCTTCTTAGCACGCGGAGACGCAGGAAGAAATACCCTCACAAAGACTAAGCTCAATCTTGCACGGATAACTTCTGAGGTCTGTGAAGAGTCGGAGATGATTGATCCAGATCATCAGTATGTGCTGAAATTTAATCAGAGTACACAAACAGACGATTGCTATCAGGTGCTTGCTGATACCGCAATGATTAAGCAGTCTATCCGTATCATCGTGCAAAATGCTGCTCGATATTCTGCTGCTCAGACCACCATTTCTTTTAATGTCGCGTATGACGAGAAAACCGTTCAAGTTTCAATCGAAGATGAAGGTATGGGCATGTCCGAGACAGCAGCCGCTCATATTTTTGAGAGATTCTGGAGAGCCGACAACGCTCGTATTGAAAGCAACGAGGGTTCTGGACTTGGCTTATCCATTGCTAAATGGATTGTCGATAATCATGACGGCTCTATTGAGGTACTTTCACGCGAAGGTGTAGGCACACGTTTTACCATCGTTTTACCACACACTTCCTAGAATAATACATACAAAAAATTACATACTTTATGGCTATAAAACTAGACGTTGAACAATTTGAACGTTTATTCATTATATAACGCTTAGGAATATATTTGCTACCGCTCACATAAACGTTGATTAAAAGTTTCATGTTATCTGTAGTATTTAAACTGGACTTTGCATTCTTTGCAAAGTAAATAATTATCCGGTTTTTGAAAAGGAGTTCCTATGAAAACCTCAATGACTCGTCGTGGCTTTGTTTCTGGTGCATGTGTAGCTGCAGCTGGGCTTGGTCTTGCTGGCTGTGATTCGGGAACTACCAAGAAAGAAGAGGGAGAGGGTACAAAGCAGGTTGGCGGAAGCATGACCATGTATACTCCAAACTCCGAAACTCTTGTAAATACTGTAATTCCAGCATTTGAGGAGGCAACTGGTATTAAGGTTGACCTCATTCAGGCTGGTACTGGTGAGCTCTTCAAGAAACTCCAGTCTGAGGCTTCAAAGCCAATTGCTGACGTCGTCTGGGGCGGTGCTTACAATATTTACCTTTCAAATGAAGATCTCTTTGAAAAATATACTTCTACCGAGAACGACAACGTAATTGAGCAGTATCGCAACACCAATGGTTTCTGCACTTATTACTGCCTTGATGGCTCTGTTCTTCTTCTGAATAAGGACCTTACCAAGGGCATGAACATCACTGGATATGCAGATCTTCTCCGCGATGACCTAAAAGACAAAATCATCTCTGCAGACCCTTCTAACTCCTCTTCTGCATTTGCACAGCTCACCAACATGCTTATTGACATGGGCGGCTATGAGTCTGATCAGGCTTGGGATTATGTTAAGCAGGTATTTACCCTCGTAAACGGAAAGATTGCAACTGGTTCTTCCAACGTTTACAAGACTGTCGCTGACGGCGAAAACGCCGTTGGCCTCTCTTATGAGGATCCATGCGTCCGCCTTCTTATTGATGGCGCAAATGTTGACGTTGTTTACCCAACCGAAGGAACAGTCTTCCTACCTGCAAATACGGGCATCATTAAGGGTGCCAACAATATGGAGCAAGCAAAGGCTTGGATTGACTTTATCGTCTCTCAGCCGGCTCAGAACATCATTGCTCGCGAGACAACCGCTCGTCCAGTTCGTACTGATGTTGAGATGAACCCTAACATGAAGCCAATCGATAAGATCAACATCAAAGAAGAGGATATGAAGTACGTCGCTAGCCACAAGGACGAAATCATTTCTCGCTATACCAAGATTTTTACTGATATTCAGAACAACAAGTAAGTACTGTTTGTATTAGTTTATGGCGAGAAAATCTTAGAGCTCTAAGGTTTTCTCGCCTTGCATGTAAACACTGTTTGAGCAAGGCGGTTCTAATGAGCGAAATTCGTATTGAGCATGCCCGCAAAGTCTACAACGGAAAAACTGTTGTAATTGATGACCTTAATCTCACTATTGAAAACGGTGAGTTATTCACACTCCTCGGCCCTTCTGGCTGCGGCAAGACCACTCTTTTGCGCATGATTGCTGGATTTAACTCTATTGAAGGCGGAGATTTCTTCTTTGGAGAAACCCGTATTAACGACATGGAGCCTAGCAAGCGTAATATTGGTATGGTTTTCCAAAACTATGCAATTTTCCCTCATCTAACAGTTAGGGATAATGTTGCTTTTGGTCTTAAACAACGCAAGGTTGCTAAAGAAGAACTCGAGACCAGAACAGATGAGTATCTTAAGCTGATGCAGATTGATCAATTTGCAGATCGTAAACCTGACCAGCTTTCTGGTGGTCAGCAACAGCGCGTCGCTCTTGCTAGGGCACTTGTTATTAATCCAGACGTCCTTCTAATGGATGAGCCTCTTTCAAATCTAGATGCAAAGCTTCGCGTTGATATGCGTCAGGCTATCCGTGATATTCAGCGTAGTATTGGTATTACAACGGTATACGTTACTCATGACCAGGAAGAAGCAATGACAATTTCTGACCACATTGCTGTTATGAACCTGGGTGAGATTCAACAAGTAGGTTCTCCAAAGGAGCTTTATCACAAACCACACAATGAGTTTGTTGCAAACTTTATTGGTAAAACTAATCTCATTGATGCAAAGATAATTAAAGAAAACAATAAGACTTTCCTCCAGATTGGCGAGTATAAGCTTGAGCTTCAGGAATATGACCATGTAGAACCACAGGACGTTCGTGTTTCTATTAGGCCTGAGGAATTCATTAAAGACGAGTCAGGTGTTATAGAAGCAACTGTTGATAATAGTGTTTACCTTGGCTCAAGTGTTAATTATCTGCTGAACACAAACTTTGCTGAACGCATTGAGGTAACTGAAGAGTCCACATTTGAGGAAAATCTAAAACCTGGCGACGTTATTCATCTGGCTGTTAACACATCAAAGATTAACATCTTCACCGCAGACGGTACTCAAAACCTTTTAGAGCAGGTGAAGTAGTATGGCGGGTGTAGCAATAGAAAAAACCGCAAAGGTAAAAGGCTCTTCTTCCCTTAATTGGAATATGTGGACCACAATTACCATGGTAGTCTTTGTGATTTACCTTACCTTTTTGGTTTACCCTATCTTGACAGTTTTAAGTAAAGCAGTATTCGTAGATGGTTCATTTACTTTGAGCTCATTTACCGAGTTTTTTACCAACGAATACTACAGTCAAACACTTCTGAACAGTGTTGTAGTTTCCAGTCTTGGAACACTTCTATCGCTTCTTCTTGGTTCTGTTATGGGCTACCTCTTTGCCATGTTTGACTTTAGAGGTAAGCCTCTTCTTCAAATCTTAATTGTTGTCGCTTCTATGTCCCCACCTTTTGTCGGTGCATATTCTTGGATCCTTCTTCTTGGTAGAAGCGGTGTTATTACAACATTTTTCGTAAATGTCTTACATCTTCCACAAATCAACATTTACGGAATTCCAGGAATTGTTCTGGTTTTTACGCTTCAGCTTTTCCCATTAGTATTCATGTATGTCTCGGGTGCTCTTAAAAAAGTTGATAGCTCTGTTCTTGAAGCAGCCGCGTCAATGGGATGCACGGGTGTAAAACGTTTCTTTAGCGTCCTCTTGCCCCTAATGACACCGACCATTATTGCATCTGCACTTTTGGTATTCATGAAATCATTTGCAGACTTTGGCACACCAATGCTTATTGGTGAAGGTTATAGAACCTTCCCTGTTACCATCTATCAAGAATTTATTTCCGAAGTTGGTGGCAATGATACCTTTGCGGCAGCTCTTGCAATTATCGCAATTGTTATTGCCATGCTGCTCTTCTTTATTCAGCAAGCAATAGCAAATAAATTCAGCTTTACCATGAACTCACTGCATCCAATTGAACCATCCCCTGTTCATGGCTGGAAAAAAATTCCACTGCTGGGTTTTGTTTATTTCATTATCGCTATGGCAATTTTGCCTCAAGGCTATCTTGTTTACACTTCATTCCTCAAGACAAGCGGCATGATTTTTGTTCCAGGATATTCCTTCAACAGCTATATTCAGGTCTTTACACGACCGGGCTTCACCACAGCCATTTTTAATACTCTGCGCATTCCTCTGATTGCACTTGTTATTGTTTTGTTTATTGGTGTTACCCTCGCTTATGTTGCAGTTAGACATCGCAATGTCCTAACTAAGCTCACGGATACCTTAGGCATGATGCCTTATATCATTCCTGGTACTGTTTTGGGTATTGCCTTTATTACCGCATTTAATTCTGGTATTGGTGGAAGTGGTTTTTTGGCGATCACTGGAACGGTGACTATCATGGCAGTTTCATTCGCTATGCGAAGGCTTCCCTTTACTGTTAGATCTTCAGAAGCAATTTTGCGCCAAATTCCTATTACCATTGAAGAGGCCGCCGAAAGTCTAGGTTCATCAAGGTTCAATACCTTCCTAAAAATAACTGTCCCAATGATGGCTTCAGGAATTGTTTCAGGAGCAATCCTTACCTGGATTACTATGATTACCGAGCTTTCTACTTCAATTCTGCTTTACACCGTCAAGACTAAAACAATGACCGTTGCAATCTATACCGAGGTCCTTCGTGGAAACTACGGTACTGCAGCCGCACTTTCTACTATCTTGATTCTATTCACTGTTCTTTCTCTGATTCTGTTCATGAAAGTCTCAGGAAGTAAAGACATCACCATGTCATAGTAGACTTGTCAAAGCATCTGCAAGTAAAAGGTCCTTCTCGCCAGTCGAGAAGGACCTTTTGTTGTAACTGAAGTATGAAAGAAGCCTAACTTCTAAGCGCCGAGCTTGCTCTGGTGCAGTTCAACAAACCTCTGCAGCTTTTGAACAACCTGTGGCGTGAGCATATCCTTTTTAACCTGCCAAGACCAATTGCCTTCAGCTTTACCAGGAATGTTCATACGAGCATCGTCAGAAAGACCTAAGACGTCCTGTAGCGGCAAAATAACCACTGCATTAGAAGTGCTAACTACTTGCTCCATAAGGTGGTCGAAAATCTGGTGCGATTCATCAGTTGTCTGGCCACCTGTAAAACGAGCTTCTACAAAACCCATAAGCGTTTGCGTATCATGGGTACCGCTGTACACAATAGACTCTTGAGCTGGTGTAAAGGAATATCTACAGTCTCCATCAGCAAACTGGATAACACTCATACCCGGGAAACCTGTCTGAGAAAGCAATGCTCGGACCGCAGGAGTAACCGCTCCTAAATCTTCTGCAATAAAAGGAAGTGGGCCAAGCTGCTTATAAGCAACATCAAACAGCTCCAGGCCGGGACCAAACTTGAATGAACCCTCAGCAGCAGTCTTTCCCTGCTCAATAGCATAGTAAGACGTAAAACCAATAAAATGGTCCAGCCTTGTATAGTCATACAGATAGAAAGACCTGCGGAAACGTTCAATCCACCAGCGATATCCTTCGTCTTTATGAGCCTGCCAGGTATACGTTGGATTACCCCACAGCTGACCATCTTGAGAAAACGCGTCAGCAGGAGCTCCAGCCTGAAGCTCTGTATGACCTGTATCATCTAAAGCAAAAAGTTCTGGATGTGCCCAAACATCAGCGGAATCCTCTGAAACAAACATAGGCATATCGCCAATAATCTGAATGTCTTTAGCACGAGCCTCCGCTAATGTCTGACTCCACATTACGTCAAAAGCAAATTGCTGCTTTCGATGAAGCTCGATTGCCTGAGCAAGCTCAGGACGCTCAAGAAGTTCTTGTGACCAGCTGCGATATTGCTCAGGCCACTCCTGCCACACTCCCTCACCCAACAGGTCTTTAATAGCACAAAATGCTGCATACGAATCAAGCCAATATGAGTTTCTCGCCAGAAATGCCTGGTACTCAGCAGATCGCTTGCCTTGAGGGTCATTGCACTCAGAAATGACTCTCTCCATTGCCGCTGGATTAAGTAGATTGATGTTTCCTGCAAAAGCGGAAATTCCCGCGTAAGGAGAACCGTACTCATCGGTTGGACTGACAGGTAAAATCTGCCAATACTTCTGGTCAGATTTGGCGAGAAAATCGATGAACTCGGAAGTCTCGCGACCAATAACACCAAGCTTCTGACCTGGCGTAATTGCGGAGTTCTCATCGGCAGGCAGAGAGGTAATGTGAGCAAGCACTCCCATACCAAGCTCAAGAGGCTTTTGTAACCTATAAGCTGGCTGAACGTTTAAAACGGTACAGCCAAGCTGCCACAAAAAGACCTCTGCTTTGCCGTCCTTAACGGGGACTGCTTGGCCGCTAATAACGTCAATGACCTGCATATTTTGAGGTACAGAAACATATACTGTTTTAGCATCTGAGCGGCTCTTATTCACCAGAACACAAATGCCAGAGGCGGCTTTGTTCTGCTGCTCATGCTGGCCATCTTTTTGAACAGGCTTACGCCAGAAAGCTAAAACATCATCTGAACCACCCTCTGGAACAAACGGTTCAAACAATCCATCTACCAGCAGAGGAAGCGTCTTTCTGAGCGCAATAGCATTGCGATAAATGTGCAGGTAATCCAGGTCTGCTCGCGGGCTACTTCCTGGCCATGGCATAGTTGCGCGATTCGTCGGATCAACAAATCCCTCAACACCCATTTCATCGCCGTAATAGATAGACGGAACACCGGGAAGTGTCATCTGTAGTACGGCTGTCTGCCACATACGAGCCTTAGAAAGGCCGCGTTGATCAGCAGAAAGTCTGTACGTTACCTGCTCATGAGCAGAAAGAGAATCGGGAGCAGGAGCTCCAGCAACTACGTTAATCAAACGCTCTTTATCATGTGTTCCAAACACATTCAAGCAAGAATAAAACGCCTCGTGAGGATAGTTTTCCCACAGTTCCTCAAGAGCAGAAGCAGTTGTTTCAGCACCAACCTCATTCATCAAAAATGAAAGAATAGATTTACGCAGAGGATAATTCATAGGACCGTCAAGCTCAGAGCCCTCAAGATACTGTCTGAGTTTTCCATACGCACGTTTATTACTTGCGTCCTCCCAGACCTCCCCAATAATGACCGCATCGCTACGCTCGGCAAGTGCAGAAGCACGAATCTTCTGAATGAATGAGTCAGAAATCTCGTCAGCAACGTCTAAGCGCCAACCGCGAGCACCTCGGCGCAGCCACGTTCTAATAACGCCATTCTCGCCACAAATAAACTCCTGGTAATCAGGATTTTCAGACACAATAGTTGGCAGTGCATCAACACCCCACCAACTCTCATACGTCCCATCCTCATGGAAGGTAAACCAGTCGTCATAAGCTGAGCCTGCCTGCTGAACTGCTCCTGGTTCAGAGTAGTTAGAAAATTTATTAAAGTATTTTGAATCAGCGCCACAGTGGTTGAAAACGCCATCCAAAATAATGGAAATACCATGCTCAGCAGCTTTAATGCAGAGGTGTTCAAAATCCTCTACAGTGCCTAACACGGGATCGACTTCCAAATAATCCGCAATATCGTAGCGATGATTGCTGGAAGCAGCATAGATTGGATTCAAATAAAGCGCAGTTATTCCAAGGTTTTCCAAATAAGGAAGCTTCTCTTCAATACCAGCCAAAGAACCGCCGTAGAAATCCCACTCAGTTATGCGGCCGTTGGCATCTCGCTGATACTCAGGAGTCTTCTCCCAGTCTTCAACCAGCTGGCGAGAAACTCCATTTCTTGGAACAGCAAGCGCCTGCTTGGTACGTTCGTGCCAGTTTGCATCTCGCGCAAACCTGTCGGGGAAAATCTGGTAGACAACTCCACCCTTGTACCAGCTAGGGTCTTCTACACCTGCAAAGCTGCCACGAGACTTATAGCAAGTAATCTGAAATGATGGTGGCTCGCCATAGGCAAAGCTGCCAACACCAGTGCATCTATTTTCTTGAGCGCCATATGACCAAACTGCTCCGTCAGAAGCCTGAAGCTCAAAGCGATACCAAATAAGGCCTGTAGCAGCTGGTTTAACAATTGCCTCAAAGCACTGCGCATAGTCAGGTACACCAGTCGGAAGCGCGCCAGCAAAATCACTCTTTTGCATCACAACGCGTTTCTCGCCAGACAGAGCTTGGGCCTCTGGAGACGATTCAGGGCCATACTCTTGCCAGAGACGAAGCGTTACTGATTGAACATCATCATCCCAAGCAAATATTCTGATTGTTGCTGAAGTACCTAGTTCTACCGCGCCTTTTGGATCTCTACAAACAATGTTTGAGGTGTTGTGAAAAGCCTGCATTCTTACCAATCTCGACGACGAACATACCTGATAATCTCAGGGTGTAGTAAATGATACACGTCAAGATATTCATTTGCAGCGTTATGCCAACTAAAGTCTTCGTCCATTGCTTGTTTTACAAGATTTGCCCACGACTTTTTATCGTTCTTATACACATCGGCAGCATACAGAATAATATCTGCCATTTCATCTGCATTTTGATTAGCAAAACTAAAACCGGTTCCTTCTCCCGTAAACTGGTTATACGGTTTTACCGAGTCTGCCAAACCGCCCGTCTCGCGAACAACAGGAAGCGTGCCATAACGCATAGAAATCATCTGAGAAAGGCCGCAAGGCTCAAACTCTGATGGCATCAAGAACATATCCGCACCTGCATACATACGGTGAGAAAGCGCAATATCAAACTCAATACGCGCTGCCATGCGGTTACCATAGTGCTCATCAAAGAAGCGCATAGCATCTTCTTGTTCAGCGTCACCAGTTCCTAGAACAGCAACCTCAATACCTGCACAAATAAGACGGTCCATCGCATAGCGAATCAGGCCCAAACCCTTCTGGTTGGTCAAGCGCGTAACCATTACCGCAAGAGGTACATCTGGATTTACCTCAAGGCCCAGCTCCTCTTGCAGCTGACGCTTACACTCAGCCTTACCTTCCATATGACGTGACGAGAAGTTCTGTGGAATATAAGAATCGCTTGCAGGTGACCACGCACCAATATCAATACCATTCAGGATGCCGCGCAGTACACTTTGACGGCGACGGAAGATATCATCCATTCCCTCTCCGAAGTGCTCTGTCTGCAGCTCACGGGCATACGTTGGACTAACAGTGAGCAGATAATCAGAGTAGCAAAGTGCGCCCTTCATAAAGTTGATAGAGCTTGCGTCACACCTCAGTTGATCAACTGCAGCAGGAATATCAGCAAGACCAAGTACGTCGCTGAGCATCTTGTCAGTAAACTGGCCTTGGAACTTGACGTTATGAATGGAGAAGACCGTCTTAACGTTGTGGACCTCAGGGACGCCCTGATACTGCTCACGCAGAAATACGGGTGCCAGTGCCGTTTGCCAGTCATTGCAGTGCAGAACGTCGCAGGAGAGCTCTGGGACGTGTGCAATCAGCTCACACAGAGCCTTGGAGAAGAACGCATAGCGCTCTCCGTCATCAAAGTAGCCATAAAGGCCATCACGAGCAAAGTAAGACTCGTTATCTACAAAGTAAAAATCAACGCCCTCGTGAACTAGATGCCACAGCCCACAATACTCAAAGCGCCACGAAAGAGGCACCTGAAGCTCATAGACCTTTTTCATCTTTTGTTTCCACTCGGGCTTAATGGAGCTGTAGAGTGGCGAGATAACCGCCACTCTTGCTCCTACTTTTTTAAGTGCTTGTGGCAATGAGCCCGAAACATCTCCAAGACCACCCGACTTGGAAAAAGGCGCTACCTCTGAAGTTGCATAGACAACGCGAAGTTTGCGACGCTTGGAGACTTGGGACATTGTTACGCCACCCTCTTATTATTTTTACGCTGAATAAGAATTTCTTCACTGGTACCACGAAGCTCAGTACCTGCAGGAATGATGTTAGAGCGGTCTACAATAGCGTGCTCGACTACAGAGCCTTCCTTAACAATGCAGCCCTCCATCACAATGGAATCACGAACGATAGCACCGCGCTCAATAATGACGTTACGGCCAAGGATGGAACCAGTAACCGTTCCGCGAATGCGACAACCTGCAGAAATAGTAGAGTTACTTACCTTTGAGCCAATCTCAAACTTTGCAGGAGCGGTATCGTGAGCCTTTGTCTTAATGGAACGCTCTGGGGTAAAGAGCTCATTTGCTGGCATGGGGTTCAAAAGCTCCATGTTAGCCTGATAATAAGAGTTCTTTGAGAAGATAGATGCTACATGGCCCTCAAAGTGGAAGGTACGGACCTTAACACGGTTGTAGTCAGCATGAAGCGCCTCAAAGAGGTCAAGATAATCAGTAGCTCTATACCAATCAAGCATATCAATAAGCAGGTCACGCTTGATAATAAAGCAGTCAAGGGAAGCTTCATCTCCGCGCTGAACACCATTGTGCGTTTTAACTACACGGTCACCGTCAAGCTCAACACCAACAACGTCTCTATCGTTATAACGAGTGGTGTAGGTCATCATAGTGATGTCTGCATCGGACTCAAGGTGCTGGTCAAGCAGCTCGGTAAGATCAGAGTTGAAAACAAAATTTGAAGTAGACAACAGAACATACTCTGCATCAGTTCTCTCAAGATATGGCTTGTTGGAAATCAGATCTCTGAGCAGGAAACGAGCTCCTGCGTGGGAGGTACCAAAAGCAGATCCAGGCAGAATAAATAAACCACCGCTCTTACGGTCCAAGTTCCAGTCTTTGCCAGAGCCAAGATGATCGATAAGTGAGCGATAGTTAAAGGGCATGATTACGCCAACGGTACTAATGTCCGAATTAACCATATTTGAAAGAGGAAAATCCACCAGGCGATATCTTCCCAAGAAAGGCATGGATGCAATTGGGCGTACATCATTGGCGATTTCCATGTTAGTAGACGCATAATTGCAGGTAATAAGACCAATTACTCTATTCATTATTGCTCACCTCTTTCGACTACTACATCATTTCCAACAACAGCAATCTCCTTGTTCAAATCAGAGCTGCCAATATGGACGTTCTTCTCGACCACAGCGTTCTCGCCAAGAATTGCACGAATAACCACCGCACCAGGTTTAACTTCTGCACCAGGAAGAAGTACGGAGTCAATAACGCGAGCTCCCTCACCAATAACGGCATCGGTAGACAAAATTGAATGGCGAGAATAACCAAAGATCTGGCATCCGTTGCTTACCAGACAGTCATCTACCTCACCGAAAGCGCCAATATACGCTGGTGGACGGGTGGAAGCATTGGACAAAATAGGGAACTTATCCGAGAAGATATCAAACTTAGGCTCAGAGCCAAGTAGATCCATGCTGGTCTCGTGATAGCTTGCAATGGTACCTACATCGCGCCAGAAGCCCTCAAAGCGATAGGCAAAAAGACGTTTGTTATCATCAAGCAACGTCGGAATAATATCGCCGCCAAAGTCATGAGAAGATTCAGGGTTCTTTGCATCCTCACGCAAGGTCTCAAGAAGCAGGTCTGTGCTAAAGATATAGATTCCCATGGACGCCAGGTTGGACTCTGGCTCTTTGGGTTTCTCGGAAAACTTGGTGATCCTATCCTCATCATCAATGGACATGATGCCGAAGCGAGAGGCCTCTTCCCAAGGAACAGGCATAACAGCAATGGTGAGGTCTGCGTTGTTCTTCTTATGGCAGGCGAGCATCTCGCCGTAGTCCATACGGTAAAGCTGATCGCCAGAGAGAATTAGTACGTAATCAGGGTTATTCTGCTCAATGTAACCAATATTCTGGGTGACGGCATCTGCGGTTCCCGCATACCACGCACCACCAGACTGAGTAGCAAATGGAGGAAGAATAGAAATTCCACCACCGCGCTCATCAAGGTCCCAAGCACTACCTGATCCCACGTAAGAGTGAAGCAAATACGGACGGTACTGTGTCAAAACACCTACCGTAGAAATTCCTGAATTTGCGCAGTTGGATAATGCAAAGTCAATAATGCGGAACTTGCCACCAAACGAGACAGCAGGTTTAGCTACTTTTGAGGTCAGAGCACCTAAGCGGCTTCCCTGTCCTCCTGCAAGTAGCATTGCAAGACATTCCCTTTTGCCCATATCCAAATCTCCTCTCTCCCCAACAGAGGTCTATATTCTCAACGCCCTACGACGATTGAACCTAAACGCAGATCCTTACACGTGCCAAATATCTTCCATGTACTCCCTGATAGTTCTATCAGCAGAGAAGAAACCAGAGTTTGCAGTATTGTGAAGTGCGCGAGCATTCCAGCTACGACGATCTGCATAGGACTGAGTAAGCTCTTCCCATGCCTTCACATAGGCATCAAAGTCAATAAGCACCAGGTCAGGATCATTGTTGATCAGCAGATAGTCGTGAATTGACTCAAAGTTGCCAGAGAGTCGGCTCAATGAACCATCGGTCAGCATATTTACAATGCGAGCCAGCGTTGGGTTCTGGTTAAGCAGGTTTTGTGCAAAGTAGGTGCCGGAAGCATATACCTGCTGGACCTCGTCTGCACGAAGACCAAAAATCTTGATGTTCTCTGGTCCTGCAAGCTCAGAGATCTCAATATTTGAACCGTCATATGTTCCAAGGGTCAGAGCCGCATTCATCATAAGCTTCATGTTTGAGGTACCAGAAGCCTCTGCGCCAGCAACCGAAATCTGCTCTGAAATATCAGATGCAGCATAGATAAGCTGTGCATTTGAAACAGCAAAGTTTGGAATAAAGACAACCTTAAGGCGGCCCTCAATGCGCTCATCGTTGTTAACTACGTCCGCAACGGAGTGAATCAGTCGAATGACTTCCTTTGCAAAGGTATAGCTCTGAGCAGCCTTACCCGAGAAAATAAAGGTGGTTGGAGCTGGTTTATAGCTTGGGTCATCAAGCATGCGGTTGTAGAGATACAAAATCTTAAAGACATTAAGCAGCTGACGCTTATATGCATGGAAGCGTTTTACCTGCGTATCAAAGATGGTATTGGTATCCATCTCAACACCAGTTGTCTTCTTGACGTATGCAGCAAGACGCTCTTTTTCTTCTCTCTTTGCAGCGTCCATCTTATCCAAGAACTCAGCATTGTTCTCAAAAGCAGAAAGCTTCTGAAGTTCATTGGCATCATCAAGCCAGCCGGTACCGATAGCCTCAGTAATAAGCTTTGCGTAAGCGGTATTAGCCTGTGCCAAGAAGCGACGGTGGCAGATGCCGTTAGTCTTGTTATTAAATATTTCTGGACGAAGCTTGTAGAAATCCTTCAAAACACTCTGCTTCAAAATGTTAGTGTGCAGGTCAGAGACACCATTGACCGAGTGGCTAAACAGAATAGAGAGGTTAGCCATACGAACGGTGTTATCCCACAACACAGCTGTTGAGGCGAGAAGATCGGTGTTGCCGTTAGAGTCAGCAAGCAGCTGCTCCTTATAGAGGCGATCAACCTCATCAATAAACATATACAGGCGGGGAAGCAACTCACGGAAGGTGTTGATAGGCCACTTCTCAAGAGCCTCAGGCATAACGGTGTGGTTGGTATAAGAGATTGCGTTTCTCGCGATATCAAATGCCCTGTTAAAGTCAACGCCATGGTCATCGACAAGCAGACGCATAAGCTCTGGTCCGCACATTGCTGGGTGCGTATCGTTAGTGTGGATGCAGACGTGATCTGCAAAGTGGTCCCAATCCTCACCGTACTTATCCTTGTAAGCACGAAGAATGGTCTGAAGACCAGCAGAAACAAACAGGTACTCCTGCTTCAAGCGAAGAATGCGTCCGTGCTCACCAGAGTCATTTGGATACAAAATGGTTGAAATTGCCTCAACGTCAGAGCGGAACTTATTAGCACGTGCATAATCGCCGGCGTTAAAAGCATCAAGATCAAAGTCTTCCTCTGCTGGTTCTGCAGACCAAAGACGCAGCTTATTTACGGTCTTTGCGCCATAACCAACAATAGGCACATCGTATGGAACAGCTCTTACTACCTGGCCGCCCTCTTGCGAGAACCAGAAGTTGCCATTCTCGTCCTCATGCCTTACAACGGTGCCACCAAAGCGCACTAGCACGCTGGAATCATCTTTTCTGACTTCCCAAGGATATCCATTTGCCAGCCAGTTATCGGTACGCTCTACCTGGCGTCCATCCTTAATTTCCTGACGGAAGAGGCCGTAGCGGTATCTCATGCCATTACCAAAGCCAGCCATTCCCTCGTGTGCCATGGAGTCCAGGAAGCACGCGGCAAGTCTACCCAGACCACCATTGCCAAGGCCAGGGTCTACCTCCTGAGCGGCAAGCTCATGAAGAGAGGTACCCATCTCTTTAAGGCCCTCTGCAACAACGTCGGTAATACCAAGATTGAGCAGGTAATTCTCAAGCAGTGGTCCTAGAAGGAACTCAAGGGAGAAGTAATAGACCTGCTTGTTTGCATGAATATAGGAGGTTGACTGAATTTCTCGCGCCTTTTCTGCAATGAGGTGAGCAAGAACGTTATAGCGCTCCTGATCAGTGCACTCTCCATAGTATTTGCCAAGAATCTTGATGAACTTATCGCGATACTGCTCTTCAAAATCTTGTTTATCGGTAAAAATGTTTTGTCCGTTATTTACGGCCATGCTTCCCCCTCTTTGGAAGTTCTTTCTCAAATGCTAAAACAATGCCACCAAGCGGAGGAACAGACAGTTCTACCGAATAATCTCTTCCATTCCATGCCACTGGCTTGGTGGAAAGTTTCTTAGTATTCACAATACCCGAACCGCCAAACTCTTTTG
>CALCXO010000017.1:0-21785 GCA_937905925.1 uncultured Atopobium sp.
CTGCGCTATTTTGTGCGCCAGGCCTAAAAGCCGACGCTAACACGCTGCAGAATCAAATCCCCCGCATATGAACTGCCTCCCATTTCTTATGTCCAAGAAATGGGAGGCAGTCAAATCAAATGGAATACAGAGGCTTTATTCTTACATTTCTGTGCTTGTAGTTTTACAGGTCAAGCTGTATCAGGCGAGCAATGCTGACAATGTAGATCTTAAGAGCACGCTTGAGCCATTCCTCGGAGATTCCCTCGTCAGGACCATGCTCCATACCAACCCACTCAGGTAGGTCTTTTGCTGCCTTACTGTCATAAGGACCAAAGGCAACGGCACGCTTAAAGTGACGTGCATAGGTGCCGCCACCGATAACAAACGCCTGCTCATTGCTTCCTGTGTACTCATGGAACGTATCAAGAAGGGTAGTAATCTCAGGAGAATTTGGGTCAATGTAGAAAGGAACTGCATCGGAAAGAACCTCAAAGGTGCAGCCATGCTCGGCGCCCAGCTCAGTCATACGAGCAGTAATTGCCTCGCCGGTGGTAGAGGTTGGATAGCGGGAGTCAATAGTCTGTACGTAGACGTCACCCTTGGTACGGATAGTACCAGAGATGCAGGTCAGAGGACCAAACTTGTCATCAGAACTCTGGATACCAGTACCAGCACCGTCAGTAGTTGAGCAAAGCTGCTGCGAGAAGGTCAGGAAGTCACGTTCTGCCTCTCCACAGATGTTGTTATCAAGCAGATAGCTCACAAGCAGGCCAATTGCGTTGACAGTTCCCTCTGGCATGGAAGCGTGTCCACCCTTACCTGTTGCGTTAATGCGGGCAAGCTTGGTGCCATCATCTTCAACACCTGCGTCCTCAACCTTGATGGAATCAGTATCAGCCAAGGTAGAAGCGTTAGCACGAACAAGTGCGCTTGCAAGTCCTGGAATTGCGTTAGGTACCGTACCACCATCAAGCTCAACGATCTTCTCGCCGTTTGCACCAGCAATCTTTGGAGAGGTGAACTGTGCGTGGTACACGCCCTTCTCGCCGCAAATAAGTGGGAACTCAGCGTCTGGGGTGAAGCAGAATGCTGGCTCTGGATACTTGGAGAGGTAGTAAGGGACGTCGCCCATGCCAGTCTCTTCGTTGTTACCAACGATGGCGCGCAGGGTGTAAGGAAGCTTTTTGCCAGTCTTTTTTACCTGTTCAACAAAGTAGTGTGCTGCCCAGAGAGAGAGTGCCAGAGGACCCTTGTCGTCCAGAACACCACGACCCAGAATGAAGCCCTCGCGGCGGGTAACATCAAGCGGATCTACCGTCCAACCCTTGCCCAGAGGAACAATGTCGGAGTGAGCAATGGTAGCAAGGTACTTCTCGGACTCACCAGGAAGGTCACCAAAGCCCAGGTAGCCGTCTACGTCTGTGGTCTCAAGGCCTAGGCGCTCTGCAATCTCAAGACCGCGGCGAAGTGCCTCGTAAGACTTTGGGCCCCAAGGTTTACCTGGCTCTGCAAGAGACAGATCCTCAACGGACTCTACCTGCACAAGGTAGCGGATATCCTCAATAATCTCTTCCCAGTGCTCGTTGACAAACGCCTCAGCGCTTGCTTTGAGTTCTGCATCAGTCATGAAAAACTCCTTTAATTCAAACGTTTGACCCGGAGACATATGGAGAGCAGCGGTTTTAGCGACATCTCGCGTATGAAACAGCCAAGGTCGGGAACAAGGTACTAGTTACACTATACTTAATACCCCTTATCAAAGGAGTTAACTATGACGAAAAAGATTTTTATTGGAAACGCAGCATTTCTTGGCGTTTTAACAGTTTTGGGAATTGTACTGATGGTTCTTAGGCAAACGCTGCCTCAAGACCCTTCTACACCGCTGTTCTATTCCTATTTTGTTGCGCCAATCATGCTGTATTTTGGCATTGCTGGCCTGGTAGGTCTGCTTATTGCGCGCAATACGGGTTTCTCGTTGACTAAGACAGTGGCAATTGTACTTCGCACGCTTGCAGCAATCCTCTTTGTACTGCCATTCTTTTTCTTCCTGATTGTGGTGCTCCCTTGGACTCTTCTCCGAGGACTTTTTGCCCTCTTGATGGTTGTCATGCTCTATGCGCCATGGTTCTGGGTGCTCTTTGGCCTGCTCTATGGCTTGAGCTGGGCTCAGCAGAAGGTTATTGAGGACGTCACTGCTGATCCATTTGCAGAGGACGCAGTAGCTCAGACAGCCGCTGGCGAGAAGAACGATGTAGCTGATACAGATATAGCTAACGAAGACGCAGCCAACTAACAGGAAAGTCCCGCGCTCCATACAGCCCGACAAGAAAGAAGCAACGCGTGCTTGAGCTTAAAGGTATTTCAAAGCGTTACAACACTGGTGGATTTGAACAAACTGCAATGGACCATATTTCCGTTGCGTTTAGAGATAACGAGTTTGTAGCAATCCTTGGCCCTTCAGGCTCGGGTAAGACTACTATGCTCAATGTCATTGGCGGTCTTGATCGCTTTGATTCTGGAGACTTGCTGGTAGATGGTATTTCTACCAAGAAGTTCAAAGAGCGAGATTGGGATACGTACAGAAACAATCGTATTGGTTTTGTATTCCAGGCCTATAACCTTATTCCTCATCAAAGCGTGGTGAGTAACGTTGAGCTTGCGTTGACGCTTTCTGGTGTCTCCAAGACAGAACGTCATGAACGTGCGCTTGAAGCCCTTGATAAGGTTGGCCTTAAAGCACACGCAAACAAGCGTCCAAATCAGCTTTCTGGCGGACAGATGCAGCGCGTGGCTATTGCTCGTGCGCTGGTAAATGATCCAGAGATTTTGCTGGCAGATGAGCCAACAGGAGCGCTTGACTCTTCAACGTCCGTACAGGTTATGGACTTGCTTAAAGAAGTGGCCAAGGACCGCTTGGTTATCATGGTTACGCATAATCCTGAGCTTGCACACCAATATGCAACGCGCATTGTTGAGCTGGCAGATGGCCAGGTAACTGCAGATTCAGATCCATTTGATGTTGCTAGTGTTTCTCGTCGAGAAGCCAAGCCTTCTCGCAAGACCTCTATGTCGCTTTTGACTGCACTGGGCCTCTCGTTTAATAACCTCATGACTAAAAAAGGCCGTACGCTTATGACAGCGTTTGCAGGCTCTATTGGCATTATTGGTATTGCGGCGATTCTGGCGCTGGCAAATGGTGCAAACGGTTACATCAAAAAGGTCGAGGAGGATACGCTTTCAATGTATCCACTCACCATCTCTGAACAGTCCGTTAATATTTCTTCCTTTATTTCTGGAAGTGGAAGCAGCTCTGACTCGGCTGATGCTCAAACGCAAGATGCACAAAGCGAGATGACGCAAAATCAGAAAAATGCAGAAGCTGCAAAGCTAGAAAATCAACCTGCTGAAGGTGCTATTCCTACTAACAACAGGCTAGGTATGCAAGCAGAAAGTATTGGTTCTAATGACCTGACCAGCTTGAAGGCTTTTCTCGACAATAATGGCGGCGGCATTAACACGTATGCCAGCGCTATTACGTATGGCTATTCTGTAAGCCCCTTCATCTACCTGCCGGCAGGCGCGGACTCTGGCTCTTCTGATCCTGTTCAGGTGCAGCCAGACGTTACTTTCTCTAAGGTATCGCCTAAGATTCCGTCATATAGTCCACTGGCTTCTTTTGCAAGTACATCGCTTTTTGGTGAGCTTCCTGGCAATCCTTCTATTTACGAGGATCGCTATACTGTTCGAGCTGGTAGATGGCCTACTGCTTGGAACGAGGCTGTTTTGGTGTTGCGTCCAAACGGCACCATGGATGATTTTTTGGAGTATACGCTTGGCCTGCGTGATTACGCTGGCCTGCGCTCTACCGTTGATAAAATTGCAAGTGGAGAATCCAGCACTATCGAAGAGTCTCATAGTACATACACTTACGAGCAGTTGATGTCTCCAACGTTTAAGCTGGTTATGCCTAATCAACGTTATGTTTGGGATAGTAATCTTGGTGTCTGGACAGACAAATCCGATGATCAGTCATACATGAATAACCTCATTGCCAATGCACCTGACCTGCATATTGTTGGTGTTGTTCAGGCAAAAGACCCAACTACCACGGGAGCGCTTTCTGAGGGCATTTACTACGCACCACAACTGACTCAGAAGATGATTTCTGATGCAGAGACATCTCCTATTGTCCAGGATCAGATGAATCGTCCAGATGTTGACGTTTTCACTGGTAAAACCTTTGAGGACGAGAAGAACGGTCAAACTTCTGAGGGACTTTCTATCGGCTCTCTCATTTCCGTTGATTCTAACGTGCTGTCTTCGGCGTTTAACTTTAATTCACAGGCGCTGAACTTCTCGTCAATTAATCTGTCTGGCTTGGATATGTCCTCGCTTGACCTTTCTGACGTGCAGCTACCTGCTTTTGATCCGTCACAGCTTAATTTGTCTGATAGCGATGTTCTGTCTTCTGTTACGTCTTCGCTTGATCCAGCTGCGCTGGCGGCGGCTTTCCCAGAGCTCTCTGCAGCAGACATTCAGCAGATTCTTTCTGGCATTACCGTTAATTTCAAACCAGGAGGACAAGCTGCTATTTCTTCGCTTATGGGCAATATTGCTCTGGGATGGAACTCTTGGAGCGCCGCTAATCCCGGTAAGACCATGGCAGACTACCTTGCAACAGATCAGGTACGCACGCAGATTGTAACTACGGTTTCTTCTGCGGTTGATACCGATGACCTGCAGCAACAGTTGGTTAGTGCTCTAGCAAATAAGCTAGGAACCAATCCAGACCTTCCAAGCGTCCAGGCCGAGGTTTCTCAGAGGCTTATGAGCGCTTATCAATCACAGATTGCAAGTGTACTTTCTGCAGCTATTACCCGTGCTATAAGTGCTTACGTGCAGTCTGCGCTAACCAGCGTGATGACGCAGGTTGCTTCAAGAATGCAAAATCAGATTGCAGGTGCACTCAATACAGCTATGCAGGGCGTTGTGGCAAATATGTCCAATGCAATGCAGATAGATCAAGCAACGCTCGCAAGTGCCTTTAAGCTCAATGCTGACCCATCGCAGCTAGCAGCTATTGCTGCGTCAATGCTAAGGGCAACGCCAGCAACGTATGAGTTAAATCTTTCTAAGATGGGATATGCGGACCTTAATAAGCCCACGTCAATCAACATTTATCCGAAAGACTTTGCAAGTAAAGAAAAGATTGTTGAAATTCTTAATACGTACAATGCCGACGCAAAGGCTGCTGGCGAAGAGTCTAAGGTAATTACCTATACCGACATTGTCGGCGCGCTGATGAGCTCCGTTACACTGATTGTAGACATGATTTCTGCGATGCTTATTGCATTTGTATCTATCTCGCTTGTTGTTTCTAGCATCATGATTGGCATCATTACGTTCATCTCGGTCCTTGAGCGTAAAAAGGAAATTGGTATTCTGCGCTCCATTGGTGCTTCCAGGCGAGACATTGCCAACGTATTCAACGCGGAGACGTTTATCGAGGGCCTTATCTCTGGTGTTATGGGTATTGGCATTACGCAGCTACTCATTTTGCCTACAAATGCCGTAATTAAAGCCATGTTTAACGTGGACAACCTGGTGGTCTTGCCGCTGAATGGCGCGCTCATTTTGATTCTGATTAGCGTTGGTTTGACGCTCCTTGCAGGTCTTATTCCTGCAGGTAGGGCGTCTAAGTCCGACCCAGTTCAGGCGCTGAGAAGCGAGTAGCCTACTGCCTAAGCGCGTTATCTGGCGAGAAGGTCGTCGAGCGGTACGTTTTACCTTACTAGAAAAACCCTGTCATGCGCACGCATGACAGGGTTTTTGCATTGCTATTGCAGCTACCAGGCCTAGTTCTCCTGGCCGCCAAAGAGGTCGACAACCTCAAGACCAAGCTTGGAGGCTTCAATGGCATCCTTTGCGCCAAAGACAACAATCGAGAGGTCATCATAGCTTTGAGGCATGGTGCTTCCCAGTGCCTTGATGTCTTCTACCTGGGCGTGAAGGATTTTCTCGCGAAGTTTACGCAAACGCTCTGGGTCACGGTGGTTGAAGTACTCAATGTCCTGCCTGCGAGCAAGCATGCGAGCGGGAACAGGAGCGTCAACGCCTGCAACAGAGGCAACTACATAGCCCTCAAACTCGTCAGCGTCTGGAGTCCACTCAGAGAGCCAGCTACCTGCGCCAACATAGCGGTCAAAGGTTGCATCAAGCGCAGGGTCTCGGTAGGAGACAAAGCTTTGCAGGCCAGCGATGGAGTTTCTGAACATAACGCCATAAGCGCCACCCTTGACGCGAACCTCGTTCCACAGGTAATCAAGACCAAGAACTCTGGTGGCAATGAGCCAGTTACCCTGCTGTTCATTGGTTGCGTGGGCAACGTTTGGATAGGAGAGACCAACGTAAGAGACGTTTGACGGAATGAGGTAGGCCACGCGCTGCAGCTTACCTTCAGGGACAACAAGCGTTGGCGTTACGTTATCTGCTTGTGATGTGCTGCCCTTCTTGAGGCCAAGGTCTCCTGCTGTCTGCCAGAATGCCTCACGGCTCTGAGTGGAGCCGGTAAAGCTGACCGTAACGTTGTCTGCGCGGAAAATCTTACAAGTAAGCGCATCCAGGTCTTTTGCAAGTTGAGGAGCGCGCTCATCCCAGTTGGCAAGCAGGTTCTTTAGGTACTCGTAGAAGCCAATGCCTGCCAGCGCATCGTTTACGCGGCTGGCAGCAGAATAGGAGGTTAAAGCCTTATTTTGCGCTGCAGTATGACCAGCGCCTACAAAGTACTGCTCCTGTGCAATGCGGCGCTGAATCAAGATGTTCTTGAGGCGGCCCAAGTCATCAAAACACGTGCTGGACCAGACCTCAGAAGGAATGCTTGCAAGCCCCTGGGTTTTCTCGGCAAGGGCGCTTGCAGCAACAATAAAGGCGGGGCGTGCCTGGTCAAGGGTGTCACGGTCATAGATATCCGTGAAGAACGAGAGGTGACCAAGGTTGCTCTCAATAAGAATATCAAGCTCGGATGCGGTATGTGTAGTCGTATCAAGCTTTCCCAGCGCCTCAGCAAGAATGCCCACAAGTGGCAGCTCTTCAAAGGTAACTGCGCTGGTCAAATCAAAGTAATGGTAGACGTAGTCGATGCCGTGAGTATCCAGCTCGTGCGCAATGCACGGCAGGGGAGCCTCAACCTCAAAGCCAGCAGGACGCTCTCTACCTGCACCGATATCACTGAGCGAGAGGGACGGCAGCTTGGCTAAGTCTTCTGGAGCGTCAGGTGTTTCTTGCTCCAGACGCAGTGCCTCTACCTCTGCGCGGATCTTCTCGACGTCCTCATCGGTGAGCGTGGAGCGAAGCTGTGCCAGCTCAGCGGCTTCTTCCTGAGCCTCTCCCTCATCTGTGGGGACAAGCTCAACCTGAGCTGCGTGCTTGCTGTTGCAGATGAGCTCTAGAAGTAGCTTCTCAAAGCCCTTTTGAGCTGCAAGTTCTTTGACGTAGGCAATGGCGTCCTCGTAGCGGATGTAGTCCAGAGGGCGTGCGTCGTCATAGAGCCAGCTTGAAAGCGAACGCAGCGTGTACTCGATACCGTTTGAGTACGGCTGATCATTCTCGCGCAGGTTAAACTCTGCAAGCGCGATGGAAGCGTTGAGTTTCTTTGGATCAATGCCTTCGGAAGCAATCTTTTTGCAGGTGGTCTCCACCAGTTCACGGAACTTCTGAGCTGCACCTTCTTTAAGGCCTTTGAGCTGCAAGAAGAGCATAGGTTGGGCAAGGTCGTCGGAGAGATAGTAGCTAAAGTCATCGCCAAGCTCTGCGTCAAGAATTGCACGCTTAAGCGGGGATTCATTGGAGCCCATGAGGGTGTCAAACAAGATATCTGCTGCCATCATCTTATTGCGCTGGTCAGGCGTTCCAAGCACATAACCCAGGCCAACGCTGGAGTTGTCGGCTGTGGTGTTCATGCGGACCTTAGCAGGCTCGGGCAACACGGGTGCCTGTAGGTTAAGCGGATTAGGGGCACCTGCATCGCGTTTCTCGGCAGCTGCAAACCTCTGGGCAATGAAGGAGAGCTCACGCTCACAGTCAAGGTCGCCGTAGAGGAAGGTGTAGCTGTTAGAGAGGTCGTAGTGGCGAGCGTGGGTGTCCAGGAACTTCTCGTAGGTGAGCTCGGGGATTGCACGAGGCTTACCACCGGATTCTTTGCCGTATGCGGTGTCAGGGAAGAGGGCCTCGCTCACAGAATCGTAGAGTACGCGATCAGGGTCAGAGAGGGCGCCCTTCATCTCGTTGAAGACAACGCCGTTGTAGCTCAGATTGCCCTGCTCGTCAGCCTCTAGGTGCCAACCTTCCTGCTCAAAGATGTGCTTGCGCTTATAGATTGCAGGATGCAGAACGGCGTCTAGGTATACGCTCATCAAGTTTTCCAAGTCAGCTACATTGGTGCTGGCCACAGGGTATACCGTCTTGTCGGGGTAGGTCATTGCATTTAAGAACGTCTGCATAGAGGTCTTGAGCAGGTTAACAAAAGGCTCCTTGACAGGATAGGCATCGGATCCACAGAGAACAGAGTGCTCCAAGATGTGGAAGACGCCTGTGTGGTCTACAGGAGGTGTCTTAAAAGCAATGGCAAACGAGCGATTGTCATCGTCGCAGGCAAACCACATAAGGCGAGCACCCGTAGGGATGTGCTTAAAGATGTAGGCGTAGCCAGAAATCTCGTTAACCCACTCAGCTGAGATTACCTCAAAGCTCTTGTCTTCTGCATGAAGCGTGCCAACAGAAAACGCGCTGTCCATCTGCGAATACTTGGATGTCATAAGCTGCCAATCTATACGAAAACTTACGTGAGCATTAATGCCGTTTTGGACCATCTTGCCCATTTGAACCGTTTGGAGACTTGAGACTCCGCATAAAGCAGGGTAAGGTGGATTTTTGTTATTGTGATACTACCGCGTCAGAGAAAAAGTGACACTTGTATCCGCATTTTGTAATGAAAGATTTATACCCAGATGAATGATTTCATTTCTAATGAGAGTGGTGTGGAGTCTTCTAAGACTGCAGACGTTATAGAGACTCCAGTAGAAGAGGAAGTACTTGGTAGCGACGACGCTGAAATAACCCCTGATAATAAGAAAAAAATCTATCGAGGAATGCTGTTTGTCTTGATTGGCGGAGCTTCCTGGGGCGCATTTGGAACCGCCGCAAAATACCTGCTAGATACTTATCATGTTGATCCCATGTGGTTAATTGATATACGCGAGCTTTGTGCCTGCTGGTTATTCTTGGGAACCGCCTTTGCGTTGGATAGAAAAAATCTCACAACTGTCATCAGGAAGCCAAAAGAGCTGGCAAAGATTTTTGTAGTTAGTTTGTTTGCCATTTTATTCTCGCAAGTTGCTTACATTTACGCAGTTAATGCCACTAATTCTGGAACTGCAACTATCATGCAGTCGTTGGGCATGTTGGGCGTTTTGGCCTTTGTGTGCGTGGTTGGTAGGCGCTGGCCTCGCCGTCGCGAGATTCTTGGCATTGTTTTGGCACTTATTGGCACATATCTTTTGGTAACAGGAGGAAATCCCGGCACGCTTAACCTGCCAACATCAGGTATTTTCTGGGGCGTTATGTGTGCGTTTGCTCAGGCAGCCCTCTCCATTTTGCCCAAGCCTTTGATGGAGAAGTGGGGAAGCTTTACCGTAAACGGCCTAGCATTTTTGTTCTCTGGCACGCTCATCGCTGTTTTTTATCAGCCCTGGAATCACATGCCTCAGCTGGACGCCTTTGGTGTTTTGCTGGTAGTCATTGGTGTGTTGGTAGGAACGTTCTTGGCGTACGGCCTTTACCTGCAGGGTGTTAAGGACGCAGGCTCACTTAGGGCGGTTCTTCTGGGCACTATCGAGCCCGTTATGGCAACTATTACCACCGTATTGGTGCTGGGAATCACCTTTAGCGTTGCCGACCTCATCGGCTTTGCCCTCATCCTAGCGATGGTCGTGCTCACCGCCTAGTCGCACCCGACAACAAATACCCCGCAGGTAAGCTGCGGGGTATTAACGTTCTCTAAAGGTTGTGTGGCCAGGGGCTTAGATGAGTTCCATCTGCGTGAGAACTGCCGAGTACCAGCCGTTTGGATTTGCTGGGTTGTACTTTGCAGCGCCAGAGACAGAAAGCCTTCCGCCGTAACCAGCAGCAAGACCAGCTGTGTGATCCCAGATAGCCTCTTCCCAGCTACCCCAGCTTGAAGAGCCCCAGCCCCATGCGTTGTAGGGGAGGAAGTTATACCTACCCTTTGTACTCTCAACTGCAGAAATAGCAGGCGATAAACGCGGATCAACGCCGTAGGCCCATGCAGCCTCGGCAAAGGTTGAACCGTAGCCAGCAAGAGGGGAGCCAGCAAGATAGGCGTCAATTCGAGCGCCCCAGCTGCTTACAAAGTTGGTCTTATCGCTTGACCAATCAACATTTTGAGCTGAAGGAGTTGATGGGGTGGTGACTTCAGTGGTATTACCAGAAGCGTTGGTAAAGGTGGTCTCAGTAGAAGCCTCTTTTAGTGCTTCTTCAGCAGCAGCTGCTTCTGCTGCTGCCTGTTGAGCCTGTTCTGCCTGCAGTTGCTCTCTTGTTGCAATTGCTGCGTTCATGGCATCTTCAGCAGCCTTCTTCTGCTCTTCTGCTTCTGCCATCTGTGCATTTAAAGATGACTGAGTCTCAGAAAGCTCTTTGCTAAGATCAACCAGGTGGTTGATAGCATCTGAATTTTTGTTCTGGATAATCTCAAGATACTGAATAACAGCAATCAAATCATTAAAGTTATCTGCCGATAAAAGCAGATCAATAATTCCCATAGAGCCCTGCTGCATGCGATACATTGCTCTAATAGACTCTGCAGCTTTTAGGCGCTGCTCTGGGAGTTGCTGTTCAATCTCTGCAATACGCGCCTCATTATCTGCAATCTGTTTTTGCAGCTCAGTTACACGCTGATTGGCGGCATCGTAATCAGAATTGGTCTGCTCTACCTTGGCCTGGAGCTCTTCAAGAGTCTCTGCCTGAGCTCTTGAGACGCCAAACAAAAAGGTATTAACAACAAGCACTGCTGCAAGGAGTGCTGTCATAAGGGTGGAGCATGAAGGTAAGCGTCTGTGACGCATATATTTGTTCAAATCGACCTCCGCGATTGGGGGCTTCCGATTAGTGCGCAGTTAGTGCCATCCGCTCATTACTGGCTTCAAGCGCAAGGTCAGATAACACTTGACCTCAAAAATACGCATAATCGCTTCTCTCCGCTCGTGCGAGGGTGTCAATTCTACTTGTTTTTGGCTTCAAATGCCAACTTTGCAGAAAACAAGGCACTTTTAAAGTAGTAAAGTCGTTAGGTAAAACCGTGAACGGTAGGAAAAGAAAGGGCGAACGGACTGCGTACAATAGGTTCGTAATCAGTCCCCAAGGAGGTTTTAGTGGAGTCGGCAATTTTGTGGATTGAAGCGCTTAAATCAGCGTTATTTGGCGTAGTTGAGGGTATTACCGAGTGGCTACCTATCTCATCAACAGGCCATATGCTGCTGCTCAATCAGTTTTTACCACTCAACGTCTCTGAAGACTTTTGGAATATGTTCCTAGTAGTTATTCAGCTTGGCGCAATTCTTGCAGTATGCGTGGGATTTTTCCACAAGCTCAATCCCTTCTCGCCAAAGAAATCCAAGGACGAGAAGCGCTCTACCTGGAAACTCTGGGCAAAAGTGGTGGTCAGCTGTGTTCCTGCTGCAGCAATTGGCCTGCCGCTCAATGACTTCATTGAAGAGCATCTTGGAAGCCCTTTTGTTATTGCCGCAACCCTTATTTTCTACGGCATCATCTTTATCCTGCTTGAGCTCTATCGCGAGAAGGTCGCTGCAGCAGTAAAGGTTGAGGTGCCCCGAGGCAAGCACATGAGCCCAGATGCTGCAGCATCCCTTAAGGCCCCCTCTGCCGACAACCTGGCCCGCGTACAAGACATTGACAACCTGGACTGGAAGACCGCGCTTGGAATTGGCGTTTTCCAGGTACTTGCAATTGTTCCAGGTACTTCAAGATCTGGTGCAACCATCCTGGGCGGTTTAGCACTTGGTTGCTCGAGGGCAGTGGCTGCTGAGTTTACGTTCTTCCTGGCTATTCCTACTATGGCCGGCGCTTCTGCGTTGAGACTTGTACGCTACTTTATGAAAGGCAATACCTTTACCATTCCCGAGGCAGTTATTCTGGGTGTAGGATGCCTGGTAGCCTTTATTGTTTCGCTGGTTATGGTTCGTGCGCTTATGGGTTATGTCCGCAAGCATGATTTCAAGCCTTTTGGTGTGTACCGTATTATTTTGGGTATTGCTGTTATTGCATACTTCCTGCTTGTTAAGTAGTTTTTGACTTACAAGCATTACTACCTATGCATTTACGCGCGGTGAGTTTCTCGCCGCGCTTTTTTATGCGCAAAACATATGGAAAAAGCGTGGAAAACCTATGAAAGATATATGTAATCTCTCTTGGCTCATTTACTAAGAATTGCCTTGTCCTCTATGCTCTTACGGCTGATTTTTGGTCGTAAGAGTAAGTAATTACTTGTAATAGTTTCAGGAGGATTTATGCGCCACATTAAGACGCTTCAGAGAATTGCGTGCACGCTTGCGCTTGCGCTTGTTGCAGTTCTTGCAGTTTCTGCACCAAAACTTGCGTTTGCAGACAATATTGATACATCTACACCAGGTGTAAAGGTTTCTGTTTTCTCGGCTGACGGTAATGCCGATACATCCAGGGTCCTTACAGACAACCCTCAGCATTCTGGCCACCAGACCCCTGTTCCTGGTCAGTATGGCGAGATTGTCGTTCGCGTTGGTCAGACCATTAGAGACACCGGTGCGTATTCTCACTACACCACTACTCGTCCCGGTTTTGCACCTTTTGGCGTAACTACTACGCTGGTTACTGCCGCTCCTTATCCAGAGCTTCCAGCTACTGATAATGACTTTACCTATGCATTCTATGGAAATAGCGACACCGTTACTAACAACGGTGGTCAGTTCTATTTTCAGTTCACTGGCCGTCAAGTAACTCCTGCTAACCAGCCTGCTACCGTTTTCTTCCTTGTTACTATGCAGGGAGATTCCTCTGATCCAGCTAACGTTGGCGGTAACACCACTCACCTTATGTGGGTTGGCTATCACATCCACGTTATTCCTGCAGAGACAACTCCAACTCCCACACCTACTCCAACGCCATCTGCAGTTAACCAGCTCATTTATGACGCAAATGGCGGCACCATCTATGGCAACGCAACTTATACAGAGTCCAAGACTCCAAATAACCCTCGTACTTATGGCTTTGCTGAGTACAACATCATTGAGGACCTGCCTGTCCGCGATGGCTATAAGTTTGAGTTCTGGAAGCGTTCTTACGTTGATAACCACTTCCGCTACGTTGGCGCTTCTGCTGTTCCTGCAGATGCAAACAACAACCCAGCTGGCGATAAGCGCTATGTTTCTGAGACTACGGTCTTTAATATGAGAAGCCCTTATACTCTGACTGCTGTTTGGAACCAGGAGTATGAGCTTAGCTACGACGCAAACGGCGGTACTGGTGCTCCTGCAGCACAGAGCGGTTACTTTGGTATTGATAGCAACACCGCTGATTCTCTTACTGATCCTAAGAACGAGACTGTTTCTGCGACCGTCCCAACTCGTGATGGCTACATCTTCAAGGGTTGGAAGCTTGACGGTACTACCTACCAGGCAGGAGACCAGGTAACTCTTACTACCACTACTCCTAAGGTTGTTCTTGTTGCAGAGTGGGAGCCAGAGCCAGTTGCTCCTGTTACCCCAGAAAACCCTGTAACTCCAGAGAATCCTGGTACTCCAAGCATCCCAGGCAACCCTGGCGGTCCTCTGACACCAAGCTTCCCAGGAGCTCCAAATCCTGCAGCTATCCCGTATTATGGAGGCTCTGTGCTTCCATACACTGGTGATGAGAATCATTCGCTTAGCGCTATTGTTATGGCATGTGTCGCAGGTGGCGTGATTGCACTGGCTGTTGTTGCTCGCGCAAAGAGCCGTCAGACAAACTCCATGAACTAAGGCAAGTGTTTGGGCTAGAAGATCTTCTCGCTATACGTGAGCATGGATCCGATAGACATGTTCTTGCAGATAAACCGGTCTTCTTGCGAAGGCCGGTTTTTTATTGTGGAGTGTAAGCAAAGTGGCGCAATTAATGTCCGGTTATCGGGGTACACTTTTATTCTAAGAATGATTGACACAAGGATGGCTCAATGCAGATTGATCTTGAAGGTTTAAATCCTGCCCAGCATCAGGCGGTTATGACAACTCAGGGACCTCTGTTGGTTCTTGCAGGAGCTGGTTCGGGTAAGACGCGTGTTTTGACGTTTAGAATTGCGCACATGATTGCTGACGAGGGAGTTCGTCCTTGGCAGATTCTGGCTATTACGTTTACTAACAAGGCTGCAGCGGAGATGCGTGAGCGCCTTGAGGCGCTGCTTCCTAACAATATTCGCGGCATGTGGGTTTGTACGTTCCATGCTATGTGTGTTCGCCTGCTTAGAGAAGATGGCGAGCGTCTTGGCTATGGGCCTAACTTTGCTATCTATGATGATGACGATTCAAAACGCCTGGTAAAGACCATTTTGTCTGATCTGGATATTGATGTTCGTCAGTTCCCACTCAACTCCATTCGCTCCAAGATTTCTGCTGCTAAGAATGCGCTTTTGTATCCTGATGACGTTGAGTCGCAGGCAGCTAGTCCTATGGATCACGTGGTGGCTCGTGTGTATCGTGCGCTTCAGACGCGCTTAGATAAAGCTAATGCTATGGACTTTGATGATCTTCTCATCAAGGCGTTTGAGCTGCTCTCCAAGTACCCAGACGTGCTTGCTAAGTACCAGGAGCGTTTCCGTTATATCAACGTTGACGAGTATCAGGATACCAACGGCGTCCAGTACGCAATTACCAAGCTTTTGGCATCAAAGTATCGCAATCTTATGGTTGTTGGCGATGATGACCAGTCCATTTATTCGTGGCGCGGAGCAGACATCAAAAACATCTTGGCGTTCGAGAAAGACTATGAGGAAGCAGTTGTAGTTAAGCTAGAGCAAAACTACCGCTCAACGGGCCATATTTTGGCCGCTGCCAATGCAGTTGTTGCGCACAACTCTCACCGCAAGCCAAAGCGTCTTTTTACCGATGAGGGAGACGGCGAGAAAATCCAGGTGTATCAGGCATCTGATGAGCGTGATGAGGGTGCGTGGATTGGCTCCGAGATAGAGAAACTGCACGATAAGGGTACATCATACGACAACATAGCTGTGTTCTATCGTACTAACGCCCAGTCTCGTATTCTCGAAGATATGTTGCTCAGAGCTGGTGTCCCTTACAAGATTGTTGGCGGTACTCGATTCTTTGATCGCGCAGAGATCAGAGACGTTATGGCGTATCTCAAGGTAGTTGTGAATCCTGATGATGACATGGCCGCGCTGCGTGTTATTAACACGCCTCGTCGCGGTATTGGTGCAACCAGTATTCAAAAGATTCAGACATATGCACTGTATAACGGTTTGTCGTTCTTCTCGGCATGTGAAGCATGCGTGATGGAAGAAGGCATTTTTACCGCAAAGGTAAGAAATGCGCTGGTAGAGTTCACCTCTGCAATTGAGCATGGCCGCCATATTGATGGTGAGCTTGATGAGGTTGTAGAGGCAATTATTGACCGCTCAGGTCTTATTCGTGCGCTTGAGACGGAGCATACCATTGAGGCTGACGGACGTATCGAGAACATTCGAGAGTTCTTTGGTGTTGCAGCAGAGTTTGATGAGTCTCACGACGACGTTGAAGAAACGCTTGAGAGCCTGCAGCAGCTCAGAGAAGCTGGAGCGCTTGATGCGCAAGATGCAGCTTCGCTGAGTGAGGCTGGTTTTGATGTTGCTACCGACGCACTCGCTGGTACTGCTGTAGACACGACTCCTGCGCCTCAGGAGGAGAGTTTGCATCCACAGGTTGTGGCAGAGAAGCTCCCGGCCTTTATGGAATGGCTGGCGCTTCGCTCTGACCTGGATAGCTTGGATGGTTCTACCTCTGCAGTAACGCTCATGACCATTCACGCTGCAAAGGGTCTGGAATTTCCTGCAGTTTTTGTTGCTGGTATGGAGGAGGGAATCTTCCCTCATGCAAATTATGAGGCAGAAGCAGCTCAGTTAGAAGAAGAGCGCAGACTTGCCTATGTTGCTATTACGCGTGCGCGCAAGCGTCTGTATTTGACGTACGCATCTACCAGAAGGACTTACGGCTCTGTTCAGGCAAATCCTGTATCGCGTTTTGTGGGAGAGATTCCTCAAGAGCACGTAAAAGCTATTGGTGTTGGTTCTGCAGGTTTTTCTGGAGTTGGTTGGGCAAAACGAGGAGACCGTCATGGAACCTTTGGTTCTGGTCGCGGCTCCGAGGTCTACGGTGGAAACGTTTTTGGTTCTCGCACGCGTTCTACCGGCGGTGCTCCAGCTCCACGTACAGCTCCTATTCAGAAAGACCCAGCCCGCGCTTCTGCAAGTTTTGCTGTGGGAGACCAGGTTTCTCACAAGACCTTTGGGCCAGGCATTGTTTTAGCAGTTCAGGGCGATACTATTGAGGTCAAGTTTACGCGTACTAATAAGACAAAGAAGCTCATGAAGGGCTTTGCTCCAATAGTTAAAATTGAGGGATAGCCATGGTATTGATGCATGACGGTTTGATTTTGGGTCTTACTCCACAAGATTTCATTTTTAAGCTGGTTATCTTTGTTGTTGTGTTTCTTGTGGCTTTTCTTGTAGAGCGCTTTGCAATAAAACTCTCAAAAAAGGCCTTGGACTCTTCAAAGCTGCCGTCGGCATCTATCTTTGTCAACATACTGCGCGGAGTTATCTGGGCGTTTGCTATTCTCGCGGTCTTGCAGCCTGTCTTTGGTATTCAACCAACAGCTTTTGTGACTGCTTTGGGAGTTACGTCCATTGCCCTCTCTTTTGGTTTACAAGACACCATCTCTAACCTGGTGGGCGGATTGGGCCTTATGCTGGGAGGTGTAGTTAAACCTGGAGATCAGGTAAGCATTGGAACTATCTCCGGTGAGGTTATTGACATGAATTGGCGCTCTACCATAGTTCGTGCTCGTGGAGGTAGGGTAGACATCATTCCTAATTCAGTACTTAATAAAACATCACTTGCGCATCGTACCAGGTGGGATATGACAGAGATGCCCATTACTATAGTGCTTAAACCAACCGTTGATCTGAATGCGGTAACGCAAGAAATAACAGAAATTGTTCAAGAGGTAGTTGCACCTCAGCTTGATAGAACACTTCCTATTGAGGTTGAAGCATCAAGCATTGCTGAGACAGGCATCAAGGTAATCATTCACGTTCACATCAAAGACGATGCAAACGAAATGAGTGTACGAGACAAAATTGTACGAGCCCTGGCTGGTTCCAGTTGGCTTGCAGGAGTAGGAGCCTAACATGAAAATTGGAATTATTGGAGCCATGGAGCCAGAGGTTGCGCTGCTAAAAGAGCAGATGACCATTGAGCGCACCTACGAACAGGCTCGTATGCAATTTGTTGAAGGTCTTTTGGGAGAAGTCCCTGTAGTTGTTGTACAGTCGGGAATTGGCAAGGTCAATGCGGCAGCATGTACACAGATCCTGATTGATACGTTTGCAGTAACACACGTTATTAATACCGGTATTGCAGGGCTTTTAAATCCTGAGCTACAGGTTGGGGATATTGTTATCTCCTCAGATTTAGTTCAACACGATATGAACGTTGGTCCTCTCAATTTTGCCGCTGGTCAAATTCCAGGTCTTCCGGTTTTCTCGTTTACAGCAGATGAGAGTCTTATTGAGCGCGCACTTGCATCAGCCAAAGAAGTAGCTCCTCAACTGCAGGTTATTTCTGGCCGCGTTGCTTCAGGAGATCAGTTTGTAAGTTCATCAGAGTTAGCAGACCATATCTACACAACGTTTGGTGCTGACTGTTGCGAGATGGAGGGCGCTTCAATTGCCCAGGTTGCTTGGCTTAACCACACACCGTTTGTGGTGATTAGGCTTATGTCCGATAAGCCCGGCACTACTTCAAGCGTTGATTATTTGACGTTTGAGCGTGAGGCTTCTGAGCGCTCTGCCAGAATTACTGCAGCTATTATCAAAAAGCTTGCCTAGTAACCTAAGGTGTCCTTTTGAGGCGCCTCTTCTGGGTTAACTGGGTAGCTCTCCCGGGTCAGTTTGCATTTTTCATAAGAGGGAAGGCAGGGCGTAAGAAACAACTTGCGCTTATTTAGCTATTCGAATGTTTTTAAACATAATTGAACGATACTTCGATTATCATTGTCCCGTTATGAAAGTGGTTTGAAAGGTACCGAATGATAACCCTCGGACACTTTTTTGAGATGATGGTTGCCAATCCGTTTTTGGCCCTCGTCATTGTCCTTGTTTTTGGATGCATTTTTGTAAATGGTGCAACCGACGCGGCTAATGCTATTGCAGAGGCTGTTGGAACTCGTTCAATTAAAGTCAACCATGCAATTATTATGAGTGTTGTATGCAACTTTGTTGGTTTGGTGGCTATGTGCCTCATTTCAACTGCAGTTGCAGACACAATTCTGGGTATGGTTGACTTTGGTAGCAATAACCATGAGGCTCTTGTTGCTCTTGCCGCAGGCTGTGTTGGTATTGTTACTTGGGCAGTAGGAGCTTGGGCTTTAGGTATTCCAACTTCTGAGTCACACGCCCTTATTGCAGGTCTCACCGGTGCAGCACTTGCTATTCATGGTGATTTTGGTGCAGTTAACTGGGGCGAGTGGAGCAAGGTTTTAATTGGTCTGCTCTTCTCAACCACATTAGGTTTTGCCGCTGGTTGGATCATTGTTAAAGCAATTAATAAGCTTTGCGTTAACGTTGATCGACAACGCGCTGATGAGATGTTTGGCCATTTGCAAGTTGTTGGCTCAGCATTTGTTGCTGCTATGCATGGCGCACAGGATGGCCAGAAGTTCATGTCCATCGCCATGCTTGCAATTGCACTTTCCGCGGGTCATGGAGCTGCTGGTGCAGATGTATTCCCGCTTTGGTTGCAGGTACTGTGTGCTGCTCTTATGTCTATCGGTACTGCAATCGGCGGAAGAAAGATTATTAAAAAAGTCGGAATGGAAATGGTAAAGCTTGAGCGTTATCAGGGCTTTGCTGCGTCCTTCTCGGCATCTGCATCTTTGCTGCTTTCCACACTGACCGGTCTTCCTGTTTCAACAACTCATACAAAAATGACCGCCATGATGGGTGCGGGTGCTGCAAAAAATATTCGTTCAGTTAACTGGGGCGTTGCAAAAGAAATGGTAGCAGCATGGGTGTTTACTTTCCCTGGCTGCGGACTTATTGGTTTTCTTTTTGCAAAACTGTTCCTGATGATTTTCTAAGTACGTATAACTGTCTTTTACGAGTTCTATTGAACCACTCAACTTTATTGGAGGATTCATGCTAGGTAAGCCAAAAGAGGACGTCTTCTACACCATGTTCCGCGAGTTTGGCGACAAAATTGTAGAAACCGCTGAAGAGTATGCGGTCATTATGGAAGGCTATCCCGAGACTGCCGCGCGTATTCCTCAGATGAAGGTTTACGAGCGCGAGTGTGACGAGAAGGTCCAGCACATTATGAAGGAGCTTTACGCTTCCTTTGTCACTCCATTTGAGCGTGAGGACATCTCTGATTTGGCTCTTCGTCTTGATGACATTGTTGACGGAATGAACTCTGTTGCAGAGCGTCTTGATCTCTTTAACGTTGACGACACTCGTAAAGAGGCTCAGCAGCTTGCTGAGCTCACGCTTCGCGCATGCAAGACGGTCCAGGAGATGCTGAGTGTTCTGAGCGATTACAAGAAAGATCCTACCGTCATGGAGAAGGCCATTGCCGTTGGTCATGTTGAGGACGAGGGAGATCTTATTTATCACAACGCACTCTCTCGCCTGTTCCGTGATGAAATGCCTGGTCGCCACACGGTTGCTTGGCTTCGTATTTTTGACCGCATGGAGACTGTTCTGGATTCCTGTGACGACGCGGCAGGAGTTGTTCGCTCTGTTGTCATGAAGAACGCTTAAGTTCGTTTTCTGCTAACGGTATATACAGACTAAAAACTGCCTTCCGCCGGGAGGCAGTTTTTATATTCTCTTTTTGTCCGGTATTGGGGTTAAACTGTTTATATAAAAGAAAGTGGAGGTGCCATGAGCGGCTTCAAGCGTTTTTGCTACATACTCTATGTTCTTGCAAGTGCCTTTGTATTTTTAGCCCTTGCTTTAACGTGGTTTGGTCCTTGGACACATCAGGCAACTAATCTCTTGTTTACCAAGCCTTATCTTATTGCTCTTAACGCTTGTGCGGCTATTAGCATCTTTGGTCTTGTTGTGGTGTTGTTTAGAGCTCTCTTTATTAGAAAAACAGTAAAGCTCACGGTGGCCACTGTTGAGGGCGGAACAATCTCCGTCACAAAAGATGCTATTTCTTCTCAGGCAGCTCATATTATTGAAGAAGATGGAACTTGCCTTGCACACCGTGTTAACGTGCAGATTTCTAAGAATAATTCTGTAGCTGTACAGATTGATATTCTCCCTAAAGAGCCCGTTGATGTCACTGCAAAGGGCTCTGAGTTCTACAACGCTCTTCAGTCTGGTCTTGCTATCGTGTGCGGACCTTGTGTTTCTAGCATCAATCTTTCTTTTATCAAGTCAAGTTCCTTCTCTCCAAAAGATGAAGAAAGTGCGTCTTCGCCTCAGTCAAAAGAGGTTGTGCCAGAACCAGAGACTGTAGAAGAGCAATCTTACGAGCAACCTTCTACTCAAGCCGCTGCTCAGCAGACTGGCAAAGACATTCGATTGAGTATTTCAGAGCCAGACGCAAAGGAGGTCACAGACAATGGATAAAAGCTTCTTTCAGAAGATGCAGGAGAAGTGCAAAAAATACGTCGTTGACCATCCGGGTGCCATTATTGGCGGATTTTTAGGCCTCTTGTTTGCAATTTTTTTGTTTACGTTTGGCCTTTTTAAAATGCTAGTTGTTGCATTGTTTGTGTTGGTTGGAGTTGCCATCGGTCAGATTTTTGACGGAAAGGCAACCATTTTGGCAAAGATTCGTTCCTTATTTACGGACAGAAACTAGATAGGAGAGAGCTGTGGCAGAAGAGCTTACTAATTCGCAAGAGACCACCTCTGAAGAAATTGTTCCTGCAGAAGAGACAACAGATGTTCCTTCCGATGCAGATCTTGAGGATACAGACTCTCTTACCTTTTCTGGCGGAGTTGTCGAGAAGATCGTCTCGTTGGCTTTGCGTGATGTCCCCAACGTGGTGGGTGCTCGTGGAAACTGGCTTAACAGAGTTCAGGATGTACTTGGTGCATCTGATACGGCTAAAGGTGTCACTGTAGAGGTGCTGCCTGACAGCTCGCTAAATGTTACCGTTTCTGTACTTATTAAATATGGTTCTTATGCGCCTCAGATTTTTGAGGATGTTAAGCATACAATTGTCGAGAAAATTACCGGTATGACAGGCCTTGAAGTTTCTGGTGTTAACCTACGAATTGAAGATGTTTTGACCGAAGAAGAATACGATCGCCTAAAACATCGTCCAGAAGAGCCTGAACAGCTAGACAAAGAAGAGTAAAGTACGCTAAAGTTGCACTGTTTTACGCTTTTATAGTAATTGTTTGTCAGAAGATTGATTTCTTGTTTTAACTGGGGATGTTTACGTTCACCGAATTTGCTAACCGTTTAACCAATAAG
>CALCXO010000018.1:0-7175 GCA_937905925.1 uncultured Atopobium sp.
AAGTGGTAAAAAATGCGTTTAGTTGGAGATTTCATTTTTCTGCATACAACGTTTGCCCAGATAAAAGTTTTTGAGTCGGTAAAAAATCGTCTTAGTTGGGGATAAATCGGCCAATTTTAAGTTTTCATCCCCAACTAAACGGGTTTTTTACCTTTTTCGGTACATAATTTTGAACCAAAAAATTACGTATTCATAGGAATGAATTTAATTGCACAAATATGCAGAAATCTGATTAGCGACCCAAAACACGCACACTATTCTTCTCAATCATGCGCGGCTCAAGAATTATCTGGATTGACGCGCTGTCATCTTGCGCTTCGATGCCGTTATTTTTACCTGGCACAGCTTCTTGCGTCGCAGCTGATTGCGTTGCAGCTGCTTCCGTCGCGGCTTCTTGCGTCACGGCCCTCTGCACAACATCCGCCCCGCGCTCGCCCAGACGACGAAACATGATCGAAAGCGCGGCGTCAGAAAGCTCATCAACATTTTGCTCAATCGAAGTCAGTGCCGGCTCAAACAGTGCGTCTGAAATGCTGTTATCGTATCCGACAACGGAATAATCGCGCGGAACATGCAAGCCGCGCTCATACAGGTAGCGCAATAGCCCAAGCGCAATGTTGTCCGACGTTGCAACAACCGCCGTAGCGTTCACGCGAATCAGCTGCTGAGCTGCAAGATACGCATCAGGAATGTAATAATCGCTGGTCAGCACAAGCGACTGATCCAGCTCCAGGCCCTTCTCGCCAAGTGCGCGAACGTAGCCGTTGAGGCGCGCGCAGCCGGTGTTGGAGGCGGTGTTGACCATGCATGCAATGCGGCGATGACCATGATCTAGCAGGTATTTTGTGGCCAGATAGCCGCCAAGCTCATTATTGAACGTGACTTTGTCGCAGTCGAGCGCGTCGATGGTTCGGTCCACCATGACGTACGGCACGGGCAGCTGCTCCAGGTCGGCGATGAGCTGCTTTGAGGCTTCTACCTCGTCGGACGTGATGATAAAGATGCCGTCGGCGCCGCGATTAACCAGCAGTCGCACAAGGTCCGCATCGTTTGACGTGCTGTTATCCGAGTTGGTGATGAACAGCGCGTACCCACGGTGGCGACACTTCATCTCCAACATTTTGGCAAACGACGAGAAAAACCGGCTCTCGATATTCGGCACGATCAGCCCCAGCGTCTGCGTGTGCTGTGTGACCAGGCTTCGTGCGATCTGGTTGGGAATGTAGTGCTCGCGACGGGCAACGTCGAGGATGCGGCGGCGGTTCTCGTCGCTCACGCGCACCGGCCGGCCGTTCAGCACCAGCGAAACCGTGGCGGGCGACAGCCCCACCTCGCGCGCAATCGTTTTTAGGGTGACTTTTTCTGCCACGTTACCTCGCAACTTGCCCCGTTTGTCGTTGTTGCTTAAGTATAATAGTCGAGAAACCCCTGCGGCTGGTCGTCCGCCAAAAGCCAGACGTTGTCTCCACACGACAACCGCACCTGGACCCCGACACCGCACGCAAGCTGCACCTGCGCCCCGGCGCCCGTACGACAACCGCATTCCGAGAGGACGCGCATGAACATTACACCACAGGAGATCGTCGAGACTCTTGCCATGGTCAGCGAGCAAAACCTTGACCTGCGTACCATTACGATGGGCATTTCGCTTAATAGCTGCGCAGACGAGGACCTGGATCACATGTGCCAGAAGGTCTACGACCGCATCACGCGCCAGGCCGAACACCTGGTGTCCGTGGCCGAGGACCTGGAGCGCGAATACGGCATCCCCATTGCCAATAAGCGCGTCTCCGTTACGCCAATCGCACAGATTGCGGCATGTACCTCGGCGCAAGACCTGACCCCGCTGGCCCACACGCTTGACCGCGCGGCCGAGACGCTGGGCATCGACTTTTTGGGTGGCTTCTCGGCACTGGTCCACAAGGGTCTTGGCGACGCCGACCGCCGACTCATCGCATCCATCCCCGAGGCGCTGGCCACCACGTCGCGCGTCTGTTCCTCGGTAAACGTTGCGTCTACGCGCGCAGGCATCAACATGGACGCCGTTCTGCTCATGGCAGAAACCGTGCTCGAAGCCGCTCGTCGCACCACTGACATTCAGTGCTACGGTGCTGCTAAGCTGGTCGTTTTTGCCAACATGGTGGAGGACTCCCCCTTCATGGCCGGCGCGGTCCACGGCAGCGGAGAGGCGGACGCCGTCATTAACGTGGGCGTTTCTGGTCCTGGCGTCATGGCTGCGGCCCTCGCCGAGCTCCCCGACTCCGCAAACCTCATGGACGTTGCCGAAAAAATCAAGCAGACGGCATTCAAGATTACCCGCGCAGGAGAGCTGATGAGCCGCGAGGCTTCAAGGCGCCTGGGTGTCGAGAAAGGCATCGTAGACCTCAGTCTTGCGCCTACCCCAGAAGCTGGCGATTCCGTCGCTAAGATTCTGGAGCTCATCGGCGTTGGCGAATGCGGAGGTCCCGGAACTACCTGCGCGCTTGCCCTGCTCAACGACGCTGTCAAGAAGGGTGGCGTCATGGCGTCGTCAAGCGTTGGCGGCCTGTCCGGCGCGTTCATTCCGGTCTCCGAGGATGCTGGTATGATTCGCGCAGCTCAAGACGGCGCGCTTTCTCTCGAGAAACTCGAGGCAATGACATCAGTCTGCTCCGTTGGCCTGGACATGATTGCTATTCCTGGCGATTCCTCCGTAGAGACCATCGCAGGCATCATCGCAGATGAAATGGCCATTGGTGTCATCAACACCAAGACCACAGCGGTCCGCGTTATCCCAGCTATTGGTTACAACGAGGGAGACGTCCTGGAGTTCGGCGGCCTCTTTGGATCCGCACCAATTATGCCGGTCAACCAATTTGCGGGTACGGTGCTTGCCCACCGAGGCGGTCGCTTCCCCGCTCCACTCAATTCGCTCAAGAACTAGCAAAAGAGCCTCCACTTCGGAGGCTCTTTTTAGTTGCAGGTTTTATGCACTTGCGACTCAGTGCTCGTGCGCATGCTCGCCGTGGCCGCGCGCGTGATGCTCGCCGTGCGCGTGGCTCTCGTGCTCACAGTGGCCATGCTCGTGGTCGCAGTGCTCATGCACGCAATGACCGTGCTCGTGGTCGCAGTGCGAGTGATCGTGCTCGTCAGCCAAGTCCGACTGCTCGTGCCAGAACGCCGGCACAAACACCTCACGAAGTCCATGACGCAGCAGGTCGCGGCCGATAAACACGCACCTGGATTCTTCCTGAGGCTCATCGCCCGTAATCGCCCATGCGCGCTCTACCAGGTCAAACTTGACCCACTGATTGCCGCACGGCAACGTTCCCTTTGCGCGCGCAAGCTTTCCAAATACGCCAGCCGAGGCTGCATCCAAAAGCCAAATCAAGTGCGTTGGACTGGGAAGCTCAGCGTGAGTGAGAGCCATAGTCTCCAGGTCAGGCTCCTCGTCCTTCTCGCTAGCTGGATCTTTAAGAACAGAACCGTCAAGCGCGCGAGTCAGCAGACCATTCCACCACTCGTCGGGAATATCAGCATACGAAGACTTGGCGATAACCTCTGCCTGCGGATTCATCTCAGCCGCAAGCTGCTTAATGGGCTCGGAGGCATCCTCGCTACCTGGAGCAAGCTTTGAAACCACCACGCTTGCGGCGGCGCTCAGCTGGTTATCAAAAATCTCTGGAAAATCGGTGCGCTGATTCTGCCACGAAACGGCGTCAACCACGGTAACCGGCGCCAGCAAACTAATGCGTTCCCAGGCTACCCGATTCACGTTATCAAGAATGCTCTGCAGCTTAGCCACGCCAGTTGGTTCAACAATTAAATACTCGGGGTCGATAGTGTTTGAAATGGTCAGCACCGACGTCGCAAAATCCTGCTTACCTGAGCAGCAAATGCAATTCTCGGTAGACTCCCAAACCTTGAGGTCGGAGTCCTGCCTCAGACGACGGGCATCGATGTCTGCCTGGCCATATTCATTCTCGTAGATAGCAAAATCACGCCCAGTCCGGCGCACGAGCTCCTGAATGAAGGTGGTTTTACCAGCTCCAAGAAAGCCTGATACAACAAGGATTTTCATGAATACAACCGCTTCCTAAACTCCGTTGGCGCCCATCAGCGCAAAAAGCTGGCGAGAAAATCGAACTTCTCGCCAGCTCAAACGTACTAAATCACGCTACCTGATTGGTTACCTAGTCGATAACAACAACTGGCTTGATGAGGTCGGATGGCTTATCACGCATGGTGAAGAGAGCCTCCTCGAGGTGATCCCAGCCGTGATAGAGGTGAGTAACCTCTGGGTGAAGATCAAGACGGCCAGAAGTGACCAGGCTGGAGAGCTTCTCCATGCGCAGACGGCCGCCAGGCATGAGGCCGCCACGGATGTCCTTGTGGCCCATACCAACGCCCCACTCGACGCGAGGAATATTGACGTAGTCGCCGGAGCCCAGGTAGTTGACGTTACCAATCTTTCCGCCAGGCTTGAGTGCCTTGACAGCGTCCTCAAAGGTCTCGCAGCCGCCGCCGTCGACGCAGACGCGGTCAACGCCCTTGCCACCGGTGAGCTCCATGACCTGCTCCCAGATTGGGCCATCCTTGTAGGAGATGAAATCGGTTGCGCCGTAGCCCTTAGCTGCCTCAACGCAGACTGGACGGGTACCAACAGCAATGATGCGAGAAGCACCGTGAAGTGCAGCACCAGCAACGGACATGAGGCCGACAGGTCCAATACCGATGACCAGGACGGTGTCGCCGAACTCAACGCCAGCGAGCTCAACTGCGTGGAAGCCGGTTGGAACCATGTCGGAAAGGATGCAGGCGTCTGCTGGATCCATGCCCTCTGGCATGTGAGCGAGGTTGCCGTCAGCGTCGTTTACGTGGAAGTACTCGGAGAAGACGCCGTCCTTGAAGTTGGAGAACTTCCAGCCAGCAAGCATGCCACCGGAGTGCATGGAGTAACCGGCCTGAGCCTCAAGGGAGTTCCAGTCTGGAGTAATTGCAGGAACGAGGACGCGGTCGCCAGGCTTGAAGTCCTTGACGCACTCGCCGACCTCAACAACCTCTGCGGAGCACTCATGACCAAGAATCATGTTGTGACGGTCGCCGATTGCGCCCTCCCACAGAGTGTGAATGTCAGATGTACAAATTGCGACCGCAAGTGGCTTGCAGATTGCGTCCAGAGGACCACACTTTGGTGTCTCCTTCTCAATCCAGCCGGACTCGCCGATCTTGAGCATTGCATAACCCTTCATAAAACCCTCCTAAAATCTGTGTTTCTTAACAATGAAACACTACCTACCTCGTGGAGGAGCACGCCTTTTGCGTGACACTGACGAGGCTAATAAACGTTTTTGCGAAAGCTCGCTGCTTTGTTGCAGCCACAAATGGGTCCTCTCCACAACAAAACGGCGAACACTCGCGAAGTACATTTTCAAGTACTTTTTTGCGCAAAGCTAGAATGAAACCGTGAAAGGTTGAGCAGACTTTCATGAATTTTAGGCTGGCGAGAAATGCGGTTTGCAAATATCCGATATTTGCGCACGTAGACAATGTGTACGCTAACATACCGTTAACCAAACCTCCGGCCGATATGAAACAACGCTTATCGGCGAACGGTTACCGTTCACCGAATCAAAAGGGCAACTGTCCACTTTTCTGTTGTACGCGGTTGCTCCGTAGTGGTATGCAGAGGCGTCTCGACAGCTACGCAGGGGCGCTTTGTTATAATTCTGGTAGATGAGTTTCTCGCCAAATAAACCTCTTCAATGAATCGCTTTGTGGAGAAAACCAGCAGTCAAAAAAAGGAATTTGCATGCCCATTGATAACTTACTTAAAGACGCTGGTGCTCATTTTGATTGGCAATACATAATCTTGTACGCCACCCTGCTGGCTCCAGCGGTTGTTCCTGGTGTGCTGTTTATTTACTCATTTATCAAGGAACCTCGACAGTTCCGCAATGCGCTTTTTCTGTTCGCGACTCTTGCGTGGTCATCAATTCTTCTGGTGCTGAGGCTGAACAACTTTATCCTTGGACTATTTCTGGTTATTCTTATACTGCTTACACCATTTCTGACCATTGGTTTCTTGCTGATCAACACCATAGTTGTGGTAAAAAATAACGGATTTTCACTGACGTCGATGCTGCCGTTTTTGATGGCTGGATTTCTTATCTTACTGCTTGCGTCTCCGTCTATCGTAAATTATTTTGACCCAGATACTCGTCATGTTGTTGTCTTTTCGCTGGGGCTTTTTACACTTGAAGGCTTATGGTTCTCGTTTACTTTTGTGGCCTTACTGTTCTATTCGTGGATATATCGGATCCTTCCCCGCCGTCGTCAGTACGATTACATCATCATTCATGGCGCTGGACTTGATGGCCCGCGACCAACCCCGCTACTCGCGGGTAGGATTGATAAGGCACTTGAGCTGTGGAGCAAGCAGCATCAGCACGGAAAGTTTGTTGTTTCTGGAGGTCAAGGTGCTGATGAGGTGGTCTCCGAAGCTCAGGCCATGCGCGATTATCTTCTGGAGAAGGGCGTTCCAGCTGACGCAATCCTCATGGAAGACAAGTCCACTACTACCTGGGAAAATCTTAGGTACTCGCTAGCCATTATCCGCGCCGACCGCGCCTCCGCAGCGGCCGACGGCGCGCCCGCCACAGCAGCGGCCGAAGACGCGAGTGCACCGAGCGGCGACACTGCCTCCGTAAACGGAGACTTTACCACCGCGGTTGTTACCAGCGATTTCCATGTTTTCCGTTGCGCCGAATACGCCCACAACCTGGGCATTAAGGCAGATGGCATCGGTTCGCACACCAAAGGCTGGTACTGGCCCACGGCGTTTATCCGCGAGTTTATCGCAATCACCAAAGCGCACCTCTGGCCCTACCTGGTCATTGGCGGTCTGTATACGTTAATCAACGTGCTCAACTACACGTTCTTCTACCTGGGAGTTGTGTAATCTAGGGGCGCTCAATTTTTGCTCCGCGCCTGATTTCCTCCGCGCCTGATTTGCTCCGCGCCTGATTTGCTCCGCGCCTGATTTGCTCCGCGCCTGATTTCTTAAAAGAATCTGTAAAATTTGCCTGAAAATATCAAAGAATCTGTGGATTTGCCTGATTTCATCAAAGAATCTGTATCCAAAATACAGAATCTTTGCACTTTTCAGGCTCGCTTTTCAGGCTCGCTTTTCAGGC
>CALCXO010000019.1:0-11722 GCA_937905925.1 uncultured Atopobium sp.
CGCTAACACGCTGCAGAATCATAATCACCCGCATATGAACTGCCTCCCATTTCTTGGACATAAGAAATGGGAGGCAGTTCAAAATCTTATTTCTAGAGGCGTTTTTATTGCTTATTAACTCCTGCAATTTACTGTTGTATCCTCTTACGCAGGCCAAGAGCAACAAGAGTGGTACCGGCTGCTACAACAATACCTGCTATAGAGCTTGCGTCACCAGTGTTGGGCAGAACGCTTTTCTCGCGCCTTGGTGTTGGCTGCTGGGCCTGATCGGAGGCAGGTGCAACTGGCGCAGGTGCTGGCTCTGGTTCTGGCTGAGGCTCAGGCTCTGGTGTTGGCTCTGGTTCAGGATTTGGTGCCCAAAGAGGAGCAAAAAAGTAATAGTAAGTTGTAGTGTCATCACGAAGGTCATCAGTGACGGACCACGCAGTAATATCAGCAAAATTCACGTGAACAATTCCATTAGCATCAACGGTGTAAGGCATTGACTGGTCAGGAGTTGCGTTATCTCTTTGATCGTTTGAGAATATTTCTGACGAATATCCTACCAATGTGTAACCTTCACGCTGAATATTTCCATCAAAAGTGAAGCTCTTATGATCGTCTGAAATCGTTGCAGGGATATAGGCATTTCCGTTGTATTGAGTGCCGTATGCACCGACAACAAGGTTAATTCTAGTATTCCAACCAACTTCAGGATCATAAAAACGAACAATAGTTGCGCCATTGTCATCTGTTGAAGTGGTGCTAGCAGCAGTTGCTGCTGGAGCAGTTGCTTCGGTTGTCGCAGTCGTCTCAGCTGCGGTGGCTGCTTCAGTTGTTGCGGTGGTTTCAGCTGCGGTGGTTGCTTCGGTCGCCGCAGACGACTCAGTCGAAACGGTTGCCTCAGCTGTGGCAGTTGCTTCTGTCACCTCAGTGCTCTCTGCAAGCGCAAGAGAAGAAAGTGCTGGCGAGAAGACCAATGCTCCTACAAGAACACCAGAAAGAATAAGGAGCTTTGTGCTGTTGTGAAAATACTTAGGCATAAGGATTTATTTCTACTAGGAGGCGACTATTTACTGCTGCATTTTCTTGCGGAGACTAAGTGCAACAAGAGTAGTACCGGCTGCTGCAACAATACCTGCTACAGAGCTTGCGTCACCTGTATTAGGCAGAACGCTCTTCTCGCGCCTTGGTGCAGGAGTTTGGGTTGCATCAGAGGCAGGCACAACTGGAGTGGGCTCTGGTTCTGGCTGAGGCTCAGGCTCTGGCTCTGGCTCGGGATTTGGTGCCCATAAGGTAGTTAGATGATAGCAAATCGTAATAGTGTTTGTATCAATATCGTCGGTAACACTCCAGGCAACAATATCATCAAGATTCATATGAACATTGCCACTCTCATCGATAGTATATGGTTTCGACATATCTGGTGTTGCATTGTTTATTTCATCTTGCGAAAAATAACCTGTTGAAAAACCTACCAGTGTGTATCCCTCACGCTGAACATTGCTGCTAAAAGAAACACTCTTAAAATCACCTGAAATAGTTGGTGGAATATAATCTTTTCCGTTATAAGTGCCGCCATCTGTTGATACTGAAATGTGGATTTCCCGCATTATGCCATCGGCGCCCATATAAGATCCAACTGCCTGCACATCACCTTCATCATCTGTTGAGGCAGCAGTGGTCGTCTCAGTTGTAGCAGTCGCTTCGGTCGTAGCGGCAGACGACTCGGTTGAGGCGGTGGCCTCAGTTGTGGCGCTTGCCTCAGTCACCTCAGTACCCTCAGCAAGAGCTATCGCAGAAAGTACTGGCGAGAAAACCAACACACTTGCCATAATGCCTGCAATTGCGAGCAGCTTTGCGTTGTTATGCAAATACTTCTTCATTTCATATTCCTTAACTCGTGTATTTCAAGAAAAAATTGTTTTTCTTTTTTGAACATGTTTCAACGGATTAGTAAGTATATATGAAAAGAAATCGCAGGTGTACTACCAAAATATCCAGTTATAGATATTCTTAAAATATCTATAACTGGATGACAAAAACGTTATTTATTCAGTAATTACAGCGACTGAATGATTTCTTCTCCGCGAGCATTTTGTGGGATAAAGCGAATCTCACGGCGCGGCTCAGCGTCGTCGGATTCCAGCTCTTCCTCAGACAATCTAGAAACATACACATCAAGGGTTCTCTCGCCAATTTGCTCCGCAAATTGCTCTCCCCACTCGATGATAGTTAGGCCGTCAGACTCAAGCGCATCGTACAGGCCAGTATCTTCGAGCTGGTCAGGATCGTTTAAGCGATACAAATCAAAGTGGTAGAGCGGCATAGCCGTGCCCTCATAAACCATCTCGATAGTAAAGGTTGGGCTCGTCACATCATCCGTGACGCCCATGCCCGCAGCAATGCCTTTGGTGAGTTGCGTTTTTCCAGCGCCTAAGTCTCCCGTAAGCACTAGCACGTCTCCTGCTCGCAGGAGTTTGCCCAGAATCTGACCAAGAGCGATGGTCTGCTCTGTAGTGGTAGAAACATACGTACCGGCCGCAGCTTTTTCTGGCAGGTTGTTTGTTGCAGCGTCGTTTGCGCTGGTAGAAAGGTTAGTCACACGAGCCTCCTCGAGGGTGTTCCTCAAGCCAATCAGCAAGAAGTCGCAGGTCATCTTTGAGGAACTGCGCCCACTCCTTACGGTAAATAGTTGATGCGGGATGCATAGTAGGCAGCACGCTAAAGGCGCCTATCTGATAAAACTTGCCGCGCAGCTCCGTCACGCCCTTATCGGTATGCATGACAAACTGTGTTGCAAAATTACCCAAGCAAACAATAACGTCCGGTTTAATAGCACGAATCTGATTACGAAGATACGGAGAGCACTCCTCCACCTCGGCTACCTTGGGATTTCTGTTTGAAGGTGGTCGGCATTTAACCACGTTAGAGATAAAAACATCCTGGCGAGAAAGGCCAACTTCTTCTAACAGTGCATCAAGCTTTTTGCCCGATACGCCTACGAAAGGTTGACCGCTTAGATCCTCGTTTTTACCAGGAGCTTCTCCCACAATCATGACGCGAGCCGTGGGATTTGGTCCACCAAACACAATGTTGGTGCGTGTTTCCCACAGCGGACACTTCTTGCAATCAGTTATCTGCTCACGAATCTCGTCAAGCGTGACTGCCATTAGATGTACACCTTATCGAGGCGCGCACCAAAGTTGCAAACAACCTCGTAATTGATGGTCTCGCGAAGGTCAGCCATCTCATCCGCGGTGATTTCTTGGTCACCGTCTTTGCCGATGAGGGTAACCACGTCACCATGGCGAATTTCGTGTGCAGGCTTATTAGCGTGTGTACCTGCGGTATCAACAGCAATCATAAACTGATCCATGCAGATGTTGCCCACCTGGCGAACACGATCTCCGCGCGTCAAAACATCCATCCGATTAGAGAGGCAACGTGCAAGTCCGTCGGCGTAGCCAATAGGCACGGTAGCTACCTGGATGTTATTGCGAGGAACACGCCACGTCATACCGTAACTAACGCCGTCGCCAACAGCTGGATAGACCACGCGCGTCACGCGACCGCGCACGCTCATAACGGGTTGCAGGTCAATGCGGGGAATGGTGAGCTTACTTGGGTGAAGTCCGTACAGACCAATGCCCACGCGAACCATATCAAACTGAATGTCTTTGTGCAGAACCGTGCCAGGGGTGTTATCAGCGTGAACCAAGCCCAGCTCATAGCCCGCGTTTTTGAGTGCCGTAACCGCTTCAATAAAGCGATTAACCTGCAGGTCAAAGTCCCAGTTGTCGAGCACGTCGGCCGTAGCAAAATGCGTAAACGTACCAGCGCATTCAAGACCCCTGTGGAAATCGATAGAACCGCGAACCTCAAGTAGATCTTCTCGCCTGACGCCAATGCGGGTCATGCCGGTATCGATGGCCAGGTGATAGCGGCCAACCTTATTAGCTGCGGCGGAAGCCTCGCCATACGCAAGGGCAAAGTCCACCGTGTAGACGGAAGGCATGATATCAAAGCGGACGAGGTCTGGAATAGAAGTGACCGGTGGCTCGGAAAGCACCAGAATAGGGCTCTCAATGCCAGAACAGCGCAGCTCAACACCCTCATCGACTGTTGCAACGGCAAACTGATCAGCGCCCACGGACTGCATGGCTTTAGCGCACTGAGCAGCACCGTGACCGTATGCGTCAGCCTTAACCACACACATCATTTTGACACCGCGGTTAAGCTGGGCCTTAAACGCCTTTACATTGTGGCGGACGGCAGAAAGATCAATCTCTATCCAAGCCCATCTATCCTGGGGATATGCCGACATCAGGCTCACCTACTCCGCAGCTTCTTCAAAGTCTGCCATAGGGAATGCAATCTGCTCTTCAAGTGCGTCGGAAGCAAGGCCAATAACGTCACAGATGTCGCCAGCCATAGCTCCGCGTACACCGAACTTCTCGGCAGCTAGCTGACCTGCGTATGCGTGAACCTCACAGGCAAGTGAGCAGAAGGTTGGCAGGTCATCAACTTGACCAGCAACCTGAGCCAAGCGGCCAGCGATAGTACCAGCAAGGACATCGCCAGAGCCAGCGGTTGCCAGCGTTACCGGACCAGGCTTGGGCAGCACGGCTTTCTGGACGCCAACGCAGCCGGTAGCGGTGCCCTTAGCAACAATGACCAGCTCAGAGCCACCATCTGCCCAGACAATCTTACGAGCGGCCTCAAGCTGACCCACCAGACTTGCAGGAGGATTATCTACCTGATTAACCAGGCGACCAAGCTCGCGACGATGCGGCGTCATGATGAGCGGAGCGGTACGACGAGTGAGCTCGGGGAAATCTGGAAGGTTGTTATTAGTGAGGCGAGCAATGCAGTTGAGCGCGTCGGCGTCAACAATAACGGGCAACTCAGAGTCAAGCAGCGCGGAGGTAACCTTGACGGTTCCGCCAGAGACGCGCATGCCAGGGCCAACCAGCGTAACGGTGCGCATGGCGGCAAGCTGCAGCACCAGCGGAGCTGCTTCCTCGGTAAACACGCCCTCAGCGTCGCACGGGAGGCCAATAACGGGAACCTCTGGCAACATCATCTGAACGCAGCTGACAATGGCCTCAGGAACTGCCAGCGTAACGTAGCCAGCACCCGCACGAGCAGCCGCCTTAGCAGCAAAAACAGCAGCTCCGGGGAAGCGGCTTGAGCCACCAACCACCAATACGGAGCCACGAGAGTATTTATCGCAGTCGTTGAGCTGGGCAGGAACAGAAGCAAGATAATCTTCCAGGTCAACGCGCCAGGCAACGGGATCTGCCTCAACAACCAGACGCTCAGTCTGCTCGGCCAGAGGAGCCACAACAATGGAGCCGCAAACATCGCGGCCTGCGTCTGCAATAAGGCCGGGCTTGAGCGCAATCATGGTAACGGTAACGTCAGCGACAACACACGCGCTTTCTACCTGGCCCTTCTGCGCAGAAAGGCCACTTGGAACATCAACGGAAAGCACGCGAGCGCCGGACTGATTCAGGCACTCAATCCAAATATCAAACGGAGCACGAACCTTGCCGTGGAAGCCGGTACCCAGCATGCAATCAAGCACCACGTCAGCCGTTGCCAGCAGGTCAATCAGCTCCTGGCGAGAAGGGCCAACAAGCACGGAAACTCCCGCGCGAACGGCGCGCTGCGCCATCTGACGTGCAAGATCGCCGGAAATCTGATCAGGCTCAAGCGGAGTAACTACCTTAACGTTGCAGTTTCTAGAGCGCAGCGCCTCTGCTGCCACCCAGCCATCTCCACCGTTATTGCCAAGACCTACGAGGATGACAACGTTAGAGATGTCCCCTCCCATGCCAAGGGCCTCTTGAGCAGCAGCGTAACCTGCACGGTGCATGAGCTCGGAAACGCTCACGCCCACGCGTGTCAGCGCAATCTCTACACGCTTGATGTCCTCAACATTTAGTACCGGCTGCATAACTTACTCCTCGGATTTAACAACATCATCAAAGGTTGTCTCAATTATAGGTTCTTGCACGCGCTCAAGCTCATCCAACACAGAACGAGCTTCTTTGAACGAACGTGCCAGCTCTTGGGCAGCATCTTCCTTTTGATCTACCTTGGGTTTTACGGCATTGGTTACCGCAACCGCATTGGCTACCGCCACGTCTCTGGTATACGAGATAGAAAGCGCAATCTCCTGCACGCCCTGCTCAGCCGCAATCTGTGCAGCCTTGCCCGCTAGACGAGCCTGTGGCCTGCCCAGCTGATCTCTCTCAACAGAAACATCCTGAAAACCAATACCAGACGAGAAACCCGTTCCTAAAGCTTTGAGCACGGCTTCTCTTGCTGCAAAGCGAGCAGCATAGTGCTCCGCAGGACGAGCAGTGCGCTCACAATATGCACGCTCGGCATCGGTGAACATACGGCGAATAAAGTGAGGGCGCCTCTCAATTGCCTGCTGCATGCGGGCAATCTCAAGCATATCTACACCTATTCCTGCCAGTGCCATCGTATCCCCTGGATCTATCTGCGCTTAAGCGCTGAGCCTATACTCCTCGAGTGCATCGAGCACAATCTGATTTGCCTGCTGGCAGAGCTCATCGGTTGGAGCTTCTGCAAGAACGCGCACCAAAGGCTCTGTTCCGGAAGCGCGGACCAACACGCGTCCATTGCCCTCAAGGAACTTCTCGGCAGCTGCAACTGCATCGTTGACCTTAGGAGACTGCATAGCAGCCTCTTTATCGGTAACGCGAACGTTAACCAACTGCTGTGGATATAGTGTAACGGGACGAGTCAGCTCAGAGAGTTTCTCGCGCTCAGCTCGTAAGACCTCCATAATACGGAGGCTGGTCAAGATGCCGTCACCGGTCTTTGCCAGGTCACCAAAGATAATGTGACCACTCTGCTCGCCGCCCAGGCTGTACTCGTTCTCGTTCATGCAAGCGTAGACGTACTTATCGCCCACGTTGGTCTTCTCGTAAGAGAGGCCAGCGTCGTCAAATGCTTTGAACAGGCCAAAGTTACTCATGACGGTAGTGACCACGGTCTGCTTTGCCAGGCGACCATACTTGTTAAGGTAGGTGCCGCAGACGTAGAGAATCAGGTCTCCGTCAACCACGTGACCACGCTCGTCAACTGCCAGGCAGCGGTCAGCATCGCCGTCATAGGCAAAGCCCACGTCAAGGCCGTTCTGAACCACAAAGCGCTGCAGCTGGTCAATGTGGGTAGAACCGCAATCAACGTTGATGTTGAGGCCGTTTGGAGCATTGTTGATAACGTGCGTCTCGGCGCCCAGGGCGTCAAAGACAGGACGAGCAACACTAGAAGCTGCGCCGTTTGCGCAATCCAGGCCAATCTTCAGGCCCTGAAGGCTAAAACCGCAGCTAGCAATAAGGCTGGAGATGTAGCGGTTGCGGCCCTGCATGTAATCAACCGTGCGGCCAATGCTGTCACCCGTTGCCAGAGGAACATCAAACTCGCCGTCAATATAGGTCTCTACCTGCTCAAGGACATCCTCGTCCATCTTGTAGCCGTCTTTGTTGACCAGCTTGATGCCGTTATCGGTGAATGGGTTGTGAGAAGCGGTAATCATGACGCCGCAGTCAAAGGCACCGTCTACTACCTCGTAGCTAACACCAGGCGTGGGAATGACGTGCAGCATGTACGCGTCAGCGCCAGAAGCAACCAGGCCCGAGACAAGCGCGGACTCAAACATATAGCTTGACCTGCGGGTATCCTTACCAATGATGATACGAGCCTTGCGAGCCTGCTTAGCTCCGTAATACCAGCCAATGAAGCGGCCAATTTTATACGCGTGATCGACGTTCAGACCCTCGTTTGCGCGGCCTCTAAAGCCATCGGTTCCAAAGTACTTCATAAGCGTCTCCTAGCTGCGAATGTAATGTTGTCGGGTGGAGAGCAACGTGCGCGCGAAGCGCCAGCGAACTACTCGACAGGTGGGGCTTCTCGCCAGATGGCGAGAAGAACGTGCGGACTAAAACGGTTGCGTAAATATGCAAAATGCAACCATTTAAAAGTATACAAAAAAGAGACCTGCCGATATACAACAGGTCTCTTTGTGAGGACTTTTTTGGGTCCAGCGGCCTTAGCGCTTGGAGAACTGAGGACGCTTACGAGCCTTCTTCAGACCGTACTTCTTACGCTCGACCGCACGAGAATCGCGGGTGAGGTAGCCGGCCTTCTTAAGGTCATCACGATACTCGCCAGCCTCGAGAAGAGCGCGAGCAATGCCCAGGCGAAGAGCACCGGACTGGCCGTTGATGCCGCCGCCATCGCAGTTTGCGAAGACGTCAAAGCGCTCAAGGGTATCGGTAATGCGGAGAGGTGCGGTTGCGTTATCTACGAGCTGCTGGCGACCAAAGTACTGGGTTGCCTCGCGGCCATTAACGGTAACCTTACCAGTTCCAGGAACAAGACGAACACGAGCGACGGCCTCTTTACGACGGCCGGTGCCGGTGTAAACAGCGGTGTTATCTGCCATCGTTTAGCCCTCCAGCTCAATCTTGACGGGATTCTGTGCAGCATGTGGGTGCTCAGCGCCGGCGTAAACCTTAAGCTTCATACCCTGCTTGCGACCAAGAGTGGTCTTAGGAAGCATGCCCTTGACTGCGTGCTCAACAACACGCTCTGGGTGCTTCTCCATCTCTTCCTTAAAGGAAGTGATCTTCAAGCCACCAAGGTAGCCGGAGTGACGCCAATACTCCTTGTGATCAGCCTTAACACCAGTAAGGACGATCTTGTCTGCATTGATGATGACAACAAAGTCACCAGTATCAGCGTTTGGGGTGTACTGTGGCTTGTTCTTACCACGAAGAATCATGGCAGCCTTTGTAGCCAGACGACCGAGCGTTGCGCCCTCAGCGTCGATGAGCACCCACTTGCGCTCGACTTCGCCAGCCTTGGCGAACTGAGTCGACTTCTTCACTTGACTCCTCCTACGAATTACGAGTTGATAACCCCTGGACGGGTCATCGATGCTTTTTCTTGTCAGAGATTACGGGGCTCTGTGGAAAAGCCTTAAAAGTATACTCCACTCTTTAGCTGTTATACGCGGGAATTTTTGTTGCTTCACGAATGCAACAATTCGTTCAAATTTGACGGGTTTCTCCACATTGAAAAGCCGTCCACAGCACAAGAACAACCACTTGGCCTGCTGTGCGATGCATTTTGTTTCGACTTTTTATTTTATGGGGCGAGAAGTGCTGGCCGGCTCGTATGTTTACACCAAGGTCAAAGCTACAGCGTCAGGAGGAAATGATGCGTGACACAGATTTTGTCGCACGTTTGCACCGGAACTTTGCGTTGCTGGGCGGCCAGCTTAAAACCCGACTCAAAAATCATATAGTACTGAGCACCACGCTTGCCCTGTTTGCAGCACTTTTGCTGGTGCTTCCGTTCTACGGATGCTCGCCAGCCGCTTCTGAGAACACTCAGGGCAGCTCAACCACTCAGTCTGAGGCGCAGAAGGATCAGAAAGAAGAGGCTCCTAAGGGAACGGTTAAGGCAACATCGTTCTACTCGCCAACCCTTGGCTTGGACTGGAACTATGACGTCTACCTGCCTGCAGACTACGAGTCCAATCCCGATAAGACGTATCCTGTTATTTACATGCTGCATGGCCTGTATGGCAATCACCGCAATCTGCTGGAGCGCTTTGATTCGTCTGCCATGCTTGACGAGGCTATTCAAACCGCTGGTCAGGGAGCTATCGTAGTCTTTGTCGACGGCTTTAACAGCTTCTACATTGACTCCGCTGATCGCGGTCTCAAGATGGAATCCGCCATCATGAACGACCTGGTACCTTACATTGAGAGTACGTATCGCGTGTCAAAGGACCGCAAGGATCACGCAATCGGCGGCATTTCTATGGGCGGTTATGGTGCGGCACGATTTGTTTTGCACCACTCCGATTACTTTAGCAAGGGCATTCTGCTCTCGCCTTCCGTTTGGACAACCCTTGCTGACGACAACTTTATTTACACGTCTCAGCACGCCTTTAGCGACGGAACCACCAGCTGGTCATGGGATCTGTACAAGCAGCTATTCCCAACCCAGTATCTTGGTGAGGTTGATCCAAGCCAGGTTTCGTTCTTTGTGGCAACAACTTCCGACGACGGCGTAGTACCTGTTGCTGACGTCGACGCCTTTGTTGAGCAGCTCAAAAACGCTGGTATCAACGTTGACTATCAGCGCGACTCCGGCGACAACCACAACTGGAAGTACTGGTCCAGAGTTGCTCCAACTGCATACGCTTGGGCGCTCGACCAGTTCAAGAGCGCTGACAGCAAGTAAGCGCTGACAGCGCGCCGGGCGGCGCGGTGCGGAGCCAAGCCGGGCTGCGGGTCCAGGGCGAGCCGCGAGTGCGCCGCCGGGCCGCGGGTCCAGGGCGGCCGCGAGTGCGCCGGGTTTCTCGCCAGAAAAGACCGCGGGCATACGCGTAACAACGCTGTCCGCGGTTACTTTTTTGCCGAAACTGAAGTATTATCAGCGTAGATAACTTGCGCCGCTTGGCGGTGCTACTCAAGCGCCGATTGCGGCGCCGCAAACCGAGGAGCGACTATGCCCAGCATCTACACCGTCACGCTCAACCCCGCTCTGGACAAGACCGTCCAGGTGCCAAATTTTGCCGTTGACCAGGTGAATCGCATCACGTGGCTCAGGCAGGACGCGGGCGGCAAGGGCATCAATGTCTCCAAGGTTATCGCTAAGCTGGGCGGAGAGTCTACCGCTATCGCCGTTCTTGCAGGTCAAACCGGCAAATGGATCGCCGATACACTTGGCGAGAATAACATCAAGGTCCAGACGATTTCTGTTCCTGGCGAGACGCGCACCAACCTGAAGGTCGTTGATACTGAGGGCGGCACCAATACCGACATCAACGAGCCTGGTCCCGAGGTCACCGACACCATGCTTGACCAGGCACTTGCTGACGTGATTGCCAAGACTTCCGCTGGCGATATTGTGGTTCTTTCCGGCAGCCTCCCCCGCGGAGCTGCTGCTGATACGTATGGCCGCTGGACTCGTGCTTTGCGCGACGCCGGGTTGAAGGTATACCTGGACGCTGACGGCGCAGCGCTCTCAGCTGGTCTTGAGCAGAAGCCGTACTTCACCAAGCCAAACGATCACGAGCTCTCCACCATGCTTGGCCGTGAGCTTGCCGACGTGGACGCGATTGCCGCCGCCGCATCCGAGATTGTTGCTGGTGGCATCGAAACGGTCTGCGTTTCCATGGGCGGCAACGGTGCCGTCTACGCCACGGCCGACGAGGTTTGGTATGCAGGTCCAGTAAAAGTACAGGTAGGAAGTACTGTCGGTGCCGGTGACTCCGTTGTGGCGGCGCTTGCCTTTGCAGATGCACAGGGTCTCTCGACAGAAGACGCGCTGCGACTGGCCATGGCCACGGGCGCCGCAAACGTCATGGAGAGCGGAACTCAGGCGGCGGAGCGCTCGGTTGTGGATTCGCTTATCGAGAAAGTGCAGCTCACGCGCCTGCGTTAACGTTCGGGGCGCGAGCGCGCGCCGGCCGCGAGTGCACGGGTGCGCGGGGCACGGGCTGGTCGCGGGTGCGCGGGTACGCGGGCCGGTCGCGGGTGCGCGGGGTTTCTCGCCAGGTGCGCTTGTCTAGCAATGTGCGCCTAAAAAGTGCAAAGAATCTGTATTTGAGGCACCGATTCTTTGCAGAAATCAGGCAAATCCACAGATTCTTTGATGCTTTTAGGCAAAATTTACAGATTCT
>CALCXO010000020.1:0-7355 GCA_937905925.1 uncultured Atopobium sp.
AAGCTGCGCTATTTTGTGCGCCAGGCCTAAAAGCCAACGCTAACACGCTGCAGAATCATAATCACCCGCATGTGAACTGCCTCCCATTTCTTGGACATAAGAAATGGGAGGCAGTTCACATTCGTCGGGCGCTTTTTTATGCCGTTTACGGGAGTACATTTGGAACGCGGCGTGTGTACTGGTAAAATATTAAAAAATTGATGAAGGAGGTATGTATGTCACTACGTCGTCATCTGATTAAAGATTTGGGTTCAGCCCAAAAAATTGCGCATGCTGTTAGCGTGTTTGTAATGGCAGTTGCTTTGCCAGTCATTGCAAAAGCTGATGTTATTTCTACGCCAAGAATCGGTAGATCATCTAGCTTCTTAGCCATGGCTGCAATTTCTATTCTTGTAGCAGTAATTGGCCTCATCATGATCATAAGGCGTCGCAGGTAAAACCTTGTCCACAACACAGCAGATTCTTCCCAAAAAAGAAGTCACTACCTTTGCGTATGCACTTTGTCACTTTGTAGTTGACTTTGCATGCGTATCTACCATGCTCTGCGCGGTAAGCCGAGTGTTGAGCGAGTCTGGCCAGGGTTCGATGGAAGTTGTTGCGCTCAGTATTTTACTGTATGACATAGTTGCCTTTACCCTGCAGCTCCCTATAGGCATTGCGCTGGATCAGCTGGATAAGAACTCCTATGCCGCCTTACTTTCGTATGCTTTAGTGGGCGCTGGAGTTATTCTTTCGCTGGTCCCTATAGCCCTTCTCGAGTGGCCTGCGATTCTTTTGCTTGCGATTGGAAACGCACTCTTTCATAGCGCAGGTGGACTGAGCGTCCTTAATATCTCGCAAAAACATGCAGGGCCTTCGGGAATCTTTATTGCAACTGGTGCAATTGGAGTCTTTTTAGGTACACAAAGTGCTCAAATGGGAAGACTTCAGATTGCGTTTTCCCTGCTTGTGCTGTTGTTCTTATGCGCGCTTATCACGCTTGTAGTACAAAAGGTTAACAAGAAGTACTGGAACGTGTATAACGTTTCGTTTGACATTCCTAGGCTTTCGTCCAATACATTGCTTGCGATTGCACTGCTGAGCCTTGCGGTGGCGCTGAGAAGCTATGTCGGCATGGTTATGGCATTTCCTTGGAAGAGCGAGATGCTCTTACTGGTATTAAGCATCCTTGGTGTATTTGCAGGTAAAGCGCTTGGTGGAGTGGTTGCTGATCGTATTGGCTTCAGGACTACAGCTATCTTTTCGCTCATTGTTGCAGCCACCTTGTTTGTGCCCTCATGGGAGATACCGGTTATGGGCCTTCTGGGTGTATTTTTCTTCAACTTTACTATGTCCATTACGTTGGCATCTCTGGCAAATATCTTGCCTAACGCAAAAGGCACCGCATTTGGACTGGCCAGTTTCTCACTAGCTGTAGGTGCGTTGCCTGCGCTCGCAGGATTCCGTATTGAACATCCTGCAATGCTCTCTGGTATCAGTTTGGTCTCGGCACTTGCGTTGGGCGTAGGTCTTACGTTAGTCAAAGATTCCGTGGCTACAGGGCCATTTGGACATGAGCGCATGCTTCAAGCAGCACAGGTTGCTGAGACTGCAGAGGAAGAGGTTCTAATCGCAGAGCTATCTGATCAGGTTGATGAGCTTGCGGTTGAAGATGAGTGTGCTGCTGAAGACAAACAAGCAGAAGGCTAATGGCATGGACGACCAAATATTTTTGCTGCCGTATTTGATAACCGTTATTCCGATATTCGCGTTTTGTCTGATTCTGACTATTACTGTTGAGCTTATTGTCGCAAAATCGCTGGGCGTTACAGACAATCAAGCACTGTTGATCATTGTTGCTGCTCAAGTGCTTACTAATCCAATTGCCGTTTTTATCACAAGCGCCCTTGTTGATGTGGTTGCTAACGACGTTCAGTACTGGGCGTGCGTCATAATTGTTGAGCTGGTTGTTATTGCTGTTGAAGGTCTTATTTACAAGCTTAAAGGCGTGAGCAGAGCTCCGTGGAGGCTTTCAATCTTGGCCAACCTTGCGTCAGTATCCGTAGGTATTCTCGTTCAAACACTTATATAAAAATTTAGCGAGAAACCCTTTGAATAGAAGGGGTTTCTCGCCAAACTTGGGTGATTATTTGAGTTGAAGCCTTAATGAACCATTGCGATAAGAAGAGCTCCGACCATAAGACCAATGGATGTTCTGAGAGCCGCTGAGGCTTGCCTGTGCAAGAGCTTTTGCGCGCGGGTTGCGTCCGTGAGCTGGGCTTCTGAAGTGTTGAGTGTATGCATTGGTCCTCCTTTCTTAGTTCTTATCTAGTATATGCCCAAAAGTAAGCTTAGGTAAACTCTTTAGTATAAAAATGATACAAAAAACTACGCCGAGGGTGAGTCCAATCATTCCTCCAGAAGAGGCGTCTAAGTAATAACTGCCTGTTATTCCAATCAAAACGCTAATCGTGGCAATAAGCGGAGAAATCCAGAGCATATGTCGCATCTGATTGGTAAGAAGCCTTGCGCAGGCACCCGGAACAATAAGCAGCGAGACTGACAAAATGACGCCAACTGCCTGGAGCGATATGACAATTGCGAGGGCTAGGGCAACAAGCAAGAATGAAGTGAGTGTTTTAGTAGAAAGACCGATTGCTTGAACCTGCGTGGGATCAAATGAAAGCAAGGTCAGGTCCTTGTTTTTAAGGATGAGCAGGATTGCAATAGGCAGGCCAATACAAAGAACTTGCAGCATGTCGGGAGTAGTGACCCCCAGAAGGTTTCCAAACAGAATGTGGGACAAGTTAATTTGGCTTGGAACCTTTGATATAAGAACTGTTCCTAGCGCAAAAAATGTTGTAAATACAATGCCGATAGCAGTATCAGGGCGCACAATTTGGCTCTTTTTGACTTGTCCGACCAACACCACGGTAATGAGAGCAAACACAAGTGCTCCCACCAGATAAGGAAGCCCCAGTAGGTGAGCAATGACCACGCCTGGGAGAATAGAATGCGAGATGGCGTCGCCCATAAGAGACCATCCCATGTGTGTGATCCAGCAGCTCAAAAGCCCGCAGACTATGGCGGTTGCAATTCCGGTGATGAGGGCTCGCTGCATGAATGCGTATTGGAGAATGTCTACCTCAGGCATGGAGCACCTCCTCAATGTGGGCATCTTCGGAAATGCCAAGGTTCTGCAGGAGGGCGTCTCCAGAAAGAATTTCTTTCGATGGACCCTGCGCGGTTATGGTTTTATTGATGACCAGGCAAAGCGGGAATTTTTGCTGAGCCAAATTGATGTCGTGAATTGAAACGAGCAATGTTTTGCCTTCTTTACTGAGATTATTGAGTTGTTCGGTGATAATGGCCTCAGAGCGAGCATCTACTCCCGCAAACGGTTCGTCGAGAAATACCAGCTCAGCAGCTTGTGCTATTCCACGAGCCACAAAAACACGCTTTCTTTGTCCGCCCGAGAGTTGGGCAAGTGGACGATCTGCAAGGTCGGCCAGGTTAACGCGTTCAAGCGCCTGGGCAACCAGCTCTTTGTCCTGAGCGGAAGGTATGCGCATCCAACCCTGATGAACATATCTTCCCTGCATAACAACGTCTTTTACGAGCAGCGGAAACGTCGCGTCAATTGCCTCCGTTTGAGGAACGTAGGCTACTTTGCCCTGCTTGCGCGCCTGTGAAAGAGGTTGCTGACCCCAAGTAAGTGACCCCTCCCATGCGATGGTGTCCATCAGTGCTTTGAAGAGCGTAGATTTGCCAGCGCCGTTGACACCTACAAGTGCGCAAAGATTTCCTGTTGAGAGTGAGAAATTCACGTCATAAATGATGGGTTTCTCGCGGTCTTTTTTCTCGTACCAGGCGCAAAGTTGCGAAACACAAAGATTCATCGAACAATTACCTTCCTATGAGACCAGATACGATTGCGTCTGCGTCGTGTTGCAGCAGGTCAAGATAGGTGGGCACGGGGCCGTCAGCTTCCGAGAGGGAGTCTACGTACAAGATGTTCTTCTCGTCAGTTTTGAGGACAGCACCCGTCTCGTCGGCTACCTGCTGCATTGCCTTGGGGCTTACCGTGGATTCGCAGAATACTGCAGGGATTTGCTGGGCTTTTACAGTTTCGACGACTTTGGCAATCTGCTGCGGAGTGCCTTCATCAGCGGCGTTAACGGCCCAGAGGTAGAGTTCCTTCATGTTGGTGTCGCGGCACAGGTACGAGAACGCTCCCTCGCAGGTCACAAGCGTGCGCTGGCTCTCTGGCAGAGTGCTAAGCTCCTCAATCAGGTGAGAGGAGATGTTGTCGAGCTCCTTTTTGTATGCGTTGCCGTTGGCTTCGAAGTCTTTGGCGTGGTCAGGGACAAGGTTGCTGAGCGCGCGGACGATATTCTCGACATAGATCTTGCCGTTTGCGGGCGACATCCACGCATGCGGATTGGCCTGACCCTGGTAGTCACCCTCGGCGATGGGGATGGCGGTGATGCCTTCGCTGAGGTCAGCGCGCTGTGCTTGCGAGTCGGCAACAAAGCGTTCAAACCAGCGCTCAAGCCCCAGTCCGTTGTTGAGGATGAGCTGGGCCTTTTGCGCACGCTTGAGGTCGTCAGGCGTGGGCTCGTAGTCATGGATTTCAGCTCCGGCCTTGGTGATGGACTCTACCTGGCAAAACTCGCCTGCAACGCGAGAAGCCATGTCCTGGATCACGGTGAAGGTGGTCAAGACGAGGGGAGCCGAGGAGTTTTGGTTTTGCGCGGAGCTTGAGTTGGCTGCAGAATCGCGTGGACTACATGCGGCGAGAAAAGCGATTGCTGCCGCAGAGCTTGCGCCGAGCAAGGTGAGTGCTGACCTGCGGGTCATAGTTGAGCTGCACTGTGTGACGCCTGTGCGTGTAGCGCTGGGAGAGCACGCTGGTGCAGAAGAACGTACGGAACTGGTTGAGTTTGCGGTGCTGGTAAAATATGCGCGCAAGCCCAGTGGAGCGCGCGCAGAGAGATGCTTCATAGCGACCTCTTTCCAAAAGATTGAAGGGTACTAATAGTTTTTTGCCTTATTGTATGCCTATAAGTTAGATATGTCTAACTCTATGATAAAATGACCTGTAATGACAAGGTGTGTTTTGGATGCATTACGCGTATCGAAGTTGCCGAGCGTATCGTAGTTACTGTGCTTTGCGTAATCGCTCTGTGAAATTTGCGACATTTGAAAGAGGATTGTTAAGAGCTAATTGTTTAAATTGAGTTTCATTTATGACAATTATTTTGTCTAGGCAGTATATCGATGAAAAAATGTGTTTCTGAAGATAATTTTTCTTTTATTTGTTACGTAAATGCAGGTATGATTTAGTTGCTTCCTAATGGTTTATGCTCGTAGTTCAAAGGAGAAGAGCATGGCATTTGATTTTACCGATAAGCTCGTACTGGTCACCGGCGGTAACTCAGGCATCGGCGCTGAGATTTCCAAGGGTGTCGTCGCAGGTGGCGGACACGTAGTTGTTTGCTCTTTCGATAAGGAGGAGGTTGGCCAGAAGTTTGTTCAGGAACTTGGCGAGGGAAACTATTTCTTCTTCATGGACATTTCTGATGGCGAGGCAGTTAAGAAGACTGTTGCTCGCATTCTTGAAGAGTGCGGCGACGTTAACGTTCTTATCAACTGCGCAGGTCGCGTAAGCACTGTTCCTTTTGCAGAGGTCGACGATGTCGAGTGGGCTAAGACTATCAACACCAACCTTACTGGTACTTACAACCTGACCCATGCTCTCTGGCAGCACTTCATTGACCGTGGCGGCGCTCGCATCGTCAACGTTTCTTCTGTTGCTGGTAAGATTGGCGGCGGCCTGCTTGGCACCGTTGCTTACGCTGCTTCCAAGGCTGGTGTTAACGGATTCACCAAGGCTATCGCTAAAGAGGGCGGTAAGTACGGCATCTCTTGTAACGCTGTCTGCCCATCCTTCACCATTACTGGTATGACCACTGCACTTTCCAACGATCCTGAGAAGTACAACAAGGTCATCAGCATCATTCCTTTGGGCCGCCCTGCTCAGCCATCTGAGCCAGCTCAGATGATTCTGTTCTTTGCTTCCGACGCTGCTAGCTTCGTCAACGGTGAGATTGGCGACTGCGACGGCGGCATCGTAATGGACTAGGTGGAGTACATGGCTGAAAAAGAACCAATTTCCATCCAGCACCCATTTAAGGCTCTGGGCCGCATTCCAGGTGCAAACATCCTGGTACCACTGTTGCTCGGCGTCTTTATGAACACAGTTTTTCCAGACGTTTTTCCAACGCTTGGTAGCTTTACTGCTGCAATGACCGTTAAGGGTACTGCTGCTCTGGTTGGCGCTTTCATGCTGTGTGTTGGTGCAACAATTTCGTTCAAGAGCGCACCTAAGGCTGCACTTCGCGGCGCAATCATCATCATTTCTAAGGTAATCTTCTGCGTTGCTCTTGGTCTGGCCGTTCTGTTCTTCCTGAACGACAACCTGCTTGGTCTTTCTTCCATGGTTATCCTTGCTGCTTGCTCTGGTGCAAACAACTCCATGTACGCAGGCCTGATGGCAGATTATGGTAACGAGTATGAGCAGGGCGCAGTTGCAATTACTACGCTGGTAGTTGGCCCTCCAGTTACCATGCTTGCTCTTGGTGCAACTGGCCAGTCTCCAATTAACTGGTCTTTGCTTGGTGCGGTTCTGCCAATTATTATTGGTATTCTGCTTGGCAACTTCTTCCCATCCATGAAGAAGATGCTGACCAGCGCGCTGCCAGCTATTATTGTTATGACCTTCTTTGCTATGGGAACTACTATGAAGTTTGATTCCCTCATCATGGCTGGTCCTGCAGGCATTCTGCTTGGTGTTATCTGCTCCGTTTGTGGCGGCTTTATCAACTACTTTGTTGATCGTGCAACTGGCGGAAGTGGTATTGCTGGTGTTGCTATTTCTTCCTGTGCAGGTGCAAATGCACTTACACCTGCTGCTATGGCAGAGGCTAACCCAGCCCTGTATGGCGGTGCTGTTCTTGCAACAGCAAACGCACAGGTAGCAGCTGCAGTTATCGTTACTGCAATCCTGACACCACTGATTACTGGTTATGTCGCTGAGCACTTTGCTAAGAAAGACAACACTTCAGAGAAAGTTGTTGAGGCTGCTTAACAAGTTCTACAGTTCAAGCACAAAATCCCAGCACCTAGTGGTGCTGGGATTTTTTGTGCTGCGAAACAGCACTGGCTCCGTGCAAGAGTTGCTCGAAGAATGGCAATAGACGGCTGATAGGGGGGTGGTGGATGCCTCAGATTCTTCCGGAAAATGCTTAAATAAGTCTCCAAGTGGTAAAAAATGCGTTTAGTTGGAGATTTCATTTTTCTGCATACAACGTTTG
>CALCXO010000021.1:0-60227 GCA_937905925.1 uncultured Atopobium sp.
GCGTTTGTAGCTAAATTGTTAATTTGTACAGCGCTTTTCAAAAATGTTTCTTTGTGCTGATAAAGTAGGTCAACTATTTTTTGACCACCAGGGCAAAGGAGCTGATAATGGCAGCTGAACAGCAAAAGACAACTCGTAAGATTGGCGTCCCCAGGTTCCCCGGCGATATTATGCTGTATCCACTTTCTGTGGGCCTACTACTTCACTCTTTTTTCCCTCAGGTTCTAGAAATTGGTAGTTTTACTACAGCTGTTGCTAAGGGCGCTCCTGCTATTGTTGGCATTGTTCTGCTGTTTGTTGGCGCCTCTATTGACCTTAAGACGGTTCCCAAGGTTCTGAAGACTGGCCTGACCATCCTTATTCCAAAACTTGCTATTGCTATTGCCTTTGGTCTCTTTGTTGCTAAATTTATGGGCGACAACTTCTTTGGTCTTAATGCACTTTCTATCATTGGTGGCATTACCTTCTGCAATGTTGCTTTGTACATTGGTATTACTGCTGAGTACGGGACTCCTGATGAGCAGGGCGCGGCTGCAGTTTTGTCTCTTGTTGCGGGTCCTGCGGTTACCATGATTGCCCTAGGTGCAGCAGGTGTTGCGGCAATTTCTCCTACCGCACTTGCGGGTACCCTTCTTCCTCTAGTCCTTGGTGTTGTTCTTGGCAACCTTAGTCCATTTATCAGGGGGCTTTTGGTTCCTGGTATTAACCCCTGTATTGCTGTTGTTGGCTTTGCTCTTGGTTGTGGTATGAGTGTTGAGAATCTTATTACTGGTGGTCCATCAGGCATTCTCTTAGCAGTACTTTGCATCATCACGGGTATTCTTACCATGCTTGTTGAGCGTCTTCTTGGCGGCTCTGGTAAGGCAAGTCTTGCAAGCGCAACTATTGCTGGTACCGCAACAACCACTCCTGCTGCGGTTGCTTCTGTTGATCCAACGTATACAGCTCAGGTTGTTGCAAACGCAAACGCTCAGCTTGCTGCCGCGGTAGTTATTACTGCACTGGTAGCTCCAGCATTTACTGGTTGGCTTGATAAGAAGCTTGCAAAGAAAAATGATGCCGGTGAGGTACAGGCTTCAGAAGAAGTATCTGCTACTGAGTAATTACGTAAGCCTTATATAATACATATGAAAAACCCTCTTCTGTGCAGGTAGTTCATATGCGGGTGATTATGATTCTGCAGCGTGTTAGCGTCGGCTTTTAGGCCTGGCGCACAAAATAGCGCAGCTTTGGTAGGTTCTGCCGAAGAATCGACATGTTCTTAATCAAGATAGCCAGGCAGCTAGGCGGTCGCACTACCTGATATGCATCTCTATGCATAAACTTCATCTAATATGCTTAAATATGAATAGACTTATATAAGAAATTTAACTATCGATAAATTCTGTATCTACGGAACACACCTAAGTCAGATATTCTGCTCAATTGCGGGCATTTTACACACCTAATGACGATAATCTGCATGATTGGGGTATTTTCAGCGTCATGTATACGTCTTTTTAACAGATTATCCGACTTAGGTGTGTTTTGAACTGCCTCCAATTTTTCGTTTCCAAGAAATGGGAGGCAGTTCACTCTTGTAGATGGCCGTTTTTTGTACTGCGATTAAAGGCATTCCACAAAAGCTATCGAGCAAAAAGTTCCCAAAAAGCAACAGCAGATGATGCAGCAACATTGAGTGAATCTACCTGATGAGACATGGGGATGATAGTGGTAATGTCACAAGCCTTAATGGTTTTCTTATCAAGACCATAGCCTTCACTACCAAAGAATAGTGCAGCTTTTTTACCTTTTACCAGCTCTTTATTAAGAGGTACTGCAGAATCTGTGAGTGCAAGTGCACACGTAGTAAAAGAATGAGCTTTAAGCTTTTCAATAAGGTCCGGTGAAGTTGTCTCTTCATCCAAACGAGTCCATGGCACCTTAAGAACCGTTCCCATAGAAACGCGCAGGACACGCCTTGAGAGGTTGTCGGCGCACTTAGCAGTCAAGATAACAGCATCTACATTAAGAGCCGCAGCTGACCTAAAGACAGCACCAACGTTGTTAACGTCTACTAAATCTTCTAGTACGGCAATATGCTTTGACGAGCTTAGAATCTCTTCTAGCGATGCACCTTGAGGTCTCCTCATGGCACAGAGCACTCCTCTATTCATCTTGTAGCCAATAAGCTGTGTAAGCTGCTCATCTGGAAGAATGAAAATAGGAACGTCATCTGTCAAAGGGTGGAACTTCTCGACAATTTGCAAAATATTGTCTGTATGAGAAGTATTTGCAAGAAACGAAAGCGGCTTGCAGCCTGCGGCAAGTGCAGTTTCAATCACAAAATGTGACTCGCAAATCATGACGCCGCGAGTTGGGTCAAGACGATTACGAAGCTGGTTATCAGTCAATCGAGCATACACATCAAGGCGGCTGTCGTCAGATGAATCTATGTGAATAACTGGATGTGTTGCCATAAATAACGTACCTCTCGCCTCTTGATAGACAGTATTCTCTCACTCTTGAGGCAAGAGTAACGTCATGTATTCCTAGATTACTTCTGTAGCAGCTTTCTCTTGAGGAAGAAGCTCAGAGAAACCAGTGAGACAGAGGAGCAGACAAGTGTGCCCTGAAGCGCAACCTGAGAATAATCTGCAGTATCAGGAAGCTGTGACTTCTTCTGAGCTTGCTGAGGCTCCTCAGGAGTGTGCGTCTCAGGTGTTTCTGGCGTAGTCTCAGGCTGCTTCACGTATACGTGAGTCCAATTTGCAGTAATGGCTGGCTGAGAAGTATCACTTGTTCCAATAATAAGATTGACTTTTAAATGCTGGTACGAATCAAAGTTATCTGGATCTGCAGATGTTGGGGTAAGCAGATATTCAATTCGATACTGACCAACAGGCAAGGTGTCATCTTGATATGAAGAATAAACAACATCCTTAAAGTGATTAGAGAAATAAATAGCGTTGCCGTCAGCATCAACAACACGAGGTGTGCCATCTGGCATATAAGTCATATCGATAGTAAATTGACCATTCTCAAACAACTGAACATCGTAGGTATCATATCCAGGAGTCCTACTGATAACAATATCGCCATTGTGCGTAGCAGCACTAACAGGGAAAAGCTGCGTAATATCTTGCGATTGAATCTCTGCCATAAGACGAGCTGTTACGGCATCAATGTCCAGCACTCGCCTTGTTCCTGCATCAACCGTGTGGTCATAGTTGTAAGAAGAGATGGTAGCAGGAGCATTCTGAAGACCAGCGTCAATAGGTTTTAAGGTAGTTCCGGTATCAGAGACATATGCGGTGTGCGCGAGGGTGTAGTAATACGTAATATGTGTTACATACGTAGTTGGACGAGCAACATTACCATCACCATCATAACCAGCTGAAATCGTATAAGAGTCAACTTCTTTATGGTCAAGAATATCATTACCCACTACCTCTGGAGCCTGGAACAGACCTTGTTTTTCAGTCTTATTTCCGTTGCTATCAACAAACGTTGTGAGGTTACGATCAATATCAGATATACCCACGTGCATGGTATAGATGTAATAGAAGCCATGCTCTTGATCATACGAAAGCGTTTTTTCTAGCTTGTACTGGCCCATAGGCAAACTGGTATCAATAACAGCAGTATTATCCTGACCAACCGACCCTTGTGCCAGCCGACCATTAGCAATGTAAGAATTAACTCTGTCTCTGTGAGTCTGAATATCATTGTCTGAATCAAATTCGAACACTGGAAGCAAAATTCTACGATCAGTCACACCGGCAAGCTCTGGATGAGTCTGAATGTATGCATCTACAGCTGCATCATCTGTTGTATATCTCAGAGAATCATCTGGCGAGAAAAGCGACGAGTCAAACTGATCTCTATCTAAATAAACAAAATCGCTTACCTTGCTATAGTTTGGATGAGAATCAGTGTTAACTGCCTCATAAGGCTTAACTTGCTCAAGATTATCAAACGAAGTTGAATCATTACCAACAAGCGAAGCAAAGTCAGATGGAAGAAGCTCATACGATTTGACATCAGTATGTAGTAACAACTGATTAGCAGAATGAGAATTTGATTGGCTGGTCGATGCAGTAGCTACAGCAATTTTAGGAAAAGCTGAAATGCATAAAAGAAGTACGGCAAGAGCAGTACAAACACATCTAATATTTTGCGTAGTACTATTGACTCTAGTTGATGACATACGCTATTACTCCCCCTGCAATTGAAAAATAATTATTTCTAAATGTCGTATATATTACTCCAGTTTTGTTCATCTCCTATAGAAAATAATTCCACGTAAGTTCCATAAAATATGTGGTGAATATGCACTACACTAAATGAATGTGTCTTTGACTCATTTGCAGAAAGTCTGTTTGTCAAAACACACTGATTTTTGCTATGTAACTTCGTTTTTATAAGGAGTGCTCCTTGGCTAAGCACTTTGCAAAAAGCTCTGCTTCTCATACCGCTAACCTACAACCTCTTTCTTCAGAGGAAGCTACAGAGAAAGCGCCTTCTCTTAAAGACTCAGTACCAAGCCTTGGCGATACTGATATGTACGTTGCTCTCAATGAAGAGCAGGTAAAAGCCAATCAGCTTAATGATTCTTCACAATCAGCGGAAGCGCCAGAAGAGCAGGCAGATGATCTAACTGTCATTGCTCCCCTTGATAGCGCAGAGCTTGGAGAAAAAGAAGAGGCTCCCGTTGTTCACAAGAAACATCAGTGGTGGAAGATACCTGCTGTACTCGTTGGTGTTCTCGCCCTTGTGTATGTGGGTGGAGCAATCTTCTTTAACTTCTTCTTTATGCCTCAAACCAGCATTTATGGTAAGGACTACTCCTTAAAACCGGCTTCAGATTTACAGGCTTCTAGAGCAAACGAGGCCTCAAATTACTCCGTCCAAGTCTCTGGAAACGGCGTAGATTTAACCATCAAGGCATCCGACATTGATTTAACATACGACGCAGCTGGATATGCTCACGATGCTATTAGTCAGCAGAATCCTTGGATGTGGCCACTGGAGCTTACTCGTAGCAGGTCCTTGAGCCCACATGCAACCGCTTCGTATGATACAAGCAAGGCGGACGCACTCTTTAATCAAAGAATTGAGCAGGCAAAAGAATCTGCTCAAACTCTAGAAAACAATGGTATTACCTACGATAGCTCGGCTAAAAAGTTTATTTTTGCTGATGACGCTATTGCTACAAGACTATCTCTTGAGGGTGTCCATAAAGACTTGCAGACCGCTTTTGATAATCTGAGCACTACCGTACAGCTTGGTCCAGAAAGCCTCATGAGCGCAGAAGACCTTGATACTGCCTTGAAGGCTGCTAATTCATATGTTGCTTCTGCGGTTGATTTGATGCTAGGAGATTCTGCTGCATATCAGCTTGATCAAGACACCATTGCTAGCTGGATTAAGTTTGATGAGAATCTCTCTATTTCATTTGATACAGACGCTATTACCAAATGGGTCAACGAGACACTTGCTCCTGCAGTAGATACTCGTGGAACTTCAAGAACGTATAAGCGCTGGGATGGAAAAGAATTCACTACAAAGGCCGCTGGTGCATACGGTTGGGTTATTGATAATGACGCTGCTGTAAAAGCCATCTCTGACGGTCTGTCCGCTGGTCAGGCAACAAAGATTGAACTGCCTACAAAACAGTCGGCTGATAAATTCACTAAACAGGGCGAGCAGGACTGGGGCGGTCGTTATATTGACGTTGACCTTACCACTCAGCATGCTGTTCTTTATGGTGATGATGGAACCATTCTTTGGGAAGCCGATGTAGTAACAGGTATCCCAGACGGACATCACAACACTCCGGAAGGAGTCTGGTATATTACCAGCCACATTAGAGACGCTCGTCTCCTGGGACCAAACGATGAGTCAGGTCGTCCAGGATGGGATACAAAAGTTGATTTCTGGCTTGGCGTAAAGGGTCAAGAAGTTGGCTTCCACAATGCTCCATGGAGAAGTGCGTTTGGTGGAAACATCTACAAAACTGGTGGTAGCCATGGCTGCATTAACCTAAGCTATGAAAACGCTCAAAAACTCTTTGATATTGCCAAAGATGGAGATCCAATTATCATCCACTACTAGGCTTTTTTGAAAAAAGTTTATGCGCGCTTTAGAAAATAATTCTGAAGCGCGCGTTTTTTATGTCTTACAGAAAATCCACTACACGCTCTTTGTTTGCCATAAAATCAAGATACTCTGAACCTAAGCGAGAAGTGATCAATGAACTGGCAGAAGGAAATTTGCTGAATGCTTTATCAAAACCATAGTCTCCTGTGCCGTAATTAAATGTCGCAAGTATATTATCAGACAGAAAGGTTCCTCCACCATCTGTATCGTATTCATAGTAGGAGACGGCAGGTAATTTGCGAGTGCTTATAGCTTGCAGAACGTAAGCAGTCCCATAAAGAATATATTGATCAAAATCTTGTGATGAGAGAGAAACTGAATATAAAGCGGCATCTTGCTCGATTGTTCCAATGATTTCTCCATTAACACTTACAACCCACGAAATGCCACCGTCTAATAATTCATTGTCTTTCTCTACAACTGATAAAATTGGACCAGATATATACACGTCGTTTAAATTGCAAGTATGGGTCCTATATTCCCCAGACTCAAACTTTTTATACGAGAAAATATTACCAACTGATTTCTCCCGTATAAATTCCGCAGCTTCATGTTTTAAAAAATCAAGATTTCGTTCTTTAACCGCTTCGGGTCTAAACCAACTACATATGAATACAATGGCAATGAGCACTACACCAAGAGTAGACAAAGCTACTATTCTTTTACGCTGCATCATCAGTCACCTCATCATTACCGAATAATAATGAAACTAACTAAAAGCTATTGTAACAATTGTTTACGCTTCAAGCGTTTTAACTTTAAAACCAAAATAGTAAATGTGGCCTAGCCAAACAACACTAAGGATAATACTGCCAACAATAACACCTTTCATAAGCATGACAATCAGACCTATAGCCATGACCAAAGTTACTGTGGCAAGAATGCGCACTTTAGTCTTAACAGTCATCCCTTTTCCAGCTTTAAAATCAGCAAGATTATTTTGATAAAACTTCGTGTTAATAAGCCAATTATTAAGCCGGTCAGATGATTTTGCAAAGCAAAATGCTGCGAGCGCTAAAAATGGAACAGTGGGCAAAATAGGAAGCACTACGCCAATTACGGCAAGCGCCAAACTTACACAACCTAATACAACAAAGGTAATACGCCTAATTGACATAATTACTCCCTACTGCTTTTTGAGAAAGTTTACCATGTGTAACAAAAAGCAGTAGGGATAGTAATCAGACCAAAGTATTTCTTATATAAAAATATTTATTGGTAAAGCCTAAAAACGTGGCATTTGACCTCCGCCAAAGCCCATGTTCTTCATCATAGACTCCATAGCACGGCGGCCCTTCTTTGCATTACCACCCTGAGTCATAGCCTTCATCTTGCCCATCATCTTATTCATCTCTCCCCACTGACGAATAAGCTGATTGACTTCCTGAACGCTGCGACCAGAACCCATGGAAATACGACGACGGCGCTGACCGTTAATAATCTTTGGACGTGCACGCTCTTCCTTGGTCATAGAATGAATGATGGCTTCAATCTTTCCCATAGAGCTATCATCTACACCGCCCTGCTGGGCCATCATGCGGTCGCCACCAGGTAGAGCACCAATAAGCTTTGCAAGACCGCCCATCTTGCGGATTTGGTTCATCTGATTAAGCAGGTCATCCATAGTGAAGCCTTCGCGCAACATACGCTCGGCATCTTCAACCTGCTTCTCATCTGCTGCTTGCTGGGCCTTCTCGACAATAGAGATAACGTCGCCCATGCCAAGGATGCGCTTGGCCATACGATCTGGGTGGAAAACCTCAAGTGAATCGGGTTTCTCGCCCATAGAAACAAACTTGATAGGCTTGCCAGTAACCTCACGTACGGAAAGTGCACCACCACCACGAGCATCGCCATCAAGCTTGGACATGATAACGCCGTCAAAGTCTACGCGCTCGGCGAAGGTGCTGACAACATTGACAATATCCTGGCCAGTCATGGCGTCGACAACCATAAGAATCTGATCTGGCTTGACGGCACGCTTGATAGCAACGGCCTCTTCCATCATTTCTTCGTCAATTTGAAGACGGCCAGCGGTATCGACAATTACCAGGTCGTTGAGGTGGTCAACAGCCTCCTGAATAGCCTGAGACGCAATAGCAACGGCATCTTTGCCATCTCCACGATAGACTGGCACGCCAATCTCAGAGCCAAGCGTTTCAAGCTGATCTGCTGCCGCGGGACGGTGAACGTCGCAGGCGGCAAGCAGAGGATTCTTACCCTGAGACTTTAGCAGATAGGCAAGTTTTGCAGCCGCGGTTGTCTTACCAGAGCCCTGGAGACCAACGAGCATGATGACGTTTGGAATGCGGTTTTGTGCCAACGTAAGCTTGGACTCGGTTGAGCCAAGCAGCGCCGTGAGCTCGTCCAGAACAATGCGTACAACGTTTTGAGCTGGAGACAGAGATTCCAGCACGTCAGCGGTCATACACTGCTCTTTGCAGCGGCCAACAAACTCTTTAACTACCTTGTAGTTAACGTCAGCCTCGAGAAGAGCCATGCGAATTTCTCGCATTGCGGAATTGATATCGTCCTCAGTGAGACGGCCCTTTCCGCGAAGAGCGGAAAATGTATTTTGCAGTCTATCTTGCAGGCTGTTAAACATTACTGAACTCCCTCACCAACAAGTGCTTCACAGAATGAACGAGCATCAAACGTCTGAAGATCATCAATTGACTCGCCCACACCAATACGATAAATAGGCAGGTTAAGCTGGTTAGAAATTGCCAGAGCAATTCCTCCCTTTGCGGTGCCATCAAGCTTTGTAACAATAAGACCATCCAAAGACAGTGCATCATTGAACTCTTTTGCCTGGTTAAGGCCATTTTGACCGGTAGTTGCATCAATAACCAGAACAACACTTACCGGAATATCCCCTGCGCGCTTTCTGGTAACCGAAACAACTTTAGCAAGCTCACGCATAAGATCAGATGAAGTGTGCAGACGTCCGGCAGTATCAATAAGCACCAGCTCAGTGCCTTGTTTTTCTGCTGTTTCAACAACCTCAAAACAAACGCTTGCAGGGTCAGCGCCACGCTCTCTGGTTACTACCTCAATACCAGAACGCTCTCCCCATACCTGCAGCTGCTCAATTGCGGCTGCGCGGAAGGTGTCAGCACCGCCAATCAGGGTCTTGACGCCACTGGCATGTGCACGACCAGCAATTTTGCCAACAGTGGTAGTTTTACCAGCACCGTTAATGCCTACAAACAAAACAATAGAGGGCGTATCCGTAAAAGGATCTCTTTCTGCAACAGGAAACTCTGCCGTAAGGCGCTCTACAAGGGCGTGGCGTAGCTGATCGGAGCGCATAAGGTTTTCTCGCGCAGCACGCTCACGCAGATCATCGGTGACGCGCATAGCCACCTCAGCACCCATGTCTCCCATAACCAACGTAACTTCAAGGTCATCCCAAAAATCTTCAGTGACCTCTCCGCCCATATAAAAGATTTCGCTTAAGGTCTCACGGGAACGCTCAAGACCGCGGCGAAGATTGTCCATAAAGCCCATTAGATATCAACTACCTTTCCGGTTGTCTTATCAAGCCTCTGAGAGACAACGTGGCTAACACCATCTGCCTGCATAGATACACCGTACAGAACATCTGCCTGCTCCATGGTGCGCCTTTGGTGAGAAATGACAATCAGCTGTGTTGTCTCTTTGAGCTGCTCAATGGCATCAAGCAGCTTGGAGAGGTTGGCGTCGTCGAGCGCAGCCTCCACCTCATCAAAGACGTAGAACGGAACAGTACGCGTCCTGTACACAGCAAAGAGCAATGCCAGGGCGGTGAGGCTCTTCTCGCCACCTGACATGAGCATCATCTTGGTAATGCGCTTACCGCGCGGCTGAGCCACAATCTCAATGCCTGTCTCGGAGAGATGGTCAGGGTCAGTAAGCTCAATGTGAGCATGACCTCCAGGGAACAGCATCGAGAAAATCTCGGAGAAGTTCTGATTTACGCGGTCAAAGACAACAAGGAAGCGGCTACGCATCTTGCGGTCAATCGCCGAAATGATTTTCTTCAGCGAAGTTCGTGCGGCCTCTAAGTCAGCTACCTGCTCGTTAATGTAGTCAGCACGCTCTTTGAGGCGCTCGTACTCATCCATGGCAACGGCGTTGACAGGACCAAGTGCCTCAAGTTGGCTCTTGAGCGACACAGCAAGGCGTTCTGCCTGCTCTCTATCTTCTGGCTCAGGAAGCGTCAATGCCTCGTCCAATGAGGCGCCCGTGGCAAGAATGGCCTCGATGGCGTTTTGAACCTGAACCTCAAGCTTGCCAATCTCAACGCTAATCTGGTTAGCGGCGTCTTTCTCTTTTTCTACCGCAAGCGCAGCTTCAGAAGCAGCGTCTTTTGCCTCAGAGATGGTCTCTCGCAGCGTCTCGGAGTCTGCCTCCGCCAACGACGCGCGATCCTTGAGCCTAGACGCCCACTCGAGCGCCTTCTGGTGCAGGGCATCGTAGCGCTTGTACAGCGGGTCTACGCGAAGCCTGATTACCTCAAGCGCGTGCGTTGCCTGTTTAGCAGCAGCAAGCTGCTCGTCCAGCTGAGACAGACGCCTCTCAAGCTCTGCCTGGCGAGAAGCCATGCTCGTTGCGCGCTCTTTTGCAACAGTTAAGTCAGTCTTTGCATCCGAAAGCTCTCGGTTGGCCCTACCCTGTGCGCGAATGGCATCCTCATGCTGATCCTGCAGCTCTTTGAGCTCCGAAGCTAGCGACTCCATGCGAGTCTTAGCCTCTTCAGCCGCACGCTTGTGCTCATCAATATGCGCACGAGCCTCTTGAGCGCGCTCTTTGGCTTGCTCTCGAGAAGTGCTCACCTGCTTCAACTCAGCCTGAGAAGACGCAACCTGTCCCTCAAGACGGCCTCGCTCCGCAGCAATAGAGGTAAGCTCACCATTGAGCCTCGCGACTTCACCCTTGGACTGCGCGCTTTTCTCGCGAACTGAAGCTAGCTCATTCTCGCAGTTGGTAACTGCAGAGCGAGCAGCCTCCAGATGGCGTTTGAAGGAAGGAAGCGCACCCTCAAGCTCACGGATGCGACGCTTACGCTCAAGAGAGCCGTCCTCAGCCTGAGATGCGTGTCCCAGGACCAGACGACCGTCTGGATAGAACAGCGTGCCATCAGGGAGCGCATAAAGCCCGCGAGGCTCAACGTTGCGAGCAGCGTAGGCATCGTCAAGACTCTGAGCAACAAAAACGTGACCAAAAAGCGCCTGCACAAGAGCTTCGGCACCCTTCTGCGCAGAAACGTGCTCAAGCAAAGACGTTGTATGGGCTGGTGCAGCAAGAACTGAAGTTGCGTCAGAAAGAGCAACCAACGTAGCCTTGCCATCCTCAGAAAGCGTCTGAACGCGCTCAAAGAGCGTCTGAATATTTTGCTGCTTATCAACTACAAGCGCGGAAAGATCTTCTCCCAAAAGCTGCTCAACAAGGGCCTCAAACTCTGGCTGAACCTCAAGATAATCAGCAAGTCTGCCAGAAACAAGAGAAGCGGTTGCTGCATCCGCAACAAGCTTTTCTGCCAGAGGACTTCCCTTTTGGACTTCCACATCAAGCGCACGAAGTGCCTCAAGCGTAGCTTCACTGCTTGAGAGCTCCTGGCGAGCAGCGCGCTCTGTCTCGCGAGCCGTCTCAAGTGCAGAAGCACGCTCAGAAATCTCAGCGACAAACGCCTCGGACTCCTGACGAGCTTTCTCAAGAGCCACCGTGAGCTCTGCTTCTTTAGCGCCACTATCTTCCAGGGCAGCTTGAGCAATCTCAAGCGCTTCCGTAATCTGAGTCAACCTAGACTCAAACATCTTGTCTTCTACCTGTGCATGAGCAATCTGCTCTTCAAGCTTTACATACGCAAGCGTTTCTTTATCAGCGGTATTACGCGCACTTCGCTCAGAAGTAGTGCAGTCAGAAATCTTTACATCAAGAGCACGACGCTCGGCAATTGCCTGGTTAGCCGCCTCTTGGAGCGCGTTCACGCTCTCCGTCAGATCCGCAACCTTTGCACGAATTGTTGCCAGCTGACCAGAAAGCTCTTCATTCTCTTTTGCGGCGTCTGCCTTCTGTTTATCCATCACAGAAAGCTGCATACGCGTGTCAGAAAGGCGAGAAACCATGTTCTTGCCCTTCTCCTCCAAAAGACGCATGTCAGATCCCATGCGACCAAGAATCTCTTGCATGCGACGGCGCTGCTCGCCCAAGTCTCCAACAAAAAGACCCTTTTGCTCAAGAAGCGACTGAAGTTTTTCAAGCTCACGGTTTTTCTCGCCTGCGCGATACTGCGCAAGCTCAATAGCAGCCTCTGCCTCTTTAGCGCGCGCCTCCAACTTTCCATGCGTAAACTGCAGCTGACGAAGGTCATCAACCGCAAGCTGAACCGTCAAATCTCTGAGCTGAGCGGACAGATCTTTTGCACGAGAAGCCTTGTCTACCTGCCTTTCAAGCGGTTTAAGCTGGCGGGTAATCTCGCGAGAAACCACTTTGGCTCGCGTGAGATTCTCATCCATGGAAGAAATCTTACGCTCCGCACGCTCTTTGCGGCGGCGATGCTTAGAGATATCCGCTGCCTCTTCAATGAGCTCACGACGCTGCTCAGGACGGCTAGACAAGATGGAATCGAGCTTGCCCTGGGAAATAATGGAATGGGTATCTTTGCCCAGGCCAGAGTCATGCAAGATGTCCTGGATATCCATGAGTCTTGAAGGAGCGCCGTTAATCAGGTACTCAGACTCTCCAGAGCGATACATGCGCCTGGTGATGCCAATTTCAGAGAAATCAATAGGAATGGTGTGGTCGGAGTTATCCAGAACCAGCGTTACCTCAGCAACGCCCACCGCTCCCCTTGCGGATGAGCCAGAGAAGATGACGTCTTCCATAGCCTGGCCACGGAGCATCTTTGCGCTCTGCTCGCCCAATACCCAGAGAATTGCGTCAGAGACATTGGACTTACCCGAGCCGTTAGGACCAACGACAACGGTAAGACCGGGGTCAAAAACCATCTGAGTTTTATCAGCGAATGACTTAAAACCCTTAAGTGTCAGCGATTTTAGATACACGGGTACAGGGTACCTTTCTACCTTAGGTGCATTTCTGCATCAGCATCAAGCGGAGCGTCGTCCACACCAAGACGTACCAGTGCGTCTTGAGCGGCTTCTGACTCTGCGGCTTTCTTTGATGGTCCCTGTCCACGACCCACCTTAAGGCCGTCGACAAATACCACAGCGGTAAACGTTGGTGTGTGAGCAGGTCCACTCTCGCCAATAAGCTTATATTCAGGAGTAGCCTTACCTTTAGCCTGTACCGCTTCTTGCAGACGAGATTTAGGGCTTACCGAACGAACTGCCAGCGCTGGAGAAATGTGAGGTCCAAGCGTACGAATAACAAAATCGTGCGTTGGATCAAAACCCGCATCAAGGTAGAGCGCGCCAACAATGGACTCGTAGACGTTCTCCAGAGCAGACTTCATGCCACGCTTTCCCGTGCCCTTCTCGGAAATTCCCATAACAATTAAGGGAGAAATTCCTAGAGCATCAGAGACAATGGAGAGCGTGTGACCGGATACCAGAGAGATTTTCAACCTAGTAAGCTGGCCTTCATCCATATCTGGATAGCGTTCAAACAGCTCTGTTGCAATAATGGCACCAAGAATTGAGTCCCCCAGAAACTCCAGGCGCTCATACGAAGCAGAAACAGGCTTGCCCTCCACCGCCGAAGGGTGTGTGAGGGCAGCCTCGATAAGTTCTTTATTGGTAAATGTGTGACCGCAAATAGCTTCTGCAGCAGCTACTCGTTCGTGCAATTTCACGTATAAAACCTACTTAAGCAGCAAGAATAGCATCTACTGCGTCACCAACGGTAGCAATCTCATCGATGTTTTCTGCATCAAAGGTCATATCAAACTCTTGCTCAAGGTCTGTGACAAGCTGCAAAAGATCAAATGAGTCTGCACCAAGATCCTTAAATGAGGTGCCCTCTGTGAGCTCAACGGAATCGTCAAGGTCAAGAGTCTCTCTAACAACGTCAATTACCTTTTCAAGTGTTTCTGTGCGATCCATACATCCTCCTTGCACACAACAATGACGCTAGTAATTTTACCCCGTGATGGGCATCTGTACGATGACATTACTAAAGCTGAAACAAACAATCTTAAAAAAAGTAAAGCCCACAGAATTGTCCATGGGCTCCACCATAACTTATAAAAATTTTATGTACAGACGCTTTTACTACAGCTGAATTGACGAGGAAATTTTCTCGATGAGGTTGGCACGTACTGCATTGGCTGCAGAGAGTGTTCCTGCGCACACTGCAGAAGAGCTGGTAGCACCATGTCCTTTAAGAACAGGAGCCGAGACACCCAGCAAGAAGGCACCACCAACAGAATCTCCTGAAAGTTCTGCTGCCGTTGCCTTAAGAGCGTCTTTCAAAAGGAGAGCGCCAAACGCAGCCTTCTTGGAAGAATTAATTGCATCCTTGAGGCTAGACATAATAAATTTGCCCGTGCTCTCAATAGATTTCAAAGCCACATTTCCTGTGAAGCCGTCTGTCACAATAACATCAAAGCGGCTTCCTAAAATATCAGTTCCCTCAGCATTTCCACCAAAATTAATAGCCGCTTCTGCAAGAGCTGTGTGATATGAAAGAGCAAGTTCAGAACCCTTGGTCTCTTCAGAACCATTGCAGAGAAGGCCTATGGTTGGGTTTTCAATTCCAAGCGATGCATTGGCAAAAGCCTTGCCCATTTGTGCAAATTGCACCAAAACTTCTGGGCGCACATCAGCGTTAGCGCCAGTATCCAAAAAGACTGTTTTATGGCCACCAAGTCCAGGAAGAATCAGGGTAAGTGCAGGGCGCTTAACGCCCTTGATGCGACCAATACCAAAGGTAGCTGCAGTAAGCACTGCTCCTGTGGAGCCTGCAGAGAAAAGACCATCGGCCTCTCCTGCCTTGACTGCCTGAGCAGCTCTTACAATGCTGGCATCTTTTTTCTGTCTAACCGCATTAGCAGGATGCTCACTCATTGCAATTACTTCGGTGGTTACCAAAGCCTTTGCACGATTGTGCTTGTTTGCAAAAGGAGTAACGAACTCATCAGCTCCGGCGAGAAGAACCTCTAGCTCTTGGTCCTTCTCGAGAGCCATACGAACTCCCTCAAGAACAACCTCAGGGCTTTGGTCAGATCCCATAACGTCTACACAAATAACGGGCATGATAACTCCTTAGTGCTATAAAAAAGAAGGCCGGCCCCTAAAGAACCGGCCTTCTTGGCCATACGATGTATGAGTGTTACTCAGTAACAACAACCTCACGGTCCTTGTAGAAGCCACAGTTAGGGCATACGTGGTGAGGAAGCTTTGGAGCGCCGCACTGTGGGCATACAGAGCGAGCTGCTGCGTTAAGCTTGCTGTTTGCCGAACGACGGGTGTGGGTTGCGCCGCGGCCCTTCTTTTGTTTAGGTACTGCCATCTTAAACCTCTTTTGCTCTTGCTAGCGCCCCTAAAACATATGAGGGCGCGACCCATTCACATAATGCGTTGGATACTATACCACGTACTGACACATTTTGTACGTAGATACAGCATTTCTTCACCATTTAGGAGAAGAAATTTTATTTTACTCTTCCGAATCCGGCTCAATCACAAGATTTTTGAGAGCCGCAAACGGGTTTGAAGCAAGCTTTTCTTCTTCTCGCTTCTGCTCAATCTGAGCTGCATGACCGCAATCCTCTTCATTCAGATTGCAACCGCATACTGGGCAAAGTCCCTTGCAGTCGGACTTGCACAGTACAACATAAGGCGTCTCCATAACAAGCGAAGGCAAAAGAGCCTCTGCAAGATCGATGGTTTTATCGGCATTTACTAAAACGTAATCTGCCTCATCTTCATCATCTGCAGAAATTACAGGCTCTTCAAAGAGATAATACTCATCTACCTCTGCGTTTAAAGAGAGATGTGCGTCCTCAAGACAACGGTCACACGTACCAACTGCGTCAGCACGAAGCATTCCGGTAACCAAAATGCCCTCACCCGCGTTGGTAAGCACTAGATCAAAATCAATTCCCATAGGAAGAGAAAATTCATGCTCCCCTAGCTCATACGAATCTTCATTGAGATGACCCGCATAAGAAACGGTATCGCCTGCATTTGCAAGACGATCATCTAGTGCATAAAGAACTGGTTGCATTGGAATTACCAGGCAACGTTATTGCTGGTGTTACGAGGACCAGAGTTCTCATCAAGTGTCTGACGAACACGAGAGACTGAGTTTGTCAGGCTCTTGAGGTTCTCCTCAAGGTGAGCAAGAACGGTATCTGCATACTCCTCAGCGTTGTAGCGAGTATCACGCTCATACTGCTCTGCCTGGTCACGAATGCCATCTGCCTGCTGCTGAGCAAGGCGGACAACCTCCTGGTCACCAGCAAGAATCATAGCCTGCTGCTGTGCGTCAGCAATGATGGATTCTGCCTGAGCACGTGCGCGCTCAAGGGTCTCATCCTCTTCCTTGATGATGCGACGAGCGGTTGCAAACTCTTCTGGGAAGACACGACGAATCTCGTCAAGCAGCTCGTAGAAGTCCTGGGCATCAATAATCTTCTTGTTACCGCCATCCATAAAAGGTGACTTAGCCTCAGTTACCATCTGCTCAATCTCAGATACAAGGCTCTCAATTTCCTCGCCTGGCTGCATCCAGGGCTCCTTTCAATCCAATACATAAGCCGTGTTATATGCAGTTTTGGCCCTTATGAGCACGACGCATAAAACACCTTTTTAAGAATGTTAGCAGAATATAATGAAAATGCAGGGCAAATATACTTAATTACCGCAATTATGCAGAGCTTCAAGCTTTTTAATGACGTTCTTTGGTACCAAAAATGATACATCTGCGCCCATAGCTGAAATTTCTCTCACAATTGAGGAAGAAATATAGCCGTACTCTGGACTAGACATAACAAAGACGCTCTCCAGCTCAGGAGCCATATGAGCGTTAAGATCTGCCTGTTGCAGCTCATACTCAAAGTCTGTCATAGCCCTCAGGCCTTTAACAACACCACCTGCGCCGCGAGCATTGCAGAAATCAACGAGAAGACCTTCCATAGGCTCTACAGAAACGTCCACAAGTCCTTCATCTACCAGCGCGTCTTTGAGCATCTGTACGCGCTCTTCAAGAGAAAACGTAGTTCCCGTGCCGTGTTTGCGCTTTGAAGCCGCAACAGCTACCGTAACATTTTCAAAAAGGCGAGAAGCTCGTTTGATTACATCAAGGTGTCCGTTTGTGACGGGATCAAAAGTACCTGGTACAACTACGTGAGTGATGCTGTTCAACGTATCTCCTATCCCTCACAACGAACAAGTAAATCAACTTGAGCAATACCATAACGCTTACTCTTAGAAAGCTCAAAGTTATCAAGAGAAACTGAATCAGATTTATGGCTATGCTCATAGACTACTACAACGTCTTTTGTCAGACTTCCCGCCTGAGTCAAGTCTTTGAGCAGCTTGGATACTACCTCTGCCTCAACAGCATAAGGAGGGTCCAAAAATACTACGTCAAAAGGACCTCCAAACAGCTGGGATGACTCAGCTAAGCGAGCTGTATCACCACAGATAACACTCATCTCAGAGGTGCTTACGCCAAGAGATTTAGCCGTACGCTTAATGCGATCGCACGTCTTTCTATCTTTATCAACAAAAGCAGCGTATAGCGCTCCTCTAGAAAGCAACTCAAATCCCATAGCACCCGAGCCTGCAAAGGCGTCAAGCACTCTGGACTCGCTGAGATCAAGACCGCGAGAAGCCAAGATGGAGCTTGCAATAGCCTCACGCGTACGATCAGTGGTTGGTCGCGTAGTCCCCTTGCCATCAGGGGCCTCAATTGCACGACCTTTCCATTTTCCGCCAACAATCCTCATGGGTTTCTCGCCACCAAACCTATCTTGTACTACAGTTTACCTGCAGGTTATTACTTATAGCCAAGCTCTTCAAAGTAGATGCCAAAGCGATCTTTTGCCTCAATTCCCAGCGTAGCATAGGCGTCGCTGGTAAGATTTGGGTCTTGAGCAGTAATTGCCAAAGCGTCCGTGTGGGCTGCCTCAATCAGGTCCGCATCCGCGTAAAGATCAGAAATCTTGAGCGTGGTGCCGCCCGACTGACGGTATCCCAGGGTTTCTCCCTCGTGCCTGAGCTCAAGGTCAAGCTCTGCCAAGCGTGCGCCGTCGGAGGTTTGCTCAAGAGCAGCAAGACGTTTTCTTGCGGTAGAACCTCGCTTGGCGTTACTGGTAAGATAGACGGTTCCTGGGAAGTCTCCTCGACCAACACGGCCTCTGAGCTGGTGCAGCGTTGCCAAACCAAAACGATCCGCATTAAAGACAATCATGACCGTAGCGTTAGGAACGTCAACGCCAACTTCAATGACGGTAGTGGAGACCAGAATCTGCGTCTTATTTGCGCGGAACTTTTCCATTACCTGATCTTTTTGTGTCTCAGGCAGTCTACCGGTCAAAAGATCACAGGTAAAGTCCTTGAAAACGGTCTTTGAAAGCTCCTCATATACGCGAGTTGCACTGTAGAGCTTACCGTTTGTGCGAGCGGCCTCAGGAACATCCTCAAGCTCTTCTTCAGAATCGCTTGGATCAATTAAAGGACAGACCAAATACGCCTGATGACCAGCCTGAACAGCTTCGTCGACAGCGGCATATGCTTGGTCAAGGTTTTCTGGCACACACAACTTGGTAGTAACGCCAGCTCCTGCCTTTGGTCTTTTGGTAATGCGAGACGTATCAACGTCTCCGTACAAAGAAAGCGCCAGCGTACGCGGAATAGGCGTTGCGCTCATGGCGAGAAGATCTACGCCTTGTCCTTTTTTGCGCAACGCTGTTCTTTGATCAACGCCAAAACGATGCTGCTCGTCTACAACAGCAAGGGTGAGCTGCTTAAATACCACACGGTCAGAAAGAAGCGCCGTAGTACCAAAGACAGCGGACAAAGAGCCGTCAGCTAGGCAAAGTTCAATCTGTTGCCTCTCTTCTTCTGAGGTAGAGCCCGTAATAAGAGCCCACGTAATTCCCGCAAGTGAAAGCAAAGGACCGATTTTTTGAGCGTACTGCTGAGCAAGAACTGAGGTAGGAGCCATCACAGCTGCCTGAGTTGAAGAATCTGCGGCTGCAGCCAAGGCAACGGCGGCAACGGCTGTTTTACCAGTACCAACATCACCCAAAAGCAAGCGATTCATAATACGTGGTGCTGCCATATCAGAAAGAATCTCTTGAGCAGCATGGTTTTGCTCGTCAGTTAGGGCAAAAGGCAAAGCCTCTATCAAAGCCTTAACTTTAGGTCCATCTATAACGTGCTCAAAAGGCTTATGGCCTGCAAGCTCCAAGTTTCTCCTGGCCAGAAGGGCAAGCTGTAAGCTAAGAAGCTCATCAAAAGCAAGACGGCGGCGCGCCTGCTCAGCTGCGTCCAAGCTTGTGGGAAAATGGACCTCACGAAGCGCCGATGAGAGTGACATAAGGCGGTGCTTGGAGACAAGCTCTGAGGGCAGCCAATCACACACGCTTCCCGTATCCGCCAAAGCCGCTGACATAATGCGACGCATCCATGCAGGACTCACACCCTCGGTAGCTGGGTGAACAGGAAGAATTGCAGCTTTTGAAGGTGTCTCTTTGGAGCGTGCTTCATCGTTTGAGTCAGACTTTGCCGTACTAAGCACCTCGTAAAACGGTGACTTCATCTGACGGTAACCGTAGGCAAAGAGAACCTTACCGCTTAGCGCCACTTCATCGTCAACGTGGATTTGCTCAGCTATCCAAGGCTGCCTAAAAAACGAAGCTGTGAGTACGCCCGTATCATCCACAATCTCAATCTCAACAATGACCATTTTAGGACGTGGACGCTTGGTCTTTACCGAAGCAACGCGGCCTGTAATGGTAGCGTCCTCACCTATCTGCGCAAAAGCAATCTGCACGCGGTGAGAAAAATCGAGGTAGCGGTGAGGAACATTGAGCAAAAGGTCTCGTACACGCAGAATGCCGAGACGCTCAAGCGCCTCGGCACGATTTGCATTGACATACCTTAACCTGGTCACACTATCAACAAGTGAGCAGGTATGTGCTACTCGCTCTGATGCGGGAGCGATGCTTACCTTGGACTCAGACATTTCCTACTCAATAGAGAAGATGACTGGATAGAGTGGCTGCTCGCCGCGCTGAGCGTCAACCTCAAGGTCTGGATAGGTGTCCTCAATCTTACTGGCGAGAAGATCGAGCTGCTCGTCAGAGAAGTCTTCACCTGCAAGAATGGTGAGGTTGTCGCCCTCTTCCTCCTCTTGCATCTTGGCAATAAGGTCAAGCGTGACCTTCATGACATCAGAGCCGACAACATCAATGGAGCCGCCCTGGATACCCATAACATCACCATCGTGAATAGGGGTGCCGTTAGCTGCAGAGGAATCACGGACTGCAGTGGTTACCTCACCGTAGCGAACGCCAGAGATAGCGTCAGTCATCTCTTCTACAAGCTCTTCAAATGGAACGCCATCTGCAACAACAAACATTGCAGCAAATGCCTGAAGAACAGACTTGGTTGGAATAACGGCAACCTTAACATCCTCACATGCGCTTGCAGCAGCCTCTGCTGCCATACGAATGTTGGAGTTATTTGGCATAACAATGACCTGGTCTGCATTGGCCTCTTCAATTGCAGCAAGGATATCCGCAGTTGAAGGATTCATAGTCTGACCACCAGAAACAACAACGTCCACGCCAAGAGACTTCAAGATTGATGCAGCGCCAGAACCAGCAGTTACTGCAACAAAGCCAAGCTCTTTTCTAGGTGCAGCCGCAGCCTTCTTATCTTCAGCGATCTTCTCGGTACGCTCCTTAGCCTCAAGGTCCATGTTGTGAATGAAGACCTCAAAAATCTGGCCGTACTGAAGCATGTACTCAAGAACCTTGTTAGGAGTATTTGAGTGAACGTGAATCTTGTAGTCTGGGTTTGCGCCAACAAGAAGCTCACAATCACCCATAGTTGCCAGGAAGTTCAGAGCTGCTTCCTCGTCAAAGTCTGGGCTATCTGCCTTGAAGAGGAACTCATTGCAGTAACGATACTCAGAACCCTCCCAGTCATCGTTGAGCTCAATCTCAACCTTTGCGCTAGTAGCAGCTTTAGCATCAGAAACAGAGACGGTAGTCTGGAAGTCAGTTGTTTCAGTCTTGCCGGTAACAGCGTTTACAAAGCCCTCAAGGAAGGTTGCGAAACCAAACGCACCGGAGTCAACAACGCCATTCTCTTTAAGAACGGGAAGAAGCTCAGGAGTGCGGGCAACAGACTCATATGCCTCAACAACCAGAGCGTCCAAAACCTCAACTGGGGTGAGCTGAGACTTCTCAAGGGAGTCTGCCTTAGCAGAAACGTCCTTCAAAACGGTAAGAATAGTGCCCTCAACTGGCTTTCTAACAGCCTTAAAAGCAACCTCTTTACCGCGACGGAATGCGTGTGCAATATCCTTTGGAGTTACTGCTTCAGGATTCTTAACGTCGCACAGACCCTCAGCAATACCGCGAAGAATCTGAGACGTAATAACGCCAGAGTTACCACGAGCACCCATCAAAGAGCCGTGAGTAATTGCCTTTGCAATATCCTGCATGCTTGCATCTTGAGGAAGATCTTGAACCTCACGAACAACGGTGCCCAAGGTAAGGGACATGTTAGTGCCAGTGTCTCCATCTGGTACAGGGAAAACGTTGAGCTTGTTGATCTCTTCTGCTTTGTCTGCAACGGCAAGGGCTGCTACAGGGAAGCATGTACGAATGACATTTGAAATCACGTTAGACCTCAGTTCCTACTCATTTGAAGCAAAAAGCTTAGCGAGAATTACGCATGGCCTCGATATGTACAGTTACATCAACACATGAAAGCTCTGCAATTTGCTTAAGCAAAAACTTTACTGAGCTCTCAAGATTATCGACAACAGACGCCATGTTAACGCCCTGCTCAACAACAATGTGAAGGTCAACCTGAACTCCCTTAGGAGTTGGGGTCACATCGATACCCTTACGAAGTCGGTACGTTGGAAGAAGACGAGCAACACCTGCTGCCTCATCGATCTCTGCCATGCCAACAACGCCATAACATTCCATAGCTGCATAGCCCGCCAGGTCAGCAAGGCAATCATTAGAAACTCTTAGTGTTCCGGGAACAGCGGTAGTCATTACATAACTCCTCTCGCAAGAACCAGGGTTAGTCATTGTTATTTAGTATACCGCAGAGCACATTTATTATTAAAGCGGCTTATATATACAAGTTGATAACCTTGCAATTGACAAATCTTTTTCTTGTTATTTAATCTTGGTGTAATAAATGAAAAACATTCAAAAGCTGTCTAAGAGCTATCTAATTGTGAATGTTATATTCATGCTTTGACAACACAATATATTGTGCTATATTTATTCGGCTATTTGGAAATTTTAGGCGCAGAGGGCGCCTATCCTATGGAGGTCTTACTCATGTCGAAGGTCTGTGATTTCTGCGGTAAGCACGCCGTTGCCGGTCGCTCCATCTCCCACTCTCACCGTACTGTGGCCCGCACCTTTAAGCCAAACATCCAGCGTGTTACTGTCGTTGTCGATGGCCAGCGCAAGAAGATGAATGTTTGCTCCCGTTGCCTCAAGTCCGGCAAGATTGCTCGCAACTAAGCAACTCAGCTCGTCTTACCTCAAACTTAAAAAGGTCGCTTCGGCGACCTTTTTTCTTAGCTCGATTATCTGACAGCAACATCTAATACTTCTTGCTGGACTTACAGCCGCTTGTTGAGGCTTTGTTTCTCAAACGCAGCGCAGACGCGACTCAATAAACGTTTTAGTTCCAAAGCTGCACCAAAAGACAGCCCTTCTCGCACCTTACCCAAGCATTGTCTGATTCAACGATATTTGAAATACCGTCGTCCCCCAGCAAGGTGAACTTCTGGTGATCAAGATTCCACTTCATGCCAGCCTCAGAAACCTCGCACTCCTCTGACAAAGCCACAAGAGAAATCTTTTTACCTACATCGTTAGTGTTCAGCTGCCAAGAATCAACCTGGCCAGCAACTAAAAAGCGCATCTCAAAGTCATTTTCAATAACTCGAACGCTTGCCTTGCCCGTCTTTGCCCACGTAGCGAGAAGACCAAGCACTACAAGCTGGTGATCAAGGTGGCCGCCAGATGTGGAGACAACCGTAAGAGAGAGCTTGCTATTTCTACGAATTGCCTCGTACTCGGCAGACTTTAGAGCAAGAGCCAGGTCGGTATCGTACTTGTCCGCATTAAACTTCATGCAAGGTACCTGCTGCTCTTTAAGCCAGGCCAGAGTTTCTGGTGTAGCCGAGTCAAAGTCTCCAAGCGCAAGTTGTGGAATCACGCCGGCAGCGTGACATGCGTCTGCACCATGGTCAACCGCTATCAGGTAGTCAGCGCTCTGGGCGCAGGAAGAGAGCGTCGTGTGCGAAACCGCCTCTGGGGATCCGCCCACAACAAGGACCTCAAGGGGTTTCTCGCCAGAAGGCGCTGCGGTCAGAGGACGCTCGTAGTCCTGAAGGCGCAGAAGCGACAGCTCGCCGTAGGTGTGGGCAAAGATGTTAGAGTGCTCGCGCATAAAGACGGGGTCGCGGCCGTCATGATCATTGTAGAGCGCTACCACAGGAAAGCCCGCATTTTGTGCTGTCTGTGCGCCAAACGGAGCATCCTCGAAGACCCAGGTAGTTGCCTTATCGGTGCCAAGACGGCGAAGAGCCTCAAGATAAACATCAGGCTCAACCTTGTCCACTCCCCCCACATCTTCTGTTGAGACCACTGTTTTAAAGAGGTGCTCAATACCTTGAGCTGCCAGAGCTGCACGAACTTCTCGCACGGGAGTTGACGAAGCAACGGCCATAGGAATGCCTGCGTCGTGGAGTTCCTGTAAGAACTCCTTTGCACCGGGAATGATTGAAACATGATGTTGGTACTGATCAGTTACGTACGCGCAGAACTCTTCATATAAAGCTTCCGCTGTAATAGGCAAATCCAGCTCATCAACGCAAATCTGACATCCACCAATGAGGGAAACAGCCTCTACGCGGTCAAAAATATCCGAATCAATAGTCTTGCCATATTTAGGAAGAACAGCGCCAAAAACGTTATGCCAAACGCACATTGAATCAACAAGAGTTCCATCGCAATCAAAAATTGCACCGGTCACCTGCATAATGCCTCCGTAAACAAACTTATTAGTTGCAATCGTGAAATATCTACTCTAAGTAGGGTAAAGTATCTCACGTTTATAAATTGTTTTCATGGAGGATGCATGGCACGTTATAGCTATCATTGCACACACTGCGACAATACCTTTGAGATTGAGCGTCCAATGAGCCTGAAGATTGAAGCTCCTCAGTGCCCAAAATGCGGACACGAGACTGAGCGCGTTTACAACACCTCAACCATTGTCTTTAAGGGCAGCGGTTTTTATAACACCGATAGCAAAGGAAAGTAATTCCACGCTTTTTTGCTCTCTAGACCGCTCATAAATCGTATTTGTGAAGCTCTTGTTGTGATAACGCAGCAAGAGCTTTTATTTGCGCTTAAGGACCGCCATAAAGTGAGCATCACAATCAACAGACGCAAAAGCCGTCTGCAAAAATCCCTCTGGTGTAATGCACGTATCGAGAAACTCTTGTGCTTCTGAGGTTAAGCATGCACGCGCGGAGCACTCAAAAAGATTTTGCACCTCAAAGTGAGAACCCTCTGAACTTGCAAGAAAATCGTCAATAACCTGCTGATTCTCTGAATTTGAGAGCGAACACGTCGCATAGACTAAATAGCCACCAATCTCTACACGGCTGCTACAGCTCTGCAAGAGTTTGGTTTGTAAAGCGGTAAGCTCTCCCCCGTCATACAGACTTTCTGGTGACAAATTCCACGCAATCTCTGGATGACGACGAAGGGTGCCCAAACCAGAACAGGGAGCGTCAATAAACACCACGTCAAAGCTTTGATTAAGCTCCTCTGGAACCTCTGGTGACACAAACTGTGTAGCGTCAAACGTGAGTGATGTAACCTGATCTGAAAGGCCAGCAGTTTTCAATCTTCTTTTTGAAACGTGGGACTTTCCCTTTACAAGTTCAACAGCGGTTATGTGGGTATTCTCTTTACCAAGTACCTCAAATGCGTGAGAAAGCAACAAGGATTTGGTTCCTCTGCCTTGTCCAACCTCAAGCATTTCTTGGTCTACATAGGATGCCGCGAGAAGTGCCACAAGCTGAGAAGCTAAATCTGCAGGAACAAGCTGAACTTTCTTTACATATGCGTCAACGTTCAGTTGAGCAGGATTTTTTACCTCATACACATCTGGAAGAACTGTTTGCTGTAGCTCTAAAGAGCTGCTCTGCAATTGTTGTTCTGATACGTTTCTTTGTAGAACATACACAGGAGCTGGGTTCTTTAAATTAAGAATGAGCTTTTGAGCGGCAGACTCTCCCAGCGACTCAATAATCTCCAAACAAATCCACTCAGGAATGCCTGACGCCCACGAAAGCTCTGAAGGAGTTTTCGGGTTTTTCGCGCGCGTCAGCTGAGCTTCTTTTTCAGAAATTTTTCTAAGCACAGCATTTGCAAGACCAGAAGAACGCTTTGAGATAGACTTTACCAGCTCAACACCTTGGCTAATGGCGGCGTCACGTCTAGTCTCTAAATATAAAACCTCAAATACAGCAATACGGAGAGCGTCCTGTACCTTTGGCTCTAGATGAATACCTGACTTAAGATGATTCCTCAGAGCTTGATCAAGTTTGCCCTTTGTGAGGGTAGCCCCTAGTGCAAGACGAGTAGCAAAAGCTTTGTCTTGTACAGAGAGTTCCAAGAAATCTTTTGACTCTCGTAAGTAATCACGAATACGTAAATTATTGCGTCTACACTCAAAGAATGCCTGATAGGCCACTCTTCGAGCAGGAGTTAAGGTGGCCATTATTGAAGCATCTGCCAGGTCATCTGGGACTTCTGAAGTCCTGCGGCAAATGATTTTGCATCCATAGAGCGCTTGCCATCTGGACGCACCTCAAGAAGCTCAAGAGTTCCTTCAGCACAGCCAAGGAACAACCTATGATCTTGAAGAGCAACCTGACCTTGGGCAACAGAGGCTTCACTTGGAGCTAGCTGAGCGGAGAGAACACGCAAAGATCTGCCACCAACCGAAGCGCGCGCAGGAGCTGTATCAGAAGAAGCTTGAACCCTCAACGCATTTACCTGGGCTGAATCTTCTGGAGCAAGCTTCATTTCTTGCTTAGTAACTTTAGGAGCAAACGTTACTTCTCGCTCATCCTGTACATGCCACTCAAGAGAGCCTTCCTTGAGCTCAGAAAGAGCCTCAGACAGCGCGTCAGCACCCAAATGTGCTAGAGCGTCAGTGAGCTGCTCGGTATTTTTGGAGCCGACCTCACACGATGCTTGCTTGCACCAATCTCCTGCATCAAGCTCGTGCGCAATTTTCATGATAGAAACGCCAGCGACAACGTCACCAGCAAGGATCGCACGCTGAATTGGAGCGGCTCCTCGCCAGCGAGGCAGCAGCGACGCGTGAACATTCAGAGCACCGTAAGGAGCAAGAGAGATTACCTCATCTGGCAAAATACAGCCAAAAGCAACCACACAGAGCGCTTCTGGTTGTATCTCTTGCATTGCAGAGATTACTTCTGGAGTCATGCGGTTTGCCTCAAGAACGGGCAATCCAAGCTCTTGTGCGCATTCTTTTACGGGAGACGGCTCAAGTGTTTTACCACGACCGCGAACGGCATCTGGCCTTGTAATGACCAGAGCAACCTGGTGGTCATGGGCAAGTTTTTTGAGCGATGTAACAGCAAAATCTGGAGTTCCCATAAAGACTACGCGCATGCCAACTCCTAATAGTCTGTCTGACCAGGACGAGCGCCAGAAGCCAGTGCCTCTTTGTACTCCTGCAGTGTCTCCATACGAGCACCTGGTCCCAGGTGGTCAGGCATGGTTACGCCATTAATGTGGTCAATCTCATGCTGCAGACAAACGGCGAGAAGGTCTCCTTCTGCTTCATAGCGCATAAGATCGCCATCGAGGTTATATGCGTGAACGACAACGTGGCTTGGGCGTGTAACAGGAACGGTAATGCCTGGGAACGAAAGGCAGCCCTCTTCATATACACGAGGCTCACCATCTGCAACTTTAATCTCTGGATTAATGAGCACAAAAGGGTTCTCTTGGCCATTAGGGTAGTCAACATCAATGACTACCATGCGTTTCATATAGCCAACCTGAGGTCCAGCAAGACCAACGCCGTCGGTGGCATACATAACCTTGAGCATATGCTCGGCCATCTTGCGAACATCGTCGTTAATATCGTCAATCTCTTCGCACTCTTGGCTCAGACGAGGGTCTGGCCAAAGTACCATATCATCAGCTTCAGAACTCATAACTATCCTTACATCATGTCGTAAGCATCAACATCTAATGTCATGTTGATACCCACTCTTTTATCAAGTGAAGCAGCACACTCAGAAAGAATTTCTCCCACCTGAGCATCCACGGGAGCCTTTACCAAAATATGCCTGCGATACTTATCTTTTACCTTAGCTTTTACACAATCAGCAGGACCCAAAATCTCCCATCCTGATTGTGAATCTAACTTCGCGTGAAGAGCCTCTGCCATCTGATCTGCTACGCGGCGAACTTCTTTTTCTGAAGCTCCCCAGAAAAGCACATTAGACAAGCGCGAGAAGGGCGGATAAGCCCCCTCTCTTCTCTCTTTAAGTTCTGCATCAAGAAACGGGCGTCTGTCATGGGTCACAACAGAAGCAATAGCAGGATGTGTTGACCAGTACGACTGAATGATGACCTTACCTGGCTTTTCTCCCCTGCCCGCACGACCAGCAACCTGCTCTAGCAAGTCGAATGTTCTCTCAGCTGCTCTAAAATCTGGCAGCTTAAGCATGGTATCGGCATTGATAACGCCAACCAAAGTGACATCAGGAAAATCCAGACCCTTTGCAATCATTTGCGTACCAATGAGCACCGCTCCAGGAGTTGCATCAAAAAGCTCAAGAAGACGCTGATGTTCGCCCTTTTTAGCCGTGGTATCGGCGTCCATACGAATAATTGGCGCATCGCTGCCAAGCAGAAGCTTGAGCTCATCTTCTACACGCTGTGTTCCCACACCATATGCACCCATATAACGGCTGCCGCAGTTTGGACATTTGCTGGAAGGGTTAGGATATGCATGCTGAGACCACTGTCTGCCGCAACTGTGACAAACCAGAGAATGCGTGCGCTCATGATACGTGAGAGACGTCGAGCAGTGCGGACACTCAGGCACACAGCCACACTCACGACACATCAAAAAGTTTGCGAATCCTCGACGATTAAGGAGCAGAACGCTTTTCTCGCCACGCTCTGTTGTTTCTTGTAGCGCAAGAGCAAGAGCTGACGAGAAGACCGATCTGCCTCCGTTTTTGAACTGGGAGGCCATATCAACTACCTGGACTTGCGGGAGTACCGCCACACCGGGCCTCTCGGTCATGGCAACACGCGTCCATTGAGTGCCACGCCAACTTCCTTGAGCTGTTCGGTATAAGCTCTCAAGCGAAGGTGTTGCAGAACCAAGCGCCAGCGCAGCACCGCGAAGACGGGCCATTTGAGCAGCTACTTCTCTTGCGTGATAGCGTGGGAGCGAATCTTGCTTGTACGAAGCCTCGTGTTCCTCGTCAATGATGTAAAGTCCCGGATTTTGAATGGGCGCAAACAGGGCAGATCGAGCACCTACTACCACGCGAGCCCTACCCTGCCTGATTAAATCCCACTGATCAAAGCGCTCACCAAGTGAAAGCTTTGAATGAAGAACGGCTACCTGCTCACCAAAACGTGAACGGAATCGGCCTACTGTTTGCGCAGTAAGAGAAATCTCTGGGACAAGCACCACAGCGCCCTTGCCAGCCGCTAAGGTCTTCTCAATAGCGGAGAGATACACCTCGGTTTTACCTGAGCCCGTTACACCATCAATAAGCACAACATCGCCCTGAGCAGCAGTTTGTGCAGTCTTGATTGCTGCAAGAGCAGACTCTTGACCCTCAGTAAGTTGCTGTGGACGAGGTGCTACACCGCTTGAAAGCGTGGTTCCCAGACCCTCCTGGCTTCCACGAATTTGTCGCTGTGTGCGCACCTCAACGATGTCTTTTTTCTGCAGTGCAGTTACTGCACTGCGAGCTCCTGGGATTGTGGCCGAGAGCTCGGATAACCTCATGGCACCTTGCGCCAAAGCCTCAAGTACTGAACGTTGCTTGCTTGCATTTACCGCAGGCGTAAAGTCAGCCGCCTTTTCTGTCAGCTCAACCCAGCGCTCATCAACAGGACCGGACTTCTCGCACACAAGTTGCCAGGGAGAATCCGCATCTTTTCTGGTAACTTTAACCTTTTGGCCAGGCGCTAAAAAAGGATGCAAAGCATCTGCGTAACTGCAGGCATATTCTTTGCTCATCCATTCTGCTACCTGTGCAGACTGCTCATCAAATGCTGAATCTGCTAGAACTTGTGTTATTGGAAGAACGCGTGAAACATCTAAACCTAAAGACACGTTGTCTGAAATGCCTACGACATAACCAACCACTTGCCTGTGAGAAAACGGCACCAAGACCGTTGTTCCCACAACCGCAGTCTCTTCCAAAGATTCTGGAATGGCGTAATCAAACGTGCCAGAAAGAGCACGAGTTGGTATGTCTAAAACAACATGTGCAAAAGGCACGTTCTTGCCTCCTTAAAGCCGTGGTTGATGGTTTACATCAAATGTGTAACGAGCAACGTATGGCTGACCAGCTTCTTCAACCTCAACACAAACAAATGCGCACTCAACCTTAGTGAATCCGCGTTGCATCAAGACGTAGGCATAGAAGTTTGCTTGCATCTGATGATGCTCATAAATCTGAGTTGCACTAAGGCCTTTATCGCCTGTTTTATAGTCAACTACCAGCGCATCTTTACTTCCCTTATTATAAGCGAGAAGATCGATGGCTCCTTCTACATAGTTCCCATATTCAGAATCAACCTGCAGCGTAAAGGGAGACTCCGCAATAACCACATCATGAGCTAATGCTTCTTGTCTAATTGCAGAGTTGCTCCACAATTCAAGTGCTTGTTTAACTCTGGATACTGCGCGCTGAGGAACACTGTTCTTCAAGCACAATCTATCAATAGTTTTTTCATCAACTTTAGACTGAGTCTCAACCATAATCTGAGCAAGCTCGTGGAAGGCTGAGCCGAGGCTTGTTGGATCTACTCCATCATCAGCTAATGTGCCAGGCAACATAACGGAAGTCTCAGTTACTGGTTGAAGGTTATCCTCCTCATGTTCCTGGCGTTCTACCTGAGACTGGTCTTCAAGTTTCTGGTTATTCTGGGCCGTAAAGTTCTCTGCCATTTGTTGGTGAGCTGATGAGTAACTAAAGAAATCTTTTCGCTGGTCATAAGTAGTTTCTGAGGTAACACTTAGTCTTACCTTCTCATAGAGGTCAAACGTTTCAACAACCTGAGAGTTTTCCTCTTCACTTGGGTTGCCATCAGAGGGCTCGGACTTGTCGCCAAAAGGTTCAACCAACTCTAAACCTTCAACCTGAATTGGCTCATCCTTCTTGCCAGAACCCTGAACCACACGCATACAACCAGCAAGATTTCCACCATATTCAAACTGATGCTCACCAGCAGAAAGCGGCGGCTCTTCAAACAAGGCATCTGTAATCTTGCGTGTATAACGAGGGCTAATTCCCTCTTTAGTAAGGTCAATGGTTGAAGTAAGAATGACCGCTTCTCGAGCACGTGTTAAAGCAACATACAGACGGCGGTTCTGCTCCTGCTCTTCAAACTCATTCTCTTGAGTTTCCAGGAACATTCTCCACTCAAGAAGATTCTTACACTCATCAAGGCTTGTAGGGACCTCATGACAGTCGTCATACAATTCATGAAGTTTTTTAGAACTGCTTGAGAATGCAATCTGATACGAATCGTCTTTTCTAACATGCAAAAATGGTTCACTGCCAGCGCCTGCCTTAGGGCCAGATACAGCTCCTACAACAGCAACAACAGGAAATTCCAATCCCTTAGAAGCATGAATGGTCATAAAAGTTACGGCGTTTTGAGTGCTGCAGTGAAGCACTTTTGGCGACTCTTTAGCCGTGTTACACCATTGACTAAACGCTTTTGCGACTGAAGCTACGCCAATGCTCAGCTCCTTTTGCAAGCTATCAATTTGTTCAAGAGCTGCAAAGATATTTGCAATCTTTGACTGTCCCTCATTTCCCATCTTTTGAAGGCGAGAAATCCATCCAGCATCAAGAACTACCTTTTTAATAACGTCTGAAACTCTCTTGTTTGAAAGAGAGCTACGAGCGTTACTCAACACCTCTAAAGCATTTTTGAGCTTTGGACTTACCTCAAAAGGTGGATTACATACGTCATTTACCACTGACTCTGCAATATCTCTATTGGTAATCCTCTGACCATTTTCTCCAAAATTAGTGCCTAAGAGAAGCAGGTCAGACGCATCAAGACTAAAAATCTCACTCGAAAGTACAGGAAACAGTCCCTCGTATGAATCGTACATATTTGCGAGTGCTTGTAAAAGACTACCAATCAGCTGAACCTCAGGCTGCTCACCAAACGTTGAAGCTCCAGAAACCACGCTTTCAATTCCAAAGGTACGAAGTGCCTCAATATAGGGCTGTGCCTTTTTAACTGATTTCATCAAAATTGCAACATCTTTTGCTTGGATCTTCTCATCCTGCATAAGCGTGTTGATTCTGTCTGCAAGTTGATACGCAACAAGCTGGCTTCTTGTGACGTCATCGCCTGGCTTAGAATTTCCTGACTTTTCAAATTTTGTGACTTCAAAATACACGCGCGGCGAATGCGCAATGAACGGAGTTGCAGGTTCTTCTCGCCCAGCGGACAGATCCATAAAATTAGGTATCATGCCATCAGCGCTGCAAACCTTTGCAACAAATCGCAAAATTTCGTTGTGACTACGGAAATTATCTACAAGACGGGGTTGCAAATCTTCTGGAACCTCTGCTTGACGTCTAAAGAACACATCAACATCGGCACCGCGGAATCGATAGATTGACTGCTGCGCATCACCAACTGTGGTGAGATATTGAGCATCTTTACCTGAGAGACTCTTAATCATCTGCACCTGTTGCTGGTCCGTATCTTGGAACTCGTCAACCATTACAAGCTTGAATTTATCCGTGTAAACAGCTGCAATCTCTGGATGCTCTTCGAACACCTTTGCCGTTAGATGCAAAAGATCATCGTTATCAAGGCCGCCAACAGCACGTTTCTTCTGTTTAAAGAGCTTGTAGACCTGCTCAGTAACATCTTTCAGACACTGACCCTCAAACGTGTCCTGAATAAGGCCAAATAAAGAGCTGCAAACTTTAAGCTGGTATGTAGCTTCATCTTTTACAATTTTTATTTCTTTTGAGGAACGAACGGCCTTGACGGCTTTTCCCAAAGCCTCCCAAAACGCCTGGTCAAAATCAGTTAACGAGAGAACCAAGTGTTGCTGCAATTTACTTGAAAGCTCAGATTGAACACTTTGTAGTTGCTCTGCTTCATCTGGTTTTGTGGCAGCGATTGCAACCTTGAGTGCTTCAAGTGCATAACAGAGATTCTCAAGCTCCGCTTTTAGAACTTCCAGGTCAGAGCTATCCCCTACAAATGAAATAGCATCCATTCCCATAGGAGAAGACTGAGCATATGAAATCAGCGTTTCAATACGAGACTTCAGCGCCTCTCTGTTCCCTGCATAGGTTGAGAGAAACTCAGCATAGTTTTCATCTTGAGAAAGCTCTCTAAGTACTTCTTCAATAGATATATTGACCAGCTGATTTCTGGTCATATCGTTAACGATTTCAAACTCAGGATCAAGACCCAGATCAAGTGCATGAATCTTTAAGATTCTGCTGCACATACCGTGGATAGTACTAATCCACGCATCATCAACCTGCAACGCAGCGCTATGCAAGCCTTCTTTTTCTAGAGCTTCTCTAACGCGCTCTTTAATTTCTGTAGCTGCGGCATTGGTAAACGTAATAATCAATGCCTGGTCAAGGCTGTTCAGATACGGCTTTCCGTCAGCTCCCGAGCCTTCTTTTAAAGCCCACACAATTCTCTGTGTAAGCGTAAAAGTTTTTCCTGAACCAGCACCTGCTGCAACAAAAAGAGGCTTATCAAGCGTCTTGATGGTCTTTTCTTGACCGGGCGTATAACGTGTATCAGCCATAGTAGCTTACCTCCTCTTGTCGCACAGTTTTACTGGACAATACTTACATGCATCCTTATCGCAAGGATTGGCTCGGACATCTCCAGAAAGCATGGCTTGAACCTTCTGAGCAATTAAACTCTCCCAAGCGTCCAAGTAGTCTGCAAACTCCGCTGAGTTTTGAGACACAACCATAACTGCCTGGTCCCTGAGCTTTTTATCTTCCGGATGTATGTTCCAAATATGTTCTGTTGCCGCTTCTGTTGCCATGCCTGCAAGAGCAAATGAAGGCTTATCTTTTTGCTCTTTGGTGCCCAAATAAATTGCAGCAACTGGCTCAAGCTTATACTTGGTGAGCTGTTTTCTCATAATCTGAGCATATATTGCAGACTGTACATGCCTTGGAAGGATCTCTTTTGAGAGCTCACTATCCAGACTTAACTTTGCTGAATAAGCCTTCAGATCTTTTGTGGCCTTGTGTTTATAGTCAATAATAAGTGCCTGACCATGAGCGTTTACATCTACGCGGTCAATCGAGCCAGTAAATTGAGCTCCTGCATACTCAACAACATTTTCTTCTCTACCAAAACGAAGCTCAAAAAACCTAGGCTGATAGCCAATAAAGTGCGAAGCTTCAAACTCGAGAAGATCCTTGAGATTTTCTCGAATATTCTCAACCTGTTTTCTTTCTTGAATGCTATGCGGAATAAGCTCATTTGAAGATGCTCGGTTAATGTTATTGAACTGCTCATCCCATACCTGGGCAAAACAGGTATCTAACACTTGCTTTGCATGATCTAGGTTATCAGATGTAATCCTAGAGCCAGGAATATCTTGTAAAAGCGCAGATTCAACCGCTAAATCAACATCAGCTACATCACAACCAAGTGCTTCAGCTAAAAGTGTTGCGTGTGTTAGCTCCAAAACACGATGGATAAAGGTACCCATCTGCATTGGAGCAAACTCAGTATCTACCTGGGAAATTTTGATTCGACGTTGCGTAAACCATTTGTAGGGACACTCAAGATACGTCTCAATCTGAGAAGCGGAAAGAAGCGGTAGTCCTTCTCGCGAGACCTCTATAAGACCCTGTAATTCCTGCTCAAGGGTCTCCCTAGTCAAATGACGTGGGAGTACCACAATATTTTTGAGTTTAGGGTCAATCTCACCAGACTCGATTGTTGGGAGTTCTGCAACACGTTCTGGGTCAGTAGCTTGAGGCAACAGGTTTACCAGTACCTCTTCTTCTCCGCGTGCAACCCCTGTCTTCTTTGCATAGTCTTTGGGATAGCATGCTTTAACCTCACTGAGAGCTACTGCATTAAAGACATCTTTTTGCTCAACTTTCTCAAACGCAACACTGGTAGAAGCAGTTGTAAGCGCCGTATAAAAATCTCTTTGATATCGTGCAAACTCTGATACCTTAGGCATTTGGCTTGCATGGCGAACAAACTCTTGAAGCGCACCGTCTGATGCTTTGACGCCAAAATTCAACGTATCCATACCCTGGAAAATAACGGCATCAAAAGAATGTGGCTCAAAAGAATGAGCTTGGCTTACAGGATCGATTAGCACCTGAATATCAGACTGAATACCATTAGAAACAGGCATCATGACCGTCTGGTCTTTGCAGAGCTCAATAAACGATTTGAGTGTCTGAGGAGTGAGCTTTAACCCCGCCTCATGCAGCTCCTGCGCAGAAGAAACAATCTTGTTCATCACCTTAAGCGACTCTTGGTTTTGAAGAGACTTAAGCGTCAACTCTTTAGACTGAGCAGCCTCTGACTGCTCATCAGGTGTTTCTGTAGAAAGGTATTCAATAATACGCTGAGCAGCAGAGCCAATTCTGCCAAGCTCAAGGCTCTTGATGGTCTCTGCGCACAAACGTGAGCTCATAGCTGCTTTAGAAAGCGTCTCAAGCACTCTAGTGGCATACAGCGTTCTATTACCGCGCCAACTCTTATCCAGCATCCACGCACGCTCAACACTTATGCCTGAAATAGGTGAAATCAGATAGTCCGTAAGAGTGCGTGGAGGCCACCACGACATATCCCCCATCTGATGGTCAGATGCCTGGTAGTCAATGTTTTTCTCGAGCTCTGAGCGTTCGCTAAGCGTGACGTACGCATCAATCAAGCTAGCAAACGCGCGTCCTGCAAGCGAGTCTTGAATACGCACCGAACGCTTATAGTGAGCAGCAATTCCCTTAGCTGCAAGCTTTTGCGAAAGCGCGTCCCAGACCCTTTGCGAATCCGAGGTGTACACCACAAAGCTCTTGCTACCAGACTCAACGCGCTGAGAGATATACCTGCTTATAGACTCTGCCTCGGCATGCTGACCTAGCGGCGACAGAAACGTTACCGCACCGCTTGGCGTAACCTCATTGCCCTCCGTGGCCCTAAACACCCTGGCGAGAAGATCGTTAAGCTCCTGGCTTTTTGCGGCTGGCGCCGGCTCCGTATCCACACGACAATCGCATCCCGGGCCGCCCAGCAACTCTAGCTGTTGCTCTGCCGCGTAACCCGCAGGTCCTTCGGGCACGTAGAGAGAAAACACCACGTCCCGCTTCTGCGACAGCCTGCGCACAAACTTAAGACGCGCCTCCGAAAGATCTTCAACTCGCGAGAAGATCAGTGCAGGTCCCTGCGCTGGAATGGACTGCAACAGATAATCCAGACACTGACACAGCTCAACGTACGACTTTTCTTCAAGCAGCATCTTGTAGTGCTCTAATACCTTACAAGCACTCATCTGACCAGCAGAAAGTTGACCAGAGGTCATAATCTGATCAAGTTCTGTAAGATACTCTGGAGCAAGCTTAGACAGAAGCTCCACAGTACCCTTGCTCGTAGTTAAAGTGCCTAGCTCATCAGCAGACGTTCCATCCAAAATCTGCTGGAAAAATACCTTGCGAAGCGTATTTGAAAGTAGACGATCTGAGCTTCCATACAGCTTCCATTGATCGCGCATCCATTCATCAAAAGTTGAAACATTCACGCCAACAGAGAGTTCTTGGATGGCACCAAGCTGTCTCTTAACTAACAACACAGTATCGGAAGAAGGCACTATAAGCTGAGCAGACCCCCACCTCTCAAGTGAAGCCCTTAGCTGCTCTTGAATAGAGTTTGATAAGAAAGCACCTGTTTGTTGTTTGTACAGAAGCAAGCCCATACGTCACCTCTCCGATTTTTCTTACTTCTAAAGTTACCACGCACACCGGACATAAATTAGAATCAAACTAAACAACAATTAAAAATCCCGTATCAAAAGGATTTTCATGATTATTTTGCTTCCACCATCGTCAGGAAAAACTGCGCCCACCTCGGGTCCTTCTCTTGATCTCTCATCGCTTTTGTTTGGCTCTGAACTCATTACCTGTCGAGAAGAACTCATCAAGGACTTACAACAGGTATGCTCTCATGCAGACGCAGCTCAAGTGCTTAAAATTGGTCCTAATACCGTCGGTGACATTGCCGACAACCTAGACGTCTATGAAGCTCCAACCACAACCGCGCTCAACCTCTATACCGGCGTGCTGTTTGAAGCTGCAAAATTCAAACAGACACTTGAAAACATCACGGTAGAAAACACACAGAAAACGGTCACATTACCAGCAGATATCCTCAACTCAGAAATCATGATTTTCTCTGGCCTTTGGGGTGTTGTGAGACCGCATGATCTTCTCCCCAACTATAGACTGTCTGCCTCAATCAAGCTGCCCACCGTTGGTACCGTTGCAACTTACTGGAAAAAGCAGCTTAATCCCCTGTTAAACACTGCTCTAAAAGATCAAATAGTTGTAGATTGTCGCTCGGGTGAATACAGAAAGATGTGGACGCCTTCGGCAAAGCATCCTTGTGAGCTGTTACAAGTTGTTGTTCAGCGAGAAGATCCTGGTACGGGAAAGCGCAGTGTTGTATCGCATAATGCAAAACATATGCGTGGTGTACTTGCAGGCGCCCTCTTTGAGCAGCGAGCAAGCGGGAAACTTTCCGAAGAAGTCAGCGTGTCTCAAATCGTAGAAATTGCAAGCAATCTACCAGGTGTCATTGATGTTGACGTAAGCACAGCAAAAGCTTCTGGAGAAGCAACGCTCACGCTTGTTACTGGTCAAAACTAATAGGCTTAAGCGTTCTTAGCGCTAGTCTTTTGAGCTTTTTTGACCTGTCTTATCAGCCACTGGAACGCCATAACTACAACAATTGTGACTGCAAAGACAAAGATGCCTCGTACAAAAGCATTTCCAAGCAAGCTGTACGGGAATCGACCAAGTCTTAGTCCCAAGAAGTTAATGACAGGAATCTGGAACAGATAGACTCCTAAAACACCAGCAGATACCGTGCCGATGCATTTCTTGGCACCATCGGAAAGCTCCTGCAGCGTTGGCTCAAGGTTCAGCACAAACAGGAACAAAGATGCGGCCTGTACTAAGCAGAGGAAGTTTTTAATAGCAACTGGATAACTCTGATACGTCATTTCTGGCGTCAGTGGGGTTCCAAAGTTGTTAGCAATAAGTCCCCAGCCAAACATAGCCGCAGACGAAAGCAAGAAAATTACAGCAAGCACAAGATTGTTTTTAGTAAATTTTGGAAGCTCGTCGTAATACGTCTTAACGTAATATCCCAGCAGATAGTAGAAAAGGCCATCGCTGTTAAACGCAGCCCATCTAAACAACTGATCAAAGTAAACACCACGAACACCAAGAAACTCAAGAAGAGGCAGACCAAAGCTCACAAAGAGCGTGAGCGACATAACATAGAGCAGGGTTTCTTTCTTTTGAACTACCAAAGAAAGCACAGGTGTCAAAAGATACAGATACAAAATGGTATAGATAAACCAAAGAGTGCTATTGATATTGTTAGTCATAAAGCGCTTTACAAAATCAGCAACACCAGCGCTTGCCGCAACCTCTTCGGCACCCCAAAACTTTGTAGGAAAAAGCACGTACATCAGATACACCGCTACGCTGCCAAAAATGAGCGCCATCAGCGTCTTTCTTGCACGCTTCATAAAGAATGTTTTTGTGGAGTATTTACTTCTATACCCAAGCAGATTCATACCACTCAGCATAAAAAAGATGGGTACCGCATAAATAAACGCTGCTTGCAGAGCTAAAGAGAAAGCCCATGTTTTAGTGTGCGCAAGAGAAAAAACGTTGAGCGAGGTATGTAACATAACAACAGCAATACCTGCCAAAATGGTAAGAACATCTGCAAAAACAAATCGTTTCTTAACGGTAGTTGCTTTTGAAGAAACTGTAGCTTTTTCCACGGACTTCTCCCCAAATCAATCAAACTTCATCTATGCTTAGTATACGAAAAGTACCAGCAGGAAAGAGGCATCATGGCAAATGTCGTTGACTATCTACACTGGCGCGGCGATCTGACGTTTGAGAATGACCCTTTTAACAACGTCGATAACCTGATTCTCTCAATCCTTTCCTATCTGGGATTTGGCGGCATAGTGCCTTCTGAGCGTAGCGAGAAACGCATTCTGCTTGGTGACGCTTGCGCCAAAATGCTGAAGAAACTCGATGACGACCCGTCTCTTATCACGGGATTTTCTCGCGTTGATGGAACCTTCCTTGAGGCACTGGTTAACGCTCCCCGCTTTGCCAACATTGAGCTTGGCCGCTATGTAGACCGCATTAATGTCGAGAAAAACCTACAGTTTGCAGCGTTTACCGCTTATCTTCCTACGGGGCAGATGTTTGTTTCTTTTAGAGGAACTGACGGCACGCTCGTTGGCTGGCGAGAAAACCTTAACCTTAGCTTCCAGGTTACATCCGCTGATAAATCAGCAGCACTATACCTTGAGAAGCGTATTCGCGAACACCTTGCAGATGGTAATAGTACTACCTGCGCAAACGTTATGGTTGGCGGTCACTCTAAGGGCGGCAACCTTGCGGCATACGCAGCAACAGTTTGCCCTGAAGAACTGCTTGGCACGTTTGATCGCGTCTGGAGTAACGACGGTCCTAACATGTGTCCAGAAATTCTTCCCGCCACAGCCCATAAGGTACTTGGAGATAAATACATTCGTATTTTGCCTGAGTTTAGTGTGGTTGGCATGATTTTTGATGATCCTGCTGTTCCGAAGCTCATCGTAAAAAGCTCCGAGACAGGTATGATGGCTCACGACGGTGTTTCATGGCAGGTCATGCGCGACACCTTTGAGTTTGCTGATGATTTCCAGCTGGAATGTAAAAAAATTAATGAAGCGTTTAGCAACTGGTATAAAGAACTCCCCCTCTCTGATCGAGAGCATTTTACTAACGAGCTCTTCGACGCCCTCTCGGCAGGCGGAGCAGTCTATTTCAGCGACATTATTAGCTCGCCCGCAAACTTACAGCCTGTTGTTGCAGCGCTCACTAAAACAGAAAAGCAAACCAAAGAAGTCTTTTTTGACCTCTTTGGTTCGCTTGTCAATGCATCCGCAACATCTTTAATTGAAAACATTACCGAGTCATCGCAGATCTCTCAGATTACCTCTGCTATCTCGGAAAGTTTTGCCAAGCTTGATAAAGCCCAAAAGGAACTTAGGAAAGGTTCTCCTTCTTCAGACCAGTAAGGCTAATCACAATTGAAGAGACAATTGAAATAACTATTGATCCCAGGATAGCGGTGCCTAAAGAATCAATAGCAACGCCCGCATGCAGCAAATTCCTAGAAATAAAACTTGAAAGCTCAAGCATAAAAGCATTAATAAAGAGCGAGAAAATACCTAGGGTCAGCACATTAATAGGCAATGAGAGTAGCTTAACAACAGGCTTAATGCCCGTATTGACTGCTGCGAGTACTAACGAGAACAGAATAGGACCTGCCCACGAGCCTCCCACAATAGTTAGACCTGGAATTAAGGTGCAGGCCACCAACGTAGCAACAGTAGTTACAAGCCATGTTGCAACAAATGTCATACTAACCTCTCTTTGAAAAAAGCCCGGCAAAAGCCGGGCTTAACATGCACAGTATGTAAGCCGTTAGCTTACTCGCCGAAGCCGCTGTCAACAAGAGCAACAAGAGCGTCAAGAGCTGCCTGCTCGTCAGCGCCGTCGCATGCAATCTCAATCTTGGTGCCAGTACCAAGGCCAGCAGCAAGAATCATCATGATGGACTTAGCGTTAACTGGTGCGGAGTCCTTGTCAACATTCTTGATGGTGACGTTGCTCTCAAACTTCTTTGCCTCAGAAACAAAGACGGATGCTGGACGAGCGTGAAGACCAGTTGCATTGATGATAGTAGTCTGCTTTGAAACCATAAGTGGACTCCCCTTCCGGAAACCAAAAATCTACTCGAGAGTTATTCTCGATTAATCGTTACTATCGTAACAAAACATAACGTATTATATCCAATCTTATTTCCAGAAAGAACCAAATTAGACTATGATTTGCTCAAAAACAGGGTAAAAATAAAAAGTCGGAACTCTTATAGGAGGTTCACCATGGCTGAAAACGATATCCAAAACTCTAAAACCGAGGATTTGGACACAATAGATACTCAAACAACAACTTCTGATGAACAGAATGAGTCTGAGAACACACCTGAAGTCAGCAAGTCCCAGGACATTCAAAAGATTGCCAAAGACACTACTCAGGTTGTAGCAAAGGGCGTAAGCAGTGCGTTTGAGAGCGCCACAACCGCTGTTGCAGAAGGTTTCCAGGCTACCAAAGAAGTCCACAACGCTGCCAAAGAGACAAACTCTGCAAAGCAAGAGCTTAAGCAGATGCAAGAACACCTTGCTCAAGACAAGCAAAACTTAGAGCACAGAGACTACGTGCAGAGTTCGTTTGATCAAATAATTGCTGAGCAAGAGAAAATTTTTGCAGAGACCGCTCAGGTCATGAGTGATCAATCTACGCAAGTGGATCTTCTCACGGTTAAGAAAAACCAGCTTATTCAGAAGCTTGAACAGCAAAAAGTTGACGACGAAGCAAAGATTAAGCCTTACAAAGAAGTTGCTGCCACAGCAAAAGGCAGGCTTGACGACATCTCAAAGACTATCTCTGAGGCGCAGCGTGGTGTTAAAAATGCTGAGGCTCAGCTCAAAGAAGTTACCGAGAAACGCGATGCTGCAGTAGCGTCTGCAAATAAAGCACTGGAAAACTCCCAGGCAAGACAGCTTTCTCTAAGAGAGGAGCTTGCTGGTCTTAAGACAGACCCTGCTGCTAACCACGATGCAATTGTTCGTATTGAGGAAGACCTAAAGTCAGAGCTTGCTCGTGCAGAGCAGGCCCAAAAGCAAGTTGAGGAACTACAGAACTCTTTCCAGTCTTCACTTGAGATGGCACAAACGCATTACTGGACCCAGGGCAAATCGTTGGAGTCTTCAGAGTCTTCTATTGATGCGGCTCGCAAAGATTATGAGCAGAAACAGCAAGAATATGACGCCGTAGTAGCTGAGGCTAATGCTCGTCAGAGGATTCTGAGCAAAGATATAGAGGATCTTGAAGAGAAAATTAAGACAGCCAAGGAGCTCTTTAACGAAGCAGCAGATAAACATGATGAAGCACAGTCAGTCATTGATGACGCTAAAGAAATTCATGCAACACCAGAAATTACTGAGGAGCTTAGAAAGTCTGTTGACGAGCAGGTAATTAACATCAATACCAAGCAGCTCACCCTTAAAGAGCTTATTACTGGCGAGAAAATCCTTCGAGAGACAACTCGTGGTCAGCGCATTGGCTTCATCATTGTTGTTCTTGGCATGATAGCGATTCTTGCGTCTTTTGTTTGGCTGATTTTTAACTGGTAATTTAGTCTTTGCCCAGACAAATCATCGTATGAAAAAAGTGCTCACAATACTGTGGGCACTTTTTCTACATCTAAACTCTCAAGTTAAACGTAAGGGTCATGGTCACATAACCAACTCGCTAAATGATGATCATGGCATCACCAAATGACAAGAAGCGGTACTTCTCGTCAATAGCACTTTGATAGGCGTTCATAATCTGCTCGCGCGTTGCAAACGCAGAAACCAGCATCATCAAAGTTGAACGTGGAACGTGGAAGTTGGTCACCATGGTGTCTACCACGTGGAACGTAGAGCCCGGCATCAGATACAGGTTGGTGGTTGCGTTTTCTCGGGCAACCATATCGCCTTTATGAGTCACTGCAGCAGAGTCTTCTGCCTCCTCAAAGCGACGGGCAACAACAGGAGGCTCAGCTGCAGGAATCTGATTATCCCAAGCACTTTCAAGCGAGCGAACACTGGTAGTACCAATGGCAATAACCTTATGACCAGCGGCTTTGGTAGCCTTTACTGCTTCTACAACTTCTGGAGCTACGTGGTAGCGCTCGGTATGAATGACATGCTTAGTAGGATCGTCCTCTGTTACCAATCTGAAGGTATCAATACCCACCTCTAGCTCAACAGATGCCCACTGGACACCCTTTGCTTTGATGGTTTCAATGAGCTCAGGAGTAAAGTGAAGACCCGCGGTAGGAGCTGCAGCAGAATGCTCGTCCTGCATAGCGTAGACCGTCTGGTACTTCTCTGGATCTCCCTCGTACTGTGTAATATACGGAGGCAGTGGAACGTGGCCCGCCTCATGAATAGCCTCGTCAAGAGTGCGATCTCCCTGTGCTTCAAAACGCACCAGGCGACCTCCCCTGTTGTCGTCAACAAAGTCCACAATGGTGCCCGTCAACACAACAGGAGCAGAATCAGGGGCATGTAAACCACCTGCACGGTATTCAATTACTGCGCCAGGCTTTAGACGCTTGCCAGGATTTACCAGGCACTCCCATACACTACCCAAAGCATCAATGTCTTCTCGACGCTTTAAAAGCAGCGTTTCTGAGACGCCGCCCGTATTTTGCTTTTTACCTACAAGGCGAGCTGGCATAACGCGCGTCTGGTTAACTACAACCAAATCGCCCGGCTCAAGATACTCCACAATATCGGTGAAGTGCTTGTGCTCTATGCGGCCATCTTCTCTATGCAGCACCAAAAGCCTACAAGAGTCTCTTGGCTCAGCAGGAGCTTGTGCAATACGTTCTTCTGGAAGGTTGTAATCAAAATCGTCAGTTCGCATGACGTGCTGCCTTTCTTGCGTCACGAGCTTCATGACGCTCTATCTGAGCCTCGGCCGCAGAATATCTGCAACCGCAATAATTTTGTCGATACATACCAAGCTCACGAGACTCTTTTGTAGCCTCTGGGTAAAACGGGCGGAAATCTCTCCATACAGGCGTCAACCCATGAGCATGCGCAATGGACACCAGCTCATCCTCGCACGCATCAAAAAGCTGATAGGGCGAGACAGCCAGTGTTGTAGAAACGTATTCAAACCCGCGCTCAGCCGCCACACGACAACTCTCTGCCAAGCGGATTGCGTAACAAGCACGACAGCGACGATCTCGCTCAAATCCCTGAGGGGCCACAGCTCGCTCCCACTGCTCTCGCGGATCTCCTGCCACAATCACCTCAACATGAGCCTCTTCTTGAGCCCACGTAAGTAATGTCTGCAGACGCCTATCGTGCTCTTCAACTGGTTGAATATTAGGATTAGTCCAGCAGATGGTTGGCTCAAAGCCCTCTTCCCTCAGATGTTTTAAAGGTTCAAGTGAGCATGGACCACAGCATGCATGGAGCAGCAGCGGTGTTCCCGGCTCTACTGAAAGAGTCTCAATTGACTGAAGCATGTTTGAAGCCATTAGTTCTTCTCGCCTTGTGCCTTATAACATTTCCAACCTACTATAGCGCAGGCAGCAAGGCATACAAAAATGGTAACAACACTTGCTTCAATACCGTAGGCGCCACCCGAGATAAACTCAGATGCTGCAGGATACGCTGTTAAGAGCGTGGTAGGAAGAAGCGTAGTGGTAACCGAGATACCCAGAATAGGACCGGTTACAAAGTTCCAGATAAAGTGCATAGCAATGGTCATGAGCAGATTATCGGTAAGCCAAAACACCAAGCCATAAAGAATGCCCATCAAAAAGACTGAGATTGCTGCGGCAATAGAGATGTTAGGCGTTAGTCCATACGTTGCGGTAAAGAGCACTGCTTGAAGCACAAGCGCTACAGGGAAAGAACTCTTAGCTGCAACACCAGTTTGTAGGTAACCTCTAAACAAGATTTCTTCTGCAGCAGATTCAATAAGGGTTGCCACAAGTAAAAAGAGAGCGACAAAAATGTTATAGGAAGCATTGAAATTAAAGTCAAAGCCTTCAATGAGCATGATAGAGCCAAAGGTAAACAGGACCATCAAAAAGCCAAAGGTAACTCCGCGCATAAATCCTGGCCAGGCGCTTACTCGAAGACCCAAAGACCTAAAATCTCGCTTATTGACGCGGGTAATCCACACAAGGATCAAGCCACCTGCCAACATGCTTCCAAGAAGACCCAACACGGCTGGAAGGATGTCATTGGGTGGGAGCTCTCCCATAACCATCAGCGGAATATGACACACAAACATGAGTAAAAGCGCAAGGTCAGCCACAAGGAAGGGCGTCACCACGGACTTTGGTGGATCCTTTAGGACAAACTCAAGGCTTGTCTTTGGCTTTTTTCTTCCCACAAACTCTCCTTACATAATTTCTACTCACTATAGTATCGACTTCTGAATCTATTCGTGTAGTGAATCAAAAAAGATTAGAATAAGAAGATAATTTGCGTAATCTACTAATTCCAACTGCGAGGTATCCATGGCCGAAAGCTACGACATGAACAACCGCCCTCATTTTCCTAAGCGCGCTGTCATTACCGGTGGTATGCCCTACGGTAATAAGAATCTCCACTTTGGACATATTGCGGGCGTCTTTGTCCCAGCAGATTTCTTTGCTCGTTTCTTAAGAGATCGCATTGGCCAGAAAAACGTCCTGTTTATCTCGGGAACTGACTGCTATGGCTCTCCTATTGCAGAGGGTTATCGCAAAAAGGTTGAAGAAGAGGGCTACGAGGGCACCATCCTTGATTACGTTAATCATAATCACAATCTGCAGAAAAGCGCTCTTAACGCCTACAATATCTCGCTTGATTTCTACGGCGGTTCCGCGCTAGAACCCGCTGCAAAGATCCACGAAGAGATGGCTGACAGCATCATGCACCGCCTCTACGAGCGCGGTAAACTCTCTAAGCTCTCAACTAAACAGTTTTACGATACCGAGGCTCAGACATTCCTTAATGGTCGCCAGGTCAATGGACGTTGCCCTATTAAGGGCTGCAAGTCAGAGAAGGCTTATGCAGAAGAATGCGACCTGGGTCATCAGTTCAACCCAGAGGAGCTCATTGCCCCTGTTTCGCAGCTCACCGACACCACGCCAGAGCTTCGTCCGGCACCAAGTTGGTACTTTGACCTACCACAATACAAAGAGTTCCTAAATAACCTGGTAGAAAAGTGGAAGAACAACCCACAGATTCGCTCAGTTGTTACCTCTACCGTTCAAGAGACTCTGACCGAGCCTATTATCTACATTCAAAATTCCTACCGCCAAGACTTTGACGGCGTTGCCTCTTCCCTCCCAGCTCATAATGTCATTGAGCCAGAAGGAAACGCTTCTTCCTTCTCTGTTGTTTTTGAAAACTGGCAAGATAGAGATGAAGCTCGCGAGAAACTCAAAGAGGCTGGAATTCGTTTTAGAACAAGCAAGACGCTCCTGCCTTACCGCATGACGGGCAATATTTCTTGGGGCCTTAAGTCTCCAGACATTGAAGATCTCAAAGATCTTACCATCTGGGTCTGGACTGAGTCTCTCTGGGCTCCTATTACCTTCACCCGTGCTGCTCTTTCTGAAGACGCCAACAATGGCGGTAGCCGCTACTCTTCTGACGAGTGGCGCGATTGGTGGTGCAGCGATGATGCCGCTGTCTACCAGTTTATTGGCCAGGACAACATCTTCTTCTACTGCATTGTCCAGAACCCGCTGTGGGATGCACTTGATTGGGGTCTTATCACCGATACTCCCGTTGCTAACTACCACATTCTCTTTATGAATAAGAAGGCTTCCAGCTCTGGTGCTATCAAGCCTCCAATGGCTGAAGAGCTCCTTGAGTTCTACACTCCAGAGCAGCTCCGCGCTCACTGGCTCTCGCTTGGCCTTGATCAGCGCGCCGTGTCCTTCTCGCCAAAGGCTTTTGACACCTCCGTTTCCAGGAAGGGCAAAGACGGCGAGCCAGATCTTCTGGTAAAGGATGATCCTCGCGTTGTTGATCCAGCGCTCAAGGAGTCCGCATTCCTCACTAACATCTTTAACCGCATGGCTCGTAGCTGCCTGTATGGTGCAGCCAATGCGTGTGGTGGTCACCTGCCTATCAGTGAGCCTCACCAGGAAGTTATCGATGCTGCTCAAGAGGTTCTGCTGAAGTACGAGCAGCTTGCATACGGCTTTGACGCACACTCTGCACTTGCCGCTGTTGATGAGTACGCTCGCGCAGAAAACAAGCGTTGGGGCGAGGCTTCCAAGGCCGCTCAGGGCAATGACGAGGCCTACGACCAGGCACTTGCTGATGCATTCTATGCACTCAAGACCATCACGCTGCTTATGCACCCGGCTGTTCCGGAAGGCTGCGAGCGCATTGCAGATGCTCTCAACTTCCCACATGAGGAGTTCTTCTCTTGGGAGAACGCCTTTATGGGTCCAAAAGAGCTTGCAGCAAAGCTTGGCCAGAGCGCAGAGGAGCACCAGCTTGAAGAGCTCCCTCCTCGCTTTGACTTCTTCAAAGCACATCCAAGCCAGAAGAACTAAAACACGCAGCTAGGAGCATACGTGGTTGAGTTTCCACCCGTCTACCGCCCAAAACCTTATAGCAAGCCAACAGCACACCTGAAGAGCCATCTTCGGGTGTTGCTTGATGACGGCGCAGAAATTGCAACGTTTGTCTACACTCCCCACACCTCTGATGGCGAGAAACCCTGTGAAGACCTCGCTTCAACTGCGGCTTATTTAGCATCTGTTCCCGACGACACCTTTGCCACTCCTATTGTTTTTCTCCACGGAAATGGAGAAGAACACGGCATCTTTGGAACCGTCATTGATGAAGTATGCAAACGTGGCTACAACGCAATAGGTATAGACTCCAGAGATCAAGGACAAAGTACCCGAGGAACAGCTGCCTTTACCTACGAGCAGATGGCAGAAGATGCGTATGTTGTTCTTAAGCAACTTTGCGTTACCTCTGCTCATATTGTGGGCTTTTCTGATGGCGCTATCCTAGGACTTCTTTTAGCGCGCGATTATTCCGATATTGTTGCCTCCCTCGTCTCTATCGGAGCAAATCTTGAGCCTGATACTCTGGGTGATATGACCTGGCTATATGAAAGTATCGAGGGCAATAAACGTTGGGCAGTTGAAGGCTGGGAAGGTGCTGTTCTAGAAGACGGCTACCCTGTTCCTTCTCCTGCTGAGGCCGCTCGTATTGCAGAGCATCTTGAACTCATGGTAGATAACCCTCATATTGATCCCGCGTCCCTTGAACACATCTCCGTTCCTGTTGTTGTCATGGCAGGTGAATACGATGAGATTTATCCAGAGGAAACTCGCCGTATTGCTGAGGCAATCCCTACCGCTCGACTTCTCTTCATTCCAGGATGTCCTCACAATGTTCCCAAGGTATCTCCGGGTGCAGTGGTGAGAAGAATTTTTGCAAATCTTTCCTACTTTTAAAAACAGAGCTAGAACTCTAACCTGATTTACCTGCTTTTGTTTCAAGAAAATAAAACTTAGGTACTTAATTGTTAAGTACCTTGCTATCTCAGAAATTTTGAGTATAATACCTAACAAGAATTATTTCTGTTATGGGAGGTACTCATGCATCAAGCACCTACCTCACCTACTCAAGAGATGCGCATTATTCGCAATCTTGGCCATCTAGGTCATTATCTTTACATCACGCGCGGATGCCGTGGCGGTCAACAATTTATTTTGACTGCGCTCTATCGTGATGGAGATATGACACAAAAAGATCTTCTCGCCAAGACAAAGAATACCTCTGCATCTCTTTCAGAAATGGTGAGCAAACTTGAAGCAAAAGGTCTTGTTGAACGTACTCGTGTAGACAAAGACCGCAGGCAGACACTTCTTTCTTTGACAAAAGAAGGTCAAAAACAAGCAAAAGAAGCTCAAGAGGCCATCGAGTCATTTGAAGCGCGCGCATTGTCTGTTCTTTCTGATGAAGAAAAAGTTACATTCTGCGCATATCTAGATCGTTTAGTTGAACATTGGGACACAATTAACAGAGACGAGAAGGGAGAAACAGCATGTCAGAAGAAGTAACTTCAACTGAAGAACTTGAAAACATAATTGAATCAACTGAAGCAGAAACTGCTATGGTTCCCTCTGCTCTGACAGGTATTGTAGATGTCAGCAATCTTTCCATTAAAGAGATTGCTTTAGTGCTTTCAAAGAGTATCGGTGAGTTCAAAAGAGACACTATTCTCACTCCTCTCTTTGTGTTAATTGAGACCATCTTAGAAATCCTCATTCCTTTTAGAACAGCTAATCTTGTTGATACGCTTCGCACGGGGGCAGAACTAAACGCTGTCATTCAGTCTGGAGCTGTTCTTGCCGCTATGGCAATGCTGTCGCTGCTGTTTGGAACACTATCCGGTATTTCTGTTGCCAAAGCTTCCACAGGCTTTGCGCGCAATCTTCGCCGTGATATGTTCCGTAATATCCAAAATTTCTCGTTTACCACTATTGATGCATTCTCTTCGTCATCGTTAGTAACACGCCTTACTACGGATATTTCTAACGTACAGATGGCATTTATGATGCTCATCCGCATGGCCGTTCGTGCTCCATTTATGTTTATTGCTGCATTTATTGCTGGCTTTATCATGGGTGGCTGGCTTGCCATTATTTTTGTTGCCGTCATGCCTCTTCTAGGAATTGGTCTCTACTTCATTATTTCTAGAGTCATTCCTATTTTTAAAAAGGTATTTAAGAGGTACGACGCACTCAATGAATCCGCTGAAGAAAACTTGGCTGGTATCCGCGTTGTTAAGTCATTTGTAAATGAAAACTTCGAGCGTCAGAAATTTGATAAGGCTTCAGAAGAGCTGCGCGAAGATTTTACAGCAGCCGAGAGGCTCATGGCTCTGAACTCTCCATTTATGAACTTCACTATTTACGTGCTGTTTATCTTCATTCTGTACTTTGGCTCGTACCTGATTGTCTCTTCTCAGGGAACTGCATTTGGCGTTGGACAGCTTTCTTCGCTTATTACGTATGGCTTTATGATGCTTATGGCACTCATGATGCTTTCCTTTGTCTTTGCCATGATCATCATTGCGGAAGAAGGTGCTCGCCGCATCTGTGAGGTACTCCTTGCAACTTCCACTATTAACAACCCAGAAAATCCTCTGACCGAGGTTACAAACGGATCCATTGATTTTGAGAACGTTGGATTCTCCTATTCCGGTCCAGAGGGTCGAGAAGCCCTGTCTGGTGTAGACCTTCACATCAACTCTGGTGAGGTCATCGGTATCATCGGTGGTACCGGTTCTGCAAAGTCCACACTGGTGCAGCTTATTCCTCGCCTATACGATGTAACCGCTGGTAGCGTTTCTGTTGGCGGACACAACGTCAAAGACTATGACATTGATACTCTTCGTGGTGCTGTTGCCATGGTTCTTCAGAAAAACGTTCTCTTTAGCGGTACCATCAAAGAGAATCTCCTGTGGGGTAACCCCGACGCCACCGATGAAGAGATTCTTGAGGCAGCTCGTCTTGCTCAGGCTGATAGCTTTGTTCAAACCTTCCCTGATAAATATGAGACTCATATCGAGCAGGGTGGCAACAACGTTTCTGGTGGTCAGAAGCAGAGACTCTGTATTGCGCGCGCGTTGCTTAGACGTCCAAAAGTACTTATTCTTGATGACTCTACCAGCGCTGTTGATACAAAGACAGATTCTTTAATTCGCTCTGGTCTTAAAGATTTCTTACCTGATACCACCAAGATCATCATTGCTCAGCGTACTTCCAGTATCGAAGAATCTGACAAGATTATTGTTCTGGATAACGGTCGCATAAACGCAATTGGTACGCACAAAGAACTCCTGAAAGATAACCCAATCTACCGCGAAGTGTACTTCTCACAGAACAAGCAAAGTGTTGATGAAAATCAGTCTCAGGAAGGTGAGGTGACTTCTCATGAGTAGGACAACAGAAACAAACAATGCAAGACCAAAGCTTCCCGTGGGAAAAATTCTTACTCGAACCATTAAAATGCTCTGGGAGTTCTACCCTGTCCTTCTCCCTGTAGCACTCCTTGGTGCTGTTATCCAAGCAATTATGCAGTCACTCCCAAGTGTCTTCTTGGAGCGAATCCTCTCTATCATCTCTAACTTTATTGATACTGGTGACTGGAGTTCTGCTGAAGGCTTAGTCTTCCAAAACGTAGCTCTTCTCGCCACCTTCTACGTCATTGGACTACTTGCAAATATCATCTCTACCCAGGGTATGGCTATTGTCACCCAGGGAGCTCTGCAAAAATGGCGTTCGAAGATGTTCTCGCACATGCAAGACTTACCTATTAGGTACTTTGATACGCACCTCAATGGCGACATCATGAGCTATTACACCAATGATATTGACGCAATGCGCCAGATGATTGGCACCAGTCTTCCAAACCTCCTCTTTACCTCTGTGGTTATCATCGCAGTTATATTCATTATGTTTTACTACAGTGCACTTATGGCCATGGTTGTTCTATTTGGATTCTCTTTGATGGGCCTTGCTACTAAAAACCTTGGTGGTAAGTCCGCAAAGAACTTTGTTAAGACTCAGAAGACTACTGCAGATGTTGAGGGTCACATTCAGGAAATGATGAATGGCGAGAAGGTCGTTAAGGTCTTTAGCCATGAGGCAGAAACTATTGAATCATTTGACAAAATCAACGATGAGCTGATGGTTGTTGCAAGAAATGCAAACCTTTATGCCAACACGCTTATGCCTATCCTCAACAATCTGGGCAACATTATGTACGTTGTAGTTGCTGTAGTTTCTGGTGTGTTTATTACACTGAATGTTCAGAACATTTCTATTTCTGGACTGCCCTTTACCATCGCAGTAGCTGTTCCCTTCCTCAACATGACACGTCAGTTCTCTGCACAGATTAACCAAATTTCTGGTCAGATTAACTCCGTTGTTATGGGTGTTGCTGGAGCTAATCGTGTCTTTGAGCTACTTGATGAACCAGTAGAGACTGAAGAAGGTTACGTTACTTTAGTCAATGCAGAAACCATTGACGGTAAAGTTCAGGAAGCTGAGTACCGCACCGGTTACTGGGCTTGGAAGTATCCACACAGTGACGGCACGGTTACTTACACCCCTGTTAAGGGCGACGTTCGTCTCTTTGATGTTGACTTTGGATACGAGCCAGGCCACACCGTACTGCATGACATTTCTCTTTATGCAAAACCTGGTCAGAAGGTTGCCTTTGTTGGTGCAACAGGTGCAGGTAAAACAACCATCACTAACCTACTTAACCGCTTCTATGACATTGAAGACGGCAAGATTCGCTACGACGGCATCAACATCAACAAGATTAAGAAGAGTTCTCTGCGTCGCGCTCTTGGCATTGTTCTTCAGGACGTTAACCTCTTCACGGGTACCGTTTTGGACAACATTCGCTACGGTCGTCTTGACGCTACTGATGAGGACTGCGTGAAGGCCGCAAAACTTGCTGGTGCCGATGACTTTATCAGACGTCTTCCTGACGGCTACCACACTATGCTTAAGGACAACGGCAGCGCCCTCTCCCAAGGACAGCGCCAGCTCATCTCCATTGCTCGCGCAGCAGTCGCAGATCCACCAGTCATGATTTTGGATGAAGCTACCTCCAGCATTGACACACGTACCGAAGCAATTGTCCAGCGTGGTATGGACGCTCTGATGTACGACCGCACCACCTTTGTTATTGCTCACCGTCTTTCTACGGTTAGAAACGCAGATGTTATTGTCGTACTTGACCACGGTCGCATTATTGAGCGCGGTACACACGACGAACTTCTCGCCAAGCGAGGAACGTACTACCAGCTCTACACAGGAGCCTTTGAGCTTGAATAACAGCTGGCCTCTGTAATGCAAAACGCCTTGTCATCTAAGTGGCAAGGCGTTTTTTGTGCGTATGTAACAGTTTCTTAGGCGAGAAGAACGTGGTGTAGATCTTCTACAGTATCTACAATTGCAACTGCGCCCGCATCAATAAGCTCCTGTTTATTAGTGGTTTTGCCATACAGAACGCCAATACACGGGATCTGATTGGGGAATGATGCTTCCATATCAAAACGGCGGTCTCCTACCATGACGCTTTCAGATGCGTCACAGCCAAGCTTGCGCATAACGTGAGCAATGGCGGTGATTTTATCAGTTGCCGCCTCATCTATTCTTCCTGCATAGGCATCAAGAACACCAATAAGGTTGTTGTCCCTAAGCCCCATCTCTAGCATAGGCTGATTCTTTGAGCTTGCTACGGCAACCTTTTTACCGGCGGCGTGAAGGTCATCAATAAGGTCTCTCATACCTTCAAAAAGCGGCCATTTTCCTGTAGTTACATAGAGCTCACGGTAACGCTTAGTAACCGCAACAGCGTCTTCGTGGCTTAAACCAAAGACCAGTTCAAACCCATAAGGAAACGGTGGTCCTACAAGCTTTTTAAGATCTGCTTCTATAAAGTCTGTATGACCACAGTCTGTCATTGCCATCTTTGCTGTAGAAACAATGGTGGGCAATGTGTCTGCCATAGTTCCATCAAAATCAAAAATAATAAGCGAGCGATGCTGCAAATCTGAAACTACCTCAGAAGTTACCAGCGCTCTATTTGAATCAGTTACGTTTTGCAATATTGCCATGTCAATCCAATCATCTACGTATGTGAGTATACCGTTGATGACGCAAAACTAACCAGTCAATGGCATTTTCTTCTCGCCTGCCGAATTAACTATTGACAGCTGAAATGTCGCACACCAGCTAAGGTATATAGTTAACTATAGATGAATCACTATGCCTAACCTGGGAGGTGTATGATGACTCGTCAGGAAAATAATCCAGAAGCTAAGCAACCTGGAAGAAACAGGCTTGGAAAACTCTATCCGTCTCTCGTCAACAAAGACGTTCTGCCTGATGAGTCTCTAGACGCTGCTCAAATTAATCAGCAAGTTGGTTCTATTGATCAGACTGGTTGGCATACAAAGCTCAACATTGAAGCACTCTCTCTTGCACTTACAGAGTCCACTACTCCCCTTAAAGTGCTTAAACACTTTGTAAATACGGCGTTTTTGCGTGAAAAAGATTCTCACCGAAAAGGTGGTTCTGTTGCCATCCCGCCTAGTGACTTTGAGCTACATCTGGCTCAAAGATTAAAAGATGCCGGCGTTCTTAACGCACAAGATAGTGCTATCCCCTGCCGTGTGGTACGTCTGCGCACCAATGGCCTCTTTTATCTTCGCGCTAATCAAAAAGCACTTTCCTATGAACAGAAGATTCAGCTCCTTACTATTGAAAGCGCACTGAACACTGCCCTCTTTGCAGAGCGATACTTTCTTGATGCAAATATGGCATCTGAACTTGACTTACTTGCTTTTGAGCAAAAGATTGTTTCTACCATGATGAAGCAATCTCGCCCCCGCTGTGCCACCACTCAAAGCACCCAAGAAGACGGCGAGTGGGTTGTCCGCAAAGCCATCTCTCTACACATTGAAAGCCTGCGCCTATCTCAGCGTCTTGTCACTGAGTTTAGGACCAACGTACACAAGGGAATTGCCGCCTTTAGGGTACACCTGGCCCTTCCAGAGCAGTTCCCAAAAAGCTTTCTTGGCGCAGATGGAAGTATCAAAGAAGCAACCTTTGATGACCTCAGCCGTGCGGCAACCGCTTATAACTTACATCTTGGCATGCTCATTTCCGCAAGCGCCTTTAGAAGCTCGCAGAAGATTAACGAGGTATGGCTCTCTGGCATATGCAATACAAACAAGCTGCATGCCTGTCTTTTCTCGTTCCACATTACTCGCAAGCAATTTGAAGATACAAACATTACAGAAGAGACTAATCCGCTTTCTGTCTATCAGCTCTGGAACGCACAAATTGACGAGGTAGATGGCATTCTTCATGCGGTGCACCCGCTCTTTACCCTAGACAACGAGATTTTCTGTCCACCCAGTAGGTACGATTTTGTTGAGTCTTCTCAAAAACGTCTTGATAGCGTCGCAGCTCACGCACTAGGCACCGATGAAGTGTCGGGGCTTTCTATTGATGAAGGTCAGGCGCGAGAAGAAATTATCACCAAAATTTTGCGCAACCTATCTTCTTCTACAGAAGAAAACGTCCGCACTATCTTGTCGTATACCGCAAACTCTACCGATCCTACGGTGCGAGCAGCGGGAGAACGCGTGGTTTCTCGCTTTATTAAGGGCACGCTTGCAGAAGATGACTTTGAGGCTATTTCAGAAGAGTTTGTTGATGGAGGCGTTCTTTCCTTGGCGGTTACCAAGGCCCAGCGTCTTATTGGCGAAAAAAACTATCAAGACGCAGAACTGCTCCTACGTGAAGTGCTGGACTCCGTTGATGGAAATAACACCTACACAGATACAACCACCACTCAGTGGCGTGTATTTATGAACTACGTTGATCGCGTACTTTACAACAGAATTCTCTCTAATCCCGAGAAAAATACTCGCCTAGCCCCCATGTCTTACTTTGAGGCGCACCTTTTGGTGTCTATTGCTCAGACGCTCCAAGGACAAACTCAAAGTGCTCTTCAGCACGCGAGAAGGGCTGTTGAGATTGCTCCTCTCAGCATGAGTGCAAGGCTACACCTCTCCCACTGTCTTGAGGAGTCGCTAGATATTACAGCTGCTGCAGATGAACTCAAGAAGCTCCTGCTGCTTGCCCATGACCCCGAGAGTATTGGGTTTGGCTATTATCGCATGGCATTCTTCCAGTGGCGTTTGAGACATCTTAAAGCTGCTCAAGCTTGCTATCAGTTTGCTCTTAAGTTTTTACCAGGTGCTACGTTTATTATTGGTACCGAGACGGCTATTCTTGCGCAAACAGAGCCTGAGTTTAGCTGCGATGAAATGAGCGATGATGAGATTTACGCCACGCTCATAGAAAATCAAATTCCTGTTGCTCCAACAGATGAGGTCTCTACTATTTTCTTAGATGGTACCCGCGCCTCACTTGATGCAGAGCTCTTTAGTGTTGCCAAGAACTTCATGATGAACCTAGGAATTATGACTAAAGATGACGTCTACTTTGACATGCTCAACTCCATTGAAGGAGAGCCTGATAGATAAGATAAGATAAGATAAGATAACTCAACTCAAACTCACAAAGCATTGGCATAAAAAAGGAGTTCCGATTTCTCGGAACTCCTTTTGCACAATGTGCTGTGGCTTTTACAGCTCATTCATTACACGAACAAGCTTTACCGCATAGTTCTTATCCATTGCCCAGGTGCCAGCGAGCTTGCGGATAATATTAGCTTTCTTAGCAAGAATCCATGCTCCGTAGCGCTTGTCAACCTCTTGGGCTTTGCTTGGATCAACGGTCAGTGGCTCATAACCTGCGTATGCACGAAGGTGCAAGGCCTGCGCGCGGAGTCCCTTAAGAACGGTATCAAACGAGAGTCCACGCTCACCATTTCCTGTTGCACCCATACCACCAAAGTTGCACTGCTCAGGAAGGACATCGCCACCAAAGCGAAGGTTACCTGTCTCAATCATGACCTGCGCATAGAGGAGCTCTGGACGAACTCCCTCATCAATTGCAGCCTGCCATAGTTGGTTTACAAAATCGGTTCCTGTTGCAGCGCCCTTCTCGGCATAGACAGCTGGATAAGCAGAACCTACGCGCTTATTGAAATCTCGCTGAAGGTCCTCTTTAGTGACAAGAGGTGCTCCAAGAACGCTGGTGCGATCAGAGAAATTACCGCGAGTTGGCTCAATTGGAGAATCGTTATCAGCAGGCGTGTTGTTAGCGTCTCTATTATCTCCACCGTTATTGCCGTTGTTGTTATCTGCAGGCTTGATGTTAAGAACGCCATTTGCATCTGCGTAAGCAACACGACCATCAGGAAGAGTGACGTTTTGAGAGCGCAACAATCCATTACTCTGGTCAAAGTAGTAGTATGAGCCATTAAGTACCTGAAGACCAAAGAGAGCGCCGTGCTCCTTTGTGTTTGGATCAAAGTACCATGTCTTACCATTTGGTGTATTAAACCAACCGGAAACAAGAGCACCATTAGACTGAGCCCAAGCCCAGACGTTATTTGGCATCTCTACCCAGTCATTAACCTTCATACCGTTATTAGCATCAACGTAGTATGAGCCGCTAGCTGTGGTAACAAGTCCTGTCTTCATCAGTGGATACTCAGCATTTTCATCAAAGTAGAACCACTTGCCATTAGGCATGTACTTCCAGCCAGAATAAAGCGTGCCGTCGTCATTGAGCCAGACCCAATCGCCATTAGCAAGATTGACCCAACCGCCATAAATCAGTCCACGATTCTGATCAATGTAGTACTTCTTGTATCCATCAGTCATAAGACCAAAAGTAGCATGGTAATTGTTGTTAGCATCAAAATAGAACCACTTGCCGTTAGGCATGTGTTTCCAACCGGCATGCAGTGAACCATTTTCTGTTGCCCAAGACCAAGAATCATCAGCCTGGTGAACCCAGGTGTTCTTTGCCATTCCATTAATCTCGTCAAAGTAATAAGACTTACCTGAAATGGTTTTTTGACCAAGAGCAGCAGCGTTATGAGGTGCAGCTGCATCAAAGTACCAAACTTTACCATTTGGCGTGGTAAACCAACCAGAAACGGCAATTCCTCTGGCATCAAAATAATGCCAGCCATCATCGTCTTTGAGCCATCTGTTTACGTAAGCAGTGCCGTTATCGTCGGAATACATCCATCCTTCAGCGGCTCTACGCCAGCCATAGGACTCTTTAATCTTAGCGTCATAGTTTGTCTGACGGGTTATCTCTTGACCATCAGAAGACCTTGCAGTGATGTACAAAGTGTAACGACCGCTTGCAGGAAGCGTAAAAGTAGATGAGGTTGCCGTAGTGTTAGATGCGACCGTCACCTTAGTTCCGTCTGGACCAGCGTAGCTGTAAGTAAATGTTGCGTTTGTAACTACACCAGTAAGAACTGGCTTCAAAGTGACGTCGTTATCTTTTTGAGCAACAGAAACGCTACTCATATTCCACCAGGTGTCAGAGCTGTACATTTCCCAAATTGCCCATGCATCTGCCCAGCCAATGTAGTCAACCTTAGAGTTGTCGCCAAGGTCTTTAAACTCAGCAGCATTTGTTGGATTAGAGATAAACTGGTGCTCAATAATTACGCCAAGAATACCCTTTTGACGAGCATAGCGAACAATGCCGTAATAATCGGACTCATCGCCATTCTCGTAATAATCGGTTCCGTATTGATCGTTATAGCCACGCTCGGTTGCACCGTCACCACGGGTAACAATACCAGCTTTATTTCTGAGGTAATAGTTAACCTTACCGGCAAAAATTTGACCGGAGAGATAAAGATCGTAGTTGTAGCTTACCTTATGAGGAACAAGTACCTCTGAGCCCGTTGCAGATGCAGGTCCAGCGTTGTAATGCAGAGAAATAATGGCACAAGCGTTTGCGTCAACAGCACGCTGTACGCGCGTCTTGATCGATGGATCCTCGTGTTCTCCACGAACAACAACAACCTGTACACCCCATTTTTCCAGATACTTCTTGGCGTACATGGCAGTTGCCCAAGCCAGATCTCCCTCTTTGAGTCCAAAGTAGGTAGCACCTGGATCTCTGCCTTCAAGGCCATCACTGTGACCTGGGTCAAGCGCAATAGGTCTGCCAGTTGCACGAGCAAGTGCTACGGCATCTTTTAGTGATTCACTCTGGATAATGTTTCCTTGGGCATCCATTGTGGTGTAGGTAGTTGCATATGCGTTTTGAACTGTTGTTGCAAACAATGCTGCGACAACAAAGAGCAAAACAGCAAGCAATTTACCGCGAGTATTAAATAAGCTGCGTTTCATGCGGTCCTCCGAAAAGTATTGGTTTACTCCTCTTCATACTTGCTAAAAGTTTACACTAGACTGGCATGTCAACAATAAAAAACACAAGCTCACCGCAACTTGATTGGAACTCTGTGATTTTCTCAACACTTGAAGATATTCTTGCAACAAATTTTGAAGCAGCAATCTTTGATTTTGATGGCACTATTGCTCACACGCATCATATTTGGAAGCTTGTTGACCAAGAGTTTTTTGAGTCGCGAGGAATCCCTTACACTCCAGAAATTGGCAAGATTCTCTCCCCTCTTGGATTTGAAAGGGGAGCCGAATGGGCAATTGCCACCTATGGGCTAAAGGAAGATCCAGAAGAAATTGTTGCCGAGTGGAAAGAACTCAGCAAAAGTTTCTTTGTAAACTCAGTGCAGCTTAGACCTGGTGTTGTTGATTTTATTGGCAAGCTACAAGAAAAAGGCATCCCTACTGCATTAGCAACTGTCAATGAGCCGGAGCTTCTTACTCTTCTTGAGCCTCGTTTACATCTATCCACTCTGTTTGGTACTCAGGTGTTTGCGGCAGATGTTGGGTCTGCAAAAGATGAGCCGTATCTCTATTTAGAGGCTCTTGCTCGCCTTAGAGCTCAAGCCGAGAAAACAATTCTGTTTGAAGACATTCCTCTGGCTCTACAGACAGGAAATTCTGTTGGCCTTATCACCTGTGCTGTTAATTGTGATGATGAGCATCAAGATATCGAGAAACTCTCTGAACTTGCTAACTTTACCATCAAGCACTGGTATTAAAGTTTTTTGCTATTGCAACTAAAAAAATAGCGATGTAACAAAAAAGGAGACCCGAAGGTCTCCTTTTGATGGTAGTGTTCGCAAGTACTAGATCTTGTGGACGCTAGAAGCCTGGAGCTTACCGTTCTGGCCGGTGGTAATCTCAAACTCGACAGGCTGACCCTCATCGAGAGTCTTGAATCCGTCCATCTGAATCTCGGAGAAGTGTACGAACAGATCGTCGCCATCCTCACGAGAGATGAAGCCGTAACCCTTGTCTGGATTAAACCACTTTACAGTACCCTGAGCCATTTCGTGCCTTTCTTTCTTAGCCCCGCAGGGCAAAACTGCGCCTGTGGAGCGCGATACCGTGACGTTTCGCCACGTGAAATATAATAACCTTAATCAACAACTTATGTGGCGAGAAACCACTCATGGAGATTTTCACACCATCTACCGGAAGAGCCACAGGTATTCAAGCTGTTTTCCAGCATTTATTTATGGATATATCTGCCATTAAACGTTTTTTATCTCATTAGTTGAGCATTTTTTCATAGAAGATAGAGAATTTGTATAGGATTAATTTACGAGAACAATAACAGGCATATCAAACTATTATTTATATAGAAAGTTATCCCTTCAAAAAAGGATATGCCAATGAAAAAGAAGACATGTTCGTCCAGCAGGCCTTCAATGCAAAAGCTCATTGCAGTTGCTTCGTTGAGTGCAGCTCTACTTTGCGGACTCCACGCTACTCCTGCTCTTGCAGAGACTACTGATACTTCCACAGTAAGTGCTCCTGAATCAACTTCTAAATCCTATTATCCAAAGTGGAAAAAAGTTGATGGAAAGGTATATTTTTATACTGAAGATGGAACTATTCTAAAAAGTCAGTGGATTACTTATGACAGTCATCAATACTATGTAGATGAAACAGGTGCAGCAGCATCTGGTTTCTATACTACACCTGATGGCAAAACCTGGTATTTTGAGCCAGAGACATGGCTACCGCACGCTAGATATGGCTTATTTTATATTCTCGAAAATAAAAATACTCCTAATTATCACTACACTTACTAC